>JBJOKY010000028.1:0-20261 GCA_046045865.1 Pseudomonadota bacterium | reverse complement strand
TCAAGACGCTGCAGCCGCGCTACAACATCCTGTTCCGCGATGACAAGAGCTACCCCTACCTCAAGATCACCAGCGGGCAGGAGTTCCCGCGCATGGCCTACTTCCGCGGCACGGTGGACAAGCGCCACAGCTACTTCGGCCCCTACCCGAGTGCGTGGGCGGTGAAGGAGTCCATCCAGCTGCTGCAGAAGGTCTTCATGCTGCGCACCTGCGAGGACACGGTGTTCAAAAACCGCAGCCGGCCCTGCCTGCTGTTCCAGATCCGGCGCTGCTCGGGCCCCTGCGTGGGCGAGATCGAGCGCGCGGACTACGCCGCCGATGTCAGCGCTGCCACGCGCTTCCTGCTCGGCCAGGCCCAGGGCGTGCTGGACGAGATGCAGGGCCGCATGCTGGCGGCGTCGGAGCAGCTGGACTTCGAGACCGCGGCCACCGTGCGCGACCAGATCGGCGCGCTGTCGCGCGTGCTGCAGCAGCAGGCGGTCGAGACCACGGGCGACGAACGCGACGCCGACATCCTGGCCGTCAGGGTGCAGGGCGGGCGTGCCTGCGTGAACCTGGCCATGGTGCGCGGCGGGCGCCACCTGGGCGACCGGGCCTACTTCCCCACCCATGTGGAGGAGGCCACGGCCATGGCGCTGGAGGACGAGGCCGGCGACGACGCGGATCTGGCTGCCATCGAGGCCCAGGTGCTGGCCGCCTTCGTGGCCCAGCACTATGTGGGTGCCACGGACGTGCCGGCGCTGCTGGTGTGCAGCCACGCCCTGCCGGCAGCACTGATGGCCGGCCTGAGCGAGCAGGCCGGCCGGCGCATCGCCACCCTGCACCAGCCGCGCGAGCAGCGTCGCATCTGGCTGGACATGGCGCAGCAGGGCTGCGAGCTGGCGCTGGCGCGGCTGCTGTCCGAGGAAGGCTCGCAGCAGGCCCGCACCCGCGCCCTGGTCGAGGCCCTCGACCTGGCGCCCGAGGCAATCGACGAGGGCTGTGCCACCCTGCGCATCGAGTGCTTCGACATCAGCCACACGGCCGGCGAGGCCACCCAGGCCTCGTGCGTGGTGTTCGAGAACCACCGCATGCAGCCCGGCCAGTACCGGCGCTTCAACATCACCGGCATCACCGGCGGCGACGACTACGCCGCCATGCGCCAGGTGCTGACGCGCCGCTACGCCCGCCTGGCCGAGGCCGCCCGGCAGGGCGAGGCACGCCTGCCCGACCTGGTGCTGGTGGACGGCGGCAAGGGCCAGATCGCGGTGGCGCGCGAGGTCTTCGAGCAGCTCGGCCTGAGCCTGGGCCTGCTGGTGGGCGTCGAGAAGGGCGAGGGCCGCAAGGTCGGGCTGGAGGAACTGGTGTTCGCCGACGGACGGGAGAAGGTCTACCTGGGGCGCGACTCGGCCGCCCTCATGCTGGTGGCGCAGATCCGCGACGAGGCACATCGCTTCGCCATCACCGGCATGCGCGCCAAGCGCGCCTCGGTGCGCACCGGCTCGGGGGCCAGCAAGCTCGACGAGATCGCGGGCGTGGGGCCACGCAAACGCGCCCGGCTGCTGCAGCGCTTCGGCGGCGCGCGCGGCGTGGCGGCCGCGAGCGTGGATGAACTCAGTAGCGTGGAAGGCATCTCGCGCGAGCTGGCCGAGGCCATCCACCGCGCCCTGCACTGAGGCTGTGCAGGGGGGCGTGCACAAATAGGCACAATGCCTGCATGTTTCTGACCCTGCCCACGCTGCTCACCTGGGCGCGCATCGTCGCCATCCCGCTCATCGTCGGGCTGTACGCCACCTCGTGGGCGATCACCACGGTCAACCTGATGGCCACGGTGCTGTTCGTCGTCATCGCCCTGACCGACTGGCTGGACGGCTGGCTGGCACGCAAGCTCAACCAGACATCTTCGTTCGGCGCCTTCCTCGACCCGGTGGCCGACAAGCTGCTGGTGTGTGCCGCCCTGCTGGTGCTGCTGCAGCTCGACCGCGTCAACGCGCTGATCGGGCTGGTCATCATCGGGCGCGAGATCGCCATCTCGGCGCTGCGGGAATGGATGGCGCAGATCGGCGCCTCGCGCAGCGTGGCGGTGCACATGCTGGGCAAGCTCAAGACCACGGCGCAGATGGTGGCCATCCCCTTCCTCCTCTATGACGGCGAGCTGTTCGGCGTGATCGACACGCACTGGTGGGGCACGCTGCTGATCTACACCGCCACCGTGCTGACCGTGTGGTCCATGGTCTATTACCTGCAAAAAGCCTTGCCGGAAATCCGCGCCAAGGCGCGTTGACCATGGCTGCCAGCACCCCGGCGGCGGCCGACACGCCCTGGCTGCGCACCATGCCCGGCGTGTTCGTGCTGATCTGGAGCACAGGCTTCATCGTCGCGCGCTACGGCATGCCGCATGCACCGCCCATGGGCTTCCTGACGTGGCGCTACGCGGCGTCGATCGCCTGTTTCCTGGTCTGGATCAGCCTGGCTCGCGCGCCCTGGCCCACCACGCGCACGCAGTGGCTGCACCTGGGTGTGACCGGCATGCTGATGCACGCCGGCTACCTGGGCGGCGTGTGGGCGGCGGTGAAGGCCGGCATGGGCGCGGGCACCAGTGCGCTCATCGTCGGCCTGCAGCCGGTGCTCACGGCTGTGTGGCTGTCCGCGCGCGGGCAGGACCACCGCGTCAGCCTGCGCCAGTGGCTGGGCCTGCTGCTGGGGCTGGGCGGTGTGGCGCTGGTCGTGAGTCCCAAGCTGGGTACGGGCGGCGTGACGCCCGTCAACCTGGGCATGGCACTGATGGCGCTGTGCAGCATCACGGCCGGCACGCTGTACCAGAAACGCAACGTCACGCCCTGCGACGTGCGCACGGCCAACACGGTGCAACTCATGGCAGCCTTCGTCGTCACCCTGCCGCTGGCGCTGCTGGAGCACGAGTCCATGGACTGGCAGCCCGCCTTGTTCGGCGCGCTGGCCTGGTCGGTGCTGGCGCTCACCCTGGGCGGCAGCTCGCTGCTGTACCTGCTCATCCAGCGTGGCGCCGCCACACGTGTCACCAGCCTGATGTACCTGGTGCCGCCGTGCACCGCCGTGCTGGCCGCCGTGCTGTTCGGCGAAAGCCTGGGGCCGAGCACGCTGGCCGGCATCGCCGTGACCGTGTGCGGCGTGATGCTGGTGGTGCGTGCGCCGGCCGTGCGGCCGGGCACAGGCCGCTGAAACCCGCTCCGGACATGCAACAGAAGATGAATAGAATCCGCGTCCACGCCCGGGACAGCAGCACCGCTCGATCAGGCCGTGCGGATCATGTCAACGAGAGACCCCTGTGAACAAAGCCGACCTGATCGAGGCGATTGCCGTGCATGCCGACATCTCCAAGGCCGCGGCAGGGCGGGCGCTGGATGCAACGATCAACAGCATCCAGAGCTCGCTCAAGAAGGGTGACGTGGTGACGCTGGTCGGCTTCGGCACCTTCAGCGTCGGCAAGCGCGCGGCGCGCACCGGGCACAATCCGCGCACCGGCACGACGATCGCGATCAAGGCGTCCAGGGTTCCAAGGTTCCGTGCCGGCAAGGCACTGCGCGACGCGATCAGATAATCTCACCAGGATCGGGTGCTTAGCTCAGTTGGCAGAGCGGCGCCTTTACACGGCGTAGGTCGGGGGTTCGAGCCCCTCAGCACCCACCACAGACCGGTCCGGTTCAGCTCGACGCCCAGGGCGCCTGCGTGCAGGTGCCGGGGCTGGAGATCGTGCCAGCCAAGACCAGCACGCACTACTTCTTCCAGCAGGCCGTGCCGACCGACCAGGGCGGCATGAGCCTGGCCGACAAGTTCCACGACAGCCTAGTGCAGGCCGACAATGAAGACCGCGACATGATCACCGCTCAGGCGACGATCATCGCCATGAAGCCCGACGCGCCCATGCTGCCGCTGGCCATGGACCCTGCGCTGATCCAGTTCCGCCGCCTGGTGGAAGAGGCGCTGCGCGCCGAGGGACAACGCCCCTGAACCGCGGCGAGGCGAGGCAGAGCAGTCGCACGCGCTGCTCAACGCTGCAGCGCCAGTGCGAAGAGCTCATGGCGCTGGTGGATGCCCAGGCGCTGGAAGGCACGGTCCCGGTAGGTCTTGACCGTGGCAGGTGCCAGCCCCAGGTCGGCGGCGATGCCGTCGTGCATCCATCCGCGCACCGTCGGCATCCTCGCAGCCGAGCGACAGCCGCTCCCTGTTTGCCGCCACCAGGTGGAACGGCCTGTTCATCATCCAGCAGGCCGCTGCCGTGGCCATCAGGAAGGCCCAGCCCGGCACGGCCGAGTTCCGCACCGGGCTGCGCGACGCCATCGAGGGCACGCGGGCATTCGTCGGCTCGCAGGGCGTGTTCAGCATGAGAGCCACCGACCACAACGGCGTGGACACGCGCAGCCAGGTGATGGTGCGCATCGAAGGCGGCACATGGAAGCTCAAGGACTGACGTCTAAGGGCTGACGCTCAGCGCGCGGGCGCGTGTGCCAGCGCCCGGCGCTTGAGCCCACGCCACATGGCCAGCGAGAGGCCATCGGCGCGCGAGGGCAGCTCCTCGGGCCGCCGGTTGCAGGCGTGGAAACGCACGTGCACCTCGTGCAGCGCGGGCGAGATGAAGGTAGAGCTCGCGATGCGCGCGGCGCCCTGGCGTAGTCGGGCGTGCCGAGGATCTTCGCGTGCAGGAAGCTCGGGTGGGTCAGGTCGAGCAGGTTCTCGTGCAGGCGCACATGACCGGCCTTCGAGCGGTGCGCACAGCGGTCCTCCAACGCAACCACCGTGCCGTCGACCCGGCGCAGCAGCACGACAGGCAGGCCCAGCAGCCTGCACGCCAGCGGCGCGCGCGTCACCTCGTCGGCGAACGCGGCGACCTACCACTCGTCGGTGACGAAGGGCGTGTGTTCGTCAGCGAGTTCGGCCTGCAAGCGCAGCAGGGCCCCACGGATGCGGTCAGGGGTGTGGTCGTGCGTGCGGTCGGCGTCAGACGCGGGGGGCGCTCCGGGGCGGTGTTCATGGTCGGGCAACGGCGGGCAGGCGGTGTCCAGGGGCGGCCATCGTGCCCCAGCGCCGCGTGGGCGTCTGTCCATCGGCTGACGGACAATCCAAGGATCCATGATCCCGGCCCTGCACCTCCTGCACCTCCTGTCTACCCCGATCTGCGCTGCACCTGTGCCGGCGACCGCGAGGGCAGGCAGGTTGCCGACGACGCCCCGGCCAGCCGGACGCTGGCCATGGCCGAGGTGATCGATTGCCTGGGCAGAGACAACTTCGGCACGGCCCTGCTGGACTGGCTGGCGCCTCAGTTGCGTGACAGCCCGCACAGGTGCGGGCCCCCGCCCACCATCATGCGCCTGACGCGCGAGGACATGGCCGACGCAAGTTATGGCGAACAGCTCTGGGACCGCATCGGTCTGGTCGATCGCCTGTCCGCGCTGGCGGCGCTGGACGGGCGGTGGACCGCCGTCAACCTGTGCCGCGACCAGGCCCGAGGCTGCTTCGCGCCCGGCCACGTCCGGCTCTTCTCCAGCCTCGCCCCCTTGCTGCTGGCATTGCTGCGCCGCCACCGGGCCATGCGCCAGCCGTCACCGCGCGACGCGGGCACCGCAGCAGGCATCAGTCCGGAGGCAGCTGCGGCCCTGCTGCTGCGCCTGCCGGTGCGCCTGAGTGAGCGCGAACGGGAGGCCAGCGCCCTCACCCTGACCGGACGCAGCCGGGAAAGCATAGGCCTGGCCCTGGGCATCGCGCCCGGCAGCGTCGCCACGCTGCGCGGCCGAGCCTACCGCAAGCTGCAGGTGCACGGCGCGGTGGAACTGGTCGCGCTGTGCCTGGCCTGCGCGCCGGGCAAGCGGGCGTGACGGCAGCGAAGGGTCCGGCCCCGGCCTCACGGCCCATACAATCGTGTGTTTTACGTGCTCGTCAGGTATCGGATCATCGCCAGCGACGAAGCCCGTGGTTGAAGCTTGTTAGATTTGAAATCTGTTGCAAAACAACAGCTTGCGGGTACCGCCCCCTGGGCTCGGTACCTTCCCTTCCGGTCATACCCCCGACGCAGCCGGGGCTCAAGGCGAACCCAGGTTCGCCTTTGTTGCGTCTGGTCAGGTGCCATGCAGGCACCAGCCCCTGAGGAAAGTACCCATGTTCGATTTCGTCCGCCGTCACAACCGCGTGCTCCAGTTCGTGCTGGTGCTCTTGATCTTCCCGTCCTTCGTGGTCTTCGGCATCCAGGGCTACGAGAAGTTCGCCGGTGGCAACGATGAAGTCGCCAAGGTCGCCGGCCAGCCGATCACGCAGACCGAATGGGACAACGCTCACCGCCAGCAGGTCGAGCGCATGCGCGCGCAGATGCCCAACATGGACATCAAGATGTTCGACACGCCCGAGATGAAGGCACGCGTGCTAGAGCAGATCGTGCGTGATCGCGTGCTGTTCGAGGCCTCGCGCAAGCTCAACCTGATGCCCAGCGACGACCAGGTCGTGCGGGTGTTCCAGAGCGACCCGCAGTTCGCCAACGTGCGCAACGCCGACGGCACGCCGCGCAAGGAGATGCTCACCATCCGCGGCCTGGATTCGGCCCAGCTGGCCCTGCAGCTCAAGCAGGACCTGGCCATGCAGCAGGTGCTGGGCGGCCTGGGCACGTCCACGCCCGCGGCGCAGACGGTTGCCACCCTCGCGCTCGACGCCATGTTCCAGCGCCGCGAGATCCAGATCGCCAAGTTCGAGCCGCGCACCTACGCCGCCCAGCAGCAGGCCAGCGACGCCGAGATCGAGGCCTGGTACGCCGATGCGAGGAACGCGGCCCAGTTCCAGACGCCTGAAGTGGCGTCGATCGAATACCTGGTGCTGGACATGGCCTCGGTGAGCAAGACCGTGAGCGTGCCGGCCGAGGACCTGCGCAAGTACTACGACGAGAATGTCGCACGCTACTCGCAACCCGAGGAGCGCCATGCCCGCCACATCCTGATCAAGACCGCACCGGCCGACAGCGCCGATGCCAAGGCCGCCAATGACAAGGCCCGCGCCGAGGCACAGGCCGTGCTGGCCGAGCTGAAGAAGAACCGTGCTGCCTTCGCCGACATCGCCAGGAAGCAGTCGCAGGACCCGGGCTCGGCCGCACGTGGTGGCGATCTCGACTGGTTCGGCAAGGGTGCCATGACGCCGCCATTCGAGGAAGCCACCTTCAAGCTCAGGAAGGGCGAGCTCAGCGACGTCGTCACCAGCGAGTTCGGCTATCACATCATCGAGGTGCTCGACACGCGTGGTGGCGAGAAGCGCAGCTACGAATCGGTCAAGGGCGAGATCGAGGAGGAAGTGCGCAAGCAGCTCGCGACCAAGCGCTACGCCGAGGCCGCCGAGCAGTTCTCCGACGCGGTCGACCAGGAGGACACGCTGCAGGCCGTGGCCACCAAGCTCAAGCTGGAACTGAAGAAGGCCGAAGGCGTGCAGCGCAGCGCAGCGTCGGGCGCCACCGGCCCGCTGGCCAGCCCCAAGCTGCTGGAAGCCATCTTCAACGCCGACAACCTGGCCAAGAAACGCAACGTGCAGACGGTCGAGGTCGGCCCCAACCAGCTCGCGTCCGCCCGCGTGCTGACCTACAGCCCGGCGCGCAAGCTGCCGCTGGCCGAGATGAAGGAGCAGGTGCGTGCCGCCGTGATCGCGTCCAAGGCCGCCGATGCCGCGCGCGCCGACGGCGAAGCCAAGCTCAAGCTCTGGCAGGCCGAGGGCGGCACGCCGGGCAGCGCCATGTCGGTCTCGATGATCGTGGCGCGCAACAAGATGGAGAACCTGTCGCGTCCGCTGGTCGATGCCGTGCTGCGCGCCAAGGCCGACAAGCTGCCCGCCTGGGTGGGTGTCTCGCTGGGCAACGAAGGCTACGTGGTGGCCCGCGTGACCAAGGTGCTGCCGGTCGATCCGGTTGGCGCCGGCAGCGATCCGCAGCGCCTGCGCAGCCAGTACGCGCAGCTGTGGTCCAACGCGGAGTCCAGCGCCTACCTGGCGGCACTGCGTGAACGCTTCAAGGCCAAGATCGCACCCAAGGCTGCGGCAGCAGCTTCGGCCGCGCCCCAGTGACGAAGCTGTCCTGACCGGCACGGCCAGATGCAGCCCCGGCTGCGTGACACGAGAGCATCACATGCCGCACATGGGGCTACGAAAACACGCAATGCTGGGATATACTTTCGCTTCTCTGCGGTGGCTGTAGCTCAGTTGGTAGAGTCCAGGATTGTGATTCCTGTTGTCGTGGGTTCGAGTCCCATCAGCCACCCCATAGAGCCCGAAAATCAGCTAAGCCCTTGATTTCCTTAGAAATCAAGGGCTTTTTGCTTATAGCTAAAGCGATTTCCTACACAGCTCCTCATACAGCCCTGTGTAGGAAGTTCCGTGAAAGCCATCGCCGAGCACCTCTACGAAGACGGCAAGAAGCTGCACGCACTCAAGCTCGCCGCCATCTACGATGACTTCGAGCGCAAGCGCAACAAGCTGCGGGAACAAGACGCCGAACTGCGAGCTCGTGCCACCGCGCGTCTGACGACGCTCAGGCCTGACCAGGCCCTGCACCGCCTGGATGTCGCGCCGCCACGCCACGTTGATGCGGTTCTCGGTGCCTTCGAGCCGGGCCGACAGGTCGCGGAAGCCCTGGTTGGCCCTGAGCGCCGGGTAGCTCTCGGCCACCACCAGCAGGCGCGACAAGGCGCCGGTCAGCTCGCCCTGGGTGGCCTGGATGGAGGTGGCGCGCAAGCGCGCATGCACCACGCGGGTGAGCGTGTCCTGCTCGAACTTGGCCTCGGCCTTGACCGTGCTGACCAGGTTGGGCACCAGGTCGGTGCGGCGCTGGTACTGGTTGAAGACCTCGGCCCAGCCGGCCTTGACCTCCTCGTCGCCGGTCTGGAAGCTGTTGTAGCCGCAGCCGGCCAGCGACCCGCCAGCCACCAAGGCGACAAGCAGCAGGCGTGGCAGCCAGCCCCGGGCCGGCCGGCGCTGCTCCGCCGGCTGGGTCGGCTCTCGCACAGACCCGCCGGGATGGGCTGCCTATGGTCGTGTCGGCGCAGCTTCCACAAGACGCTTGCGCCGTCTTCTCAACCACTGAAAGTCCATCATGGACAAGGATCAGGTCCAGGGCACCCTCAAGGAGGCCGCCGGCAAGGTCCAGCAGACCACCGGCAAGGTGATCGGCAGCACCGAGCAGCAGGTCAAGTGTCTCAGGAAGCAGTCCGACGGCCGCCAGCAGAAGTCCGAAGGCGACACCAAGTAGGCCCTCAATCAGTCGGTCCGGAAATCGGCTCCGCCACCTCGGCATGAGCCCGCCGGGCCGGGCTCGGCCTGGCGTCCTCGTGCGGGAGAATGTTCAAGCCCTTGGCCGGGCAGGGTCGGTTGCCACCCGCCCCCTAGAATCCGCGCGCCATGACACTCAACGCCCTGATCGCCGCCCTGCTGCTGGGCATCGCCGGCCACACCCTGGCAGCGCCATCTGCCGCTGCCCCGGATGCGCCCGCCGCTGCGCTCAGGGGCGAGGTGCTGGAGGTGCGCGACGCGGACGTGTACACCTACCTGCGCCTGAAGACCGCTCATGGCGAGACCTGGGCGGCCGTGACACGTGCGAACGTCAAGGTCGGCGCCCAGGTCGCCATCAGCGATCCGACCGTGATGCAGGACTTCGAGAGCAAGGTGCTCAAGCGTCGCTTCGACCGGATCGTGTTCGGCAACCTGGCCGATACGCCTGCCGCGGCTCAAGGCAGCAGGACGCCGGGAGCCAGTCCGCATGCCGGTCAGGGCATGGGCATGGGCATGGGCGGCGCGCCGATGTCGGCCCATGTGCCGCATGCTGGCGGCTCGGCCCCGGCGCCGACCGCAGCGGCCGGCAAGGTCGCCCGGGCCAGCGGTGCCAACGCCCGCACCGTGGCCGAGATCGTGACCGGCAAGGCCATGCTCAAGGACAAGCCCGTGAGCCTGCAGGCGCGTGTCGTGAAGGTGAGCACCGGCATCATGGGCAAGAACTGGCTGCATGTGCAGGACGGTTCGGGCAGCGCGAGCGCCGGCACCAACGACCTGCTGGTCACCACCACCGGGCTGGCTGCGGTGGGCGACGTGATCATGCTCCACGGCACGGTGCGCACCAACGTGCAGCTCGGCGCCGGCTACGAATACGCCGTGCTGGTCGAGGACGCGACGCTGCGCAAGTAGAACGCGGCGGCGCGCGCCGCTGCCGCATCAGCCCTGCGCCTGCCTGGCCTGCTGGCGGGTCTGCTGCGCCTGTTGCAATTCGCCCTGCAGCTCGATGAGCTGGCGGCGCAGCGCGATGTTCTCGGTCTCCAGCTCGCTCACGCGCCGGCGCAGGTCGCGCAGCGGGTCGGGCTGGCCCGGGGCGGGTTCGGTGTCGGCTGGCGTGGCGCCGGCCGTGCCTGTCGCCGCGGCCTCGCGCGGCTTGCGGCGCGCCTCGCGCACCCGCCGGGCAGCCTGGCGCAGTTCCTCGGGCCCGGCCTCGGCTGCGGCCACCTGTTCCTGGGCCGGCAGGCTGGCCAGCGCGGCGGCGGCGTTGATCGAGATCGCGCCCGCCCGCACCGCGGCGACCACCGCGGGCGCGGCGTTCTTCTGGATCTTCTCGATCAGCACGACCTGGTTGCCGCTCAGGCGCGCGGCCTTGGCGATGGCCTCGCGGGTGCTGAGTGCCTGCTCGGCGGCCGCGGCGGCGGCCTGGTTCAGGGCCGCGGCGACGGGCGCACCGGCACCTTCGGCGGCGGCGTCCCAGGGCGCGGCGCCGACCGACGCCGCCGGGCCGGCAGCGTCGGCTGGCCCGGCGGCCTCGGGCCCGGCCAGCACGCGTGCGCGCCGCGCGGCCAGGATCTCGCGCTTGCGCAGCGCCAGCGTGCCGCGCTGGAAGTCCGACACGCTGCGCCGGCCCAGGTGCTGGTCGATCATCCACAGGTGCACGTCGTCCATGCTGCGCAAGTGCGGGTGCTGCATGGTCTGGAAGGGCAGGCCGTGCTTGCGGCAGATGGTGTAGCGGTTGTGGCCGTCCACCAGCACCTCGCCCCACAGCACCAGGGCGTCGCGGCAGCCTTCCTTGAGCAGGCTGCGCTCGAGCGCCTCGTGTTCCTCGGCGGTGAGCGGATCGATGTAGGCCTGCAGCTCGGGGTTGATGACGATGTTCATGGTGGCCTGGGCAGGCAGAAAAGGGGCGCGATTCTAGGAGCGCAGCACCGCGGCCGCACCGCGCGCCAGCGCCTGGCCGATGCGGTCGAGCGTACCGGTGCGCGCGGCGGGCTGGCGCGTGTCGTCCAGGCGCAGGTTCCACTGGTGCCAGTACAGCAGCACGTCGACGTGCACCTCGGGGTGCACCGGCACCAGCTCGCCGCGCGCCAGGCGCTCGGCCGCCATCTGCTCGGGCATCACGCCCAGGCCCCAGCCCAGGGCGGTGGCGCGGGCATGGGCCTCGGTGGAGGGCACGGCGCGCGGCGTCAGCCGCGGCGCGTCGATGCCGAAGGCGCGCCCCACCCAGGCGGCGTGCATGTCGTCCTTGCGGTTGAAGACCAGCCAGGGCAGGCGCGCGAAGTTGGCGCGGTTCAGGCCCTGCGGCAGCTCGCGGGCGACGAAGTCGGGGCTGGCCACGGCGATGTAGCGCATGGCGCCCAGCAGCGTGGCGGTGCAGCCGCGCAGCGCCTGAGCCACGGTGCTGACGCAGCCCAGCACCGCGCCCTCGCGCAGCCACTCGTGGGTGAAGTCCTGGTCGTCGACGATGAACTCCAGGCCCACCCCCTCGCGCTGGCCGGCGTGCACCAGCTCGTCCAGCGCCGGCAGCACCCAGGTGGCCAGGCTGTCGGCGTTCACGGCGATGGGCAGCGTCTCCTGTGCATCACCGGCGGTGCCGAGCTCGCGCGCCAGGTCGGCACGCAGGGCCTGAAGCTGGCGCGCGTGGCGCAGCAGCAGCTTGCCGGGTTCGGTCAGGCGCAGCGGGCGCGAACGCACCACCAGCGGGCGGCCCAGGCCGGCCTCGAGCGTGCGCAGGCGCTGCGACACGGCCGACTGGGTGATGGCGAGCCGCTGCGCCGCACGCTCGAAGCTGCCGGTGTCGGCCAGCGCGGCCAGGCAGTCCAGGGCTGCGGCGTCGTGGGAGTTCATAAGTACTTCTAATGTAATCGCAGATATTTCGATCCATCTTCATGTTCCAGATCGGGCTGCCCACAATGCGGCCATGCCGGTCGGCCGGCCCATGCCGCCGTGCCGCCGCCCCGCCCTGCCCCCACCGCCACCCTGTGGCAAGGACTGAAGATCATGCGCATCGCCGTGCCCAAGGAAATCAAGAACCACGAATACCGCGTCGGCCTGACCCCGGCCAGCGTACGTGAACTGGTGGCCCATGGCCACGAGGTCTGGGTGCAGGCCGGCGCCGGCGCGGCCATCGGCCTGGGCGACGAGCAGTACCTGGCCGCCGGGGCGCGCCTGGTGGCCGATGCCGCCGAGGCCTATGCGCGCGGCGAGATGATCGTCAAGGTCAAGGAGCCCCAGCCCGGCGAGATCGCGCTGCTGCGCGAGCAGCACCTGCTCTACACCTATCTGCACCTCGCGCCGGACCCGGCGCAGACCGCCGGCCTGGTGAAATCGGGCGCGACCTGCATCGCCTACGAGACCGTGACCAGCGCCAGCGGCGGCCTGCCCCTGCTGGCGCCCATGAGCGAGGTGGCCGGACGCATGGCGGTGCAGGCCGGTGCGGCCCACCTGGAGAAGTCCAAGGGCGGCATGGGCGTGCTGCTGGGCGGTGTGCCCGGCGTGGCGCCCGCACACGTGGTGGTGCTGGGCGCCGGCGTGGTGGGCACCCACGCGCTGCAGATGGCCGTGGGCCTGGGCGCACGCGTGACGGTGCTGGACAGGAACGTGGACCGGCTGCGCCAGCTCGACCTGATCTTCGGCAACCGCATCACCACGCAGTTCTCCAACCGCGCCAGCGTCGAGGAAGCGGTGCTGGCGGCCGATCTGGTGATCGGCGGCGTGCTCATCCCCGGCGCGGCCGCGCCCAGGCTGGTGACGCGCGAGATGGTGGCGCGAATGAAGGCCGGCGCCGTGGTGGTCGACGTGGCGATCGACCAGGGCGGCTGCTTCGAGACCTCGCGCGCCACCACCCATGCCGAGCCGACCTATGTGGTCGACGGCGTGGTGCACTACTGCGTGGCCAACATGCCCGGCGCGGTGGCGCGCACCTCGACCTTCGCGCTCAACAACGCCACCATCGGCCACGCCCTGGCACTGGCCGACCAGGGCTGGAAGGCCGCGCTGCGCGCCGACGTGCACCTGCGTGCCGGCCTGAACGTCGCCCAGGGCGTGGTGACCTGCGAACCGGTGGCGCGCCAGCTGGGCTACGAGTACGTCGCGGCGCAGGCCGTGACGGGCTGACCCGGGCGCGCGCCTTCAGGCCGGCGCCGGGGCAGGCGCGGCGGCGCTCAGGTTCGACCCGGCTCGCGACAGCGTTGCAAGCCGCTCAACCCAGCGCGTCGGCCCGGATGTTGCGTGCCCAGGCCAACGCGATGCGGCCCTCGACCTGGTTGCGCGCGGCCGACAGGCCGCCGGTGCCGGGCACTGCCACCAGCGTCTTCTGCGCCGCGTCCCACTTGTGCACCGAGGCCACGTGCACCACCTCCTTGTCCGACACGAAGCTGTAGCAGGTGTTGGCCAGGATGGGCGCCTCGTTGACCGGCTGGCCGGTGAGCCGGGCGATGACCGCATCGGCCACCACCTTGGCATGGTTGTTGGCCATGAAGCCGCTCCTGGGCATGGCCGGCGCGGCGTTGATGGCGTCGCCGATCACGTGCACGCCCGGCGCCACGGTGGATTCGAAACCCTGGAACTCCACCCCCACCCACTGCGTGTTGCACGCGCCCGCTGGCATCGGCCTGGGCCAGGCCGGGCACCTTGTCGAACTGGAAGTCCACCCCAGGCGCCAGGATCAGCCGGTCGTAGGGCAGCGCGTCGCCGCGCGCCAGGCGCACCTGCTTGCTTTCCAGGTCGATGGCGGTGGCCTCGTCGCGCACGCGCCGGATGCCGTACTTGTCCAGCCCGGTGTAGGGCACGGTGATGTCGGCGATCTCCTGCACGCCGGCCAGCACCAAGTTGCTGATGGGGCAGGAGGTGAAGACCTCGTTGCGCTCGACCAGGGTGACCTCGATGCGCGGCTCCCACAGCCGCATGTGCATGTACTTGGCCGCGGTGGCGCCGCCGAAGCCCGCGCCTGTCACCACCACCCGGGCGATGGGTGGCGCGGACGCTGGCGTGGCACAGCCCAGCAGGCCCAGGGTGGAGCCCGCCAGGCCGGCGCCCAGCAGATGACGTCGCTGGATGCTCATGTTCGGTCTCCCCTCAGCGCGCCGGCAGGCTGGCGTAGTACCGGGCAATGCGGCCCAGCTCGTCGTCGCTGTAGCCCATGGCGTGCTGGTGCATCACGCTGGCGGCGGGGCGTTGACCGGCCTTGAATTCGCTCAGCGCAGCCAGCAGCACGGCGGCGTCGCGCCCGGCCAGCACCGGGATCAGGCCCTGGGCGCGGCCCTCGGTGCCGTGGCAGGTGGCACAGCTGGCCGCCCAGGCACGCGCCTGGCGGTCGGCCATGGACTGCTGGGCCGCGGCTGGCCAGGCGGCCAGGCAGGCAGCGCCCAGCAGCCACGCGGCAGGCCAGGCATGGAACGCGCGACATGCGCGAAACGCAGCAATCGCGCTCAAGTCCGGCGCGCGGCGACCGATGAGTGATCGTCAGGGGTCCGCCGCAGGCAGCGCCCCTGTCACGCGGGCAGACACGCGACCTGCAGTCGGCGCGGCCCTCGTCCTGCCAGCCTTGCTTGGAGTTCCCGGTCATGTCCTTGCTCACCCACACCTGCGCCGCGCTGTTCGCCACCCTGGTGCTGACCTCGTGCGGCGGCGGCGGCACGGACGCTTCCTCCACCGCCCCGGCCGACGAGCCGGTGCTGCCGGCGGCCGACCGGCCGCTGGCCGAACCGACGTTTCACATCGCACCCGTGCTGCTGGACGAGCCGTCGGACATCGACATGGCGAACGCACGCGCCTCGGCCAGCCGGGCACCGCACGAGCAGGCGCTGAGCGCCGAACTGGCGGGCCTGGACACCCGACGGTTGACGCTGCAGGCCATCAACACCGCCACCGCCGAGGCACGCCGCGCGCGTGCGCTGGGCGCCAGCACGCCCCAGGCCACGCCGGCCAGCGTGTCGGTCTACACGCCGGCACAGATACGTGCGGCCTACGGGCTGCCGGAGTTGCCCGCCGCAGGCACCACGCCGAGCGCCGGGCAGGCCGCGCTGCTCGGCGCCGGCCAGACCATCTACATCGTCGACGCCTTCCACGACCCCAACGTGGTCGCGGAGCTCACGGCCTTCAACCAGCGCTTCGGCCTGCCGGCGTGCGAGACACGGGCCATCCCGGTCGGCGCCGCACTGCCGCTGGATGCTGCGTCGACCAGCGAGGGCTGCGTGTTCTCGGTGGTCTACAGCACCGCCGCAGCCGGCATGCGCAGCAGCGCACCCGCCTACGACAGCAGCTGGGCCACCGAGATCACGCTGGATGTCCAGTGGGCGCACGCCACCGCGCCGCTGGCACGCATCATCCTGATCGAGGCGCCGGACGCCTCGGGCGATGCCCTGGTCGGCGCCATTCGCCTGGCCAACGCCATGGGCCCGGGCGCGGTGTCGATGAGTTTCGGCAGCCGGGAAAGCGCATGGACGAACTATGCCGACAGCGCCTTCAGTGGCAACGGCATGGCCTACCTGGCAGCCACGGGCGACTGGGGCTCGGGCGTGATGTGGCCCTCGGTCTCGTCCCGCGTGCTGGCGGTAGGTGGCACGCGGCTGACCTTCAACGGCAGCGGCGCACGCAGCGAGGTCGGCTGGAGCAGCACCGGCGGCGGCATCAGCGCCTATGTGGGCACGCCGGCCTACCAGGCGCAGGGCCTGCCGGGCGGCTTCGCGGTGACGAAACGCACCGTGGCCGACGTGGGTTTCAACGCCGATCCGGGCAGCGGCCAGTACACCGCTGTCATCTCGCCCGGCAGCACCACGCCCAGCTGGCTGTGCGCTGGCGGCACCAGCCTGTCGACGCCGCAATGGGCCGGCCTGATCGCCATCGCCAATGCCCTGCGCGCGCAGGCCGGCAAAGGCGTGCTGGGCGAGCCGCACAACGCCCTGTACGGCCACGTCGGTGGCGACTCCAGCAGCTACGCACGCGCGTTCGCAGACATCACGAGTGGCGCCAACGGCAGCTGCGCGACCTGCTCGGCGCGCGCCGGCTACGACACCCTGACCGGCCTGGGCACGCCCAACGTCGCCAGCCTGCTGGCCGCGCTGACCGAGGCCGGCACCGGCCTGCCGCTGGTCGAACCGCCCACGGTGGCATCGGCCTATGTGGCAGCCACGGTGGGCAAGGCACTGAGCTTCACGGTGACGGCGAGCGCGAAGAACCCGCTGACCTACACCCTGGCCGGTGCACCCGCGGGCATGAAGATTGCCACCGCGGGCGTGGTGAGCTGGCCCAAGCCGGTGCTGGGCAGCTTCGCCGTCACGGTGTCGGCCCGCGACGGCACGACCGGCCTGACCGGCAAGGGTGTCTACACCGTCAAGGTCGAACCCGTGCCGGTCAAGCCGGTGCTGAGCGCCGCCACGCTCACCGGCCAGGTCGGCACGGCCCTGAGCCATGCCATGGTCGTGAAGGCGACCCACGCGCTGAGCTACAGCCTGGACAAGGCGCCGGGCGGCATGCGCATCAGCGACAGCGGCACGGTGAGCTGGGCCGAGCCCGTGGCGGGCAGCCATGCCGTCACGGTGATCGGCAAGGACGTCGTCACCGGCCTGACTGGCCAGGCCGTGCTGACGCTCAGGATCAACCCGGCGCCGGTGCCGCCCGAGCTCAGCGACGCCACCGCCACCGGCGTGGCCGGCAAGCCGCTCAGCGTCAGGCTGACCGTGAAGGCCAGCCATGCCGTGAGCTACTCGATGGGCGACGCGCCTGCCGGGCTCAGGATCAGTGGTGCAGGCAACGTCAGCTGGGCCAGGCCGGCGGCGGGCGAGTACACCGTCACGGTCACCGTGAAGGACAGGCAGAACGGCCTGAGCGACAGCGCCACGCTGCGCCTTGCGGTCGAACCGGCGCCGGTGGCGCCGCAGCTCACCGCCAGCACGGTGACCGGCACCGCCGAAGAGGCACTGGAACTCGGCGTCGACCTGAAGGCCGACCATGCGGTCAGCTGGAGCCTGGCAGGCGCCCCGGCCGGCATGACCATCGGTGCCGAGGGCGTGCTGCGCTGGCCGGCGCCGGTGGCCGGCAGCTACAACGTCACCGTGACCGCCAAGGACAAGGTCAACGGCCTGAGCGGCAAGGCGCTCTACAGGTTCACCATCGCCAGGAAGCCGGTACCCCCGGTCATCACCGCCACGTCCATCAGCGGCAAGGTGGGCAAGGCGCTGAGCGCAACCATCCCGGTGAAGGATCCGGCCGGCTACGCGCTGAGCGTGAGCGTGGTCGATCTGCCTGCGGGCCTGCTGGCCAGCGTGAGCGGCGCAAAGGTGACCCTGAAGTGGGCCAGCCCCGTGGCCGGCAGCTACAACCTGGCCGTGCGGGCGGTCAACACGGCCGGCCTGGCCACCGAGGCCACGGTCAGGCTGACGATCACGGCCAGGTAGGCCGATGCCCGGCACGCGCCCGTGCTGCCGCCTGGCCGGCGGCCGGTTTACTGGCGGGCCACCACAGGCACGGTGTCGACCGCCGGACCCATCGTCCACAGCACGCTGGCGGGCGGCTGGACCAGGAAGCTGTTCGGATCGAAGCCGCCCTGCATGGCCAGCCGGGCCTGGCTCACGGCCGGGTGTTCATGATTGGCATGGCCGACCACCCAGTGCGGGCTGGACGGGTGTCCGATGAACAGCGGGCTGGCGGCCTGGGCCTGGGCCGTGGCGCTCAACGCCACGGTGCGTCCTGCCACTGCCGGGTGGCTGAAGGGCAGTTCGGCGCGGGCGCTGCCGACGGCAGCAAGCGACAGCAGGGCGGCGGCGAACGGAGTGGCAAATTTCTTCAGCAGGGCGGCGGCGAACGGAGTGGCAAATTTCTTCTTGCATCAAGGCGGCGGAGGGGCGGGCCGGAACCGGGGCCTTGGTCCATCCGAGCCAGCCCGGGCAGCCTTGGCGTTCACCGACGCGTCCAAGCGCGGGTCGGGCACCCGCGCGGCCTGTCCCGGCAGGTGCCAGTACCGCAAAGCGGGCCCGCAGGTTACAGTCGGGGGTGTTCCGCCTGAGGTGGCGACCGCCGTTCGGCGGCCTGCGAGCCGGTTCTCGGTGCCTCGGTCGGTCGATCATCCACCCCGCCATCGTCACGCCTGCCTCGCCCGGACGCCTAGCCGCCCGACGGGCCAGCCGCACCGGCAGCGCGAGTCTGCCGCCGCCTCGACCGTCCCGCAGCGGACCGGCCACCACCGTCTCGCCGTCGCCCGCGGGCATGCGGCGGGGCGCACTTTTTTCACGCTTTACAGGAGCCCCATTTGGCCAAGGAAGAACTCATCGAAATGCACGGCACCGTGTCGGAAGTGCTGCCCGACTCGCGTTTTCGCGTCACGCTGGACAACGGCCACTCGCTGGTCGCCTATACCTCCGGGCGCATGCGCAAGCACCACATCCGCATCCTGGCGGGTGACGCTGTCTCGCTCGAACTCTCGCCCTACGACCTGAGCAAGGGTCGCATCACCTTCCGCCACATCGAACGCCGCGGCCCTGGCGGCCCTTCGTCGTCATCGTCCTCCTCCGGTCCGCGTCGCGGCCACTGACCGGCGGCGATCACCCGGCGCCACCGTCATCGACGGGCGGCAGTTCGGGCGCCAGCAGGGCAAGGCCGGCCTGCAGCAAGGCGTCGTAGCGCAGCCGTTCGGCCGCCGCCGCCTCGGTTGACCAGTCAAGGAAACCCGCCCCGCTCTTCATGCCCAGGCGACCGGCTGCGACCTGCTCGCGCAACACACCGGCCGGCTCGGCGTTGACCGCCAGCGAGGGATAGATGGTCGCCGCCGCCGCACAGTGCACGTCGATGCCGGCGTGATCGCGCTGCAGCACCGGCCCGGCGGCCAGGAACCTGAAGCCGAAACCGAAGCGAACTGCCGCGTCCACGTCCCCGGCCGTCACCACACCCGCGTCGATCAGGGCGAAGGCCTCGCGCGCCAGCGCATGCTGCAGGCGGTTGGCGAGGAAACCGGGCAGATCCTTCCTCACCAGCACCGGCACCATGCCGCAGCCGCGCATGAACCCGCACAGGGCCTCGCCCAGCGCCGGGTCGCTGGCGCCGGCCTGCGCACCAGGCACGCCTGCATCACCCGCCCCTGTGTCGCCTGCGCCCAGCACCACCTCGACCAGCGGGACGAGATGCGCCGGCATGAAGAAGTGCAGGCCCAGCATGCGCGCACGCCCGGGCAGGCCGGTGCCGATGGCCGTGATGGGAAAGCTGGAGCTGTTGCTGGTGAGCAGCGCGTCCGGGCGGGCCCGGCACACCAGTTCGGCGAACAGGGCCTGCTTGGCGGCCAGCTGCTCGGGGATGCATTCGATCACCAGGTCGATGGCGGGCCAGTCCACCCCGTCCAGGTCGGCACACACCTGCAGGTGATCGCGCCGGTGGCCGGCCGCCAGGTTGGCCAGACCGCGGCTGAAATGCTGCTGGAGCAGCTCCTGCCGGACCGGACCAGGCTCGACCACCGTGGTCTGGCATCCCGCACGCGCCAGCACCAGCGCCACGTCCGCGCCCATGGTGCCACCGCCGATCACGGCAGCTCGGGCACGCGACGGCCTGGGCAGCCGCGCCGCTGGCGCCGGTGCCGGCGGGTTCATGGGGCGCCCCCGGTCGCATGCACCGGTGCACCACTGGCCGGCACGCCCAGCTGATCGGCCAGGTCCAGGAAATCACACGCCACCAGGTCGAACTCGCCGGCCTCGTGGGCCGGCAGCACGGTGGCCGGGCCGTCCTCCAGCGGGCGCATCACGTAGGCGGTGCGCAGGCCGCAGCCACGCGCGCCGCGCAGGTCGGACGGATGGCTGGCGACCAGCATGAGCTCGTGCGGCTGCAGGTCGAGCAGGCGCGCACAGCCCAGATAGGTCTCGGGGTCGGGCTTGTAGTGCCGGAAGAGTTCGGCCGACACGATGGCGTCCCAGGGCAGGCCGGCATGGCGCGCCATGTCGAGCAGCAGCGAGAAGTTGCCGTTCGACAGCGTCGTGACCGGATAGCGCCGCTTCAGCCGCGTCAGGCCGGCAACCGCATCAGGCCACGGTGGCAACTGG
>JBJOKY010000197.1:0-8122 GCA_046045865.1 Pseudomonadota bacterium | reverse complement strand
CGTGGCGCTCTACCTTGAGGACATCACCGTCAGCTTCGATGGCTTCAAGGCCCTGAATGCCCTCTCGCTGGCCATCAACGTGGGCGAGCTGCGCTGCATCATCGGCCCCAACGGCGCGGGCAAGACGACCATGATGGACGTCATCACCGGCAAGACCCGGCCGGACCTGGGCCGCGCCTCCTTCGGCTCCACCATCGACCTGCTGCGCCTGCGCGAGAACGACATCGCCCAGATCGGCATCGGCCGCAAGTTCCAGAAGCCCACGGTGTACGAGGAACTCAGCGTGTTCGAGAACCTCGAGCTGGCGCTGGCGGCCGACCGCCGGGTGCGCGCCAGCCTCTTCCACCGCCTGTCGGGCGAACAGCTGGATCGCATCGGCGAGATCCTGGCCCTCATCCACCTCAAGCCCGAGGCCCAGCGCACCGCCGGCCTGCTCAGCCATGGCCAGAAGCAGTGGCTGGAAATCGGCATGCTGCTGATGCAGGACCCCAAGCTGCTGCTGCTGGACGAACCCGTGGCCGGCATGACGGACGAGGAGACGGAGCGCACCGCCGAGCTCTTCCTCAGCCTGGAAGGCAAACATTCGCTGGTGGTGGTGGAGCACGACATGAAGTTCGTCGACCAGCTCACCGAAGGCCGCAAGACCGTCACCGTGCTGCACGAAGGCAGCGTGCTGGCCGAGGGCAAGCTCAGCGACGTGCAGGCCAATGACAAGGTGGTCGAGGTCTACCTCGGCCGATGATCCGGAAGGCAAGCAAGATGCTCAAGGTCTCAGGCCTGAACCAGTACTACGGCGGCTCGCACATCCTGCGCGGGCTGGATTTCGAGGCCAGTCTGGGCGAGGTGACGGTCGTGCTCGGCCGCAATGGCGTGGGCAAGACCACGCTGCTCAAGAGCCTGATGGGCGTCGTGCCCATCAAGGCCGGCAGCATTGCGCTGGACGGTGCCGACATCAGCCACGATGCGCCCTACGAACGCGTGCGCAAGGGGGTAGGTTATGTGCCGCAGGGGCGCGAGATCTTCGGCCGCTTGACGGTCGAGGACAACCTGCGCATGGGCCTGGCCTACAAGAGCGGCGCCACGCCCATCCCGGACGAGCTGTTCGAGCTGTTTCCCATCCTCAAGCAGTTCATGCATCGGCGCGGCGGCGACCTGTCAGGCGGGCAGCAGCAGCAGCTCGCCATCGCGCGGGCGCTGGCGGCCGGCCCCAAGCTGCTGATCCTGGACGAGCCGACCGAGGGCATCCAGCCCAGCATCATCAAGGACATCGGCCGGGTCATCCGCATGCTGGCCGATCGCAAGACGATGGCCATCGTGCTGGTGGAGCAGTACTACGACTTCGCCGAGGAACTGGCCGACCAGTACCTGGTGATGGAGCGCGGCGAGATCATCGCGCGCGGCCGCGGTGCCACCATGCAGGCCGATGGGGTGCGGCAGCTGGTCTCGATCTGAGCGCGCCCGCCCGGACGGGTGGCGCTTAGACTCGCGCCGCCATGACATCTGCCACCGCCCACCACACGCCCTCGGCCGCCGACCACCCGGACCGCGCCCTGCGCGTCGCCGTGATCGGTGCCGGCCCCGCCGGCCTGATGGCGGCCGAGACGCTGCGCGCCGGCGGCGCCGAGGTCGATGTCTACGACGCCATGCCCTCGGCCGGCCGCAAGTTCCTGCTGGCGGGCAAGGGCGGGCTCAACCTCACCCATGCCGAGCCGCTGGACGCCTTCGTGCCGCGGTATGCCGAACGGGCCGGGGCGGTTGGCCGCTGGCTCGAACAGCTCGGCCCGCAGGCCTTGCGCGACTGGGCCGAATGCCTGGGCATCGCCACCTTCGTCGGCAGCTCGGGCAAGGTGTTTCCGCTCGAGATGAAGGCCGCGCCGCTGCTGCGCGCCTGGCTGCACCGCCTGCGCGTGAGCGGCGTGCGCCTGCACATGCGCCATCGCTGGAACGGCGCACTGCAGCCGGCTGCGCAGGGTGCGGATGCAGGCTGGCAGCTCGGCTTCACCGCGCCTGCGGGCGAGGTGACGGTGCAGGCCGACGCCGTGCTGCTGGCGCTGGGCGGGGCGAGCTGGCCGCGCCTGGGCTCGGACGGCGCCTGGCAGGCCTGGCTGGCCGAGCGTGGCGTCGACGTGCGTGCGCTCGTCAGCGCCAACTGCGGCTTCGACATCGCCTGGAGCCCTTATCTGGTCGAGCGTTTTGCGGGTTCGCCGCTCAAGAACGTGGCCCTGGCATTCACCGACCTGGCGGGCGCCCGCTGGCACCGCATGGGCGAAGCGCTCCTCAGCGCCCAGGGGCTGGAAGGCCAGCTGGTCTATGCGGCGTCCGCGCCACTGCGCGAGCTGATCGCGGGGCAGGGCAAGGCGTGCGTCACGCTCGATCTGCTGCCGCACCGCGACGAGGCCGAGCTCGCCACCGCGCTGGGCAGCGGGCGCGGTGCGCGCTCCCTGCCCAACCACCTGCGCGAGAAGGCCGGCCTGCACGGTGCCGCCGCCGCGCTGCTGCGCGAGGGGCTGGATGCGCCGGCCTGGGCCGCGCTGGCGGCGCGGCCGGCGGCGCTGGCCGCACGCATCAAGGCGCTGCCGGTCGAGCTGCTGGCGCCGCGGCCCGTCGCCGAAGCCATCAGCAGCGCCGGCGGGGTGCGGCTCGAGGGCCTGGACACCGGCCTGATGCTGACCGGCCTGCCCGGCGTGTTCTGCGCCGGCGAGATGCTGGACTGGGAGGCTCCCACCGGCGGCTACCTGCTCACCGCCTGTTTTGCCAGCGGCAGGGTGGCCGGGCAGGGCGTGCTGCAGTGGTGGCGCCGGCTCGGCTAGCTAGCTGCGCCCCAGGGCCCAGGCCAGCGTGGCGCTGACCAGCAGCGCGGCGCCGCTGGCCGACCAGGCGAGCTGCTCCATCGGATCGCCGCCCGGGCCTGCGGCGGCGGCAGCGGCACTGGCCGACAGATCCACCCACCACCCGGGCAGCGCCAGCAGCAGCGCAGCCAGCGTGCCCAGCAGCGCGGCCTGTGCGAAGTGGCGGTGCAGCATGGCCTCACGACGCACTTGCCGGCCCAGCCTGGCCAGCGCCTGGTCGGGGCTGAGGTGGCGTGGCCGTGCAGCGCTGGTGCGAGGGGCTGCCGCACGGGCTGGTGGCTGCGTGGGCGCGGCATCCAGCCTGGCCAGCACGGCGGCGCTGAAGCCGGCGTCGGGCAGGTCATCGTGCAGGGGCCAGGCGAGCCAGGCGTCCAGCTCGTCGTCGGACTCGGGGCGCCGCGGGGCAGCTTGCGTGGTGTTCATGGTCCTTGCTCCTGGGCCCAGGCGGCCAGCCAGTCGCGCAGGCGGGCCTTGGCGCGCGCGACCTGGGTCTTGAGGGTGCCCAGCGGCAGGCCCAGCACCAGCGCCGCCTCCTGGTGGCTGAGGTCGAGCCAGTAGCAGTGCAGCAGCGCCTGGCGTTCGGCCTCGTCCAGGCGCGCCAGGGCGCGGGCCACGTCCACCCGCCTTGCATGCTGCAGGTGAGCATGGTCGGCCTGCGGCCCGGCGCCAGACAGCCCGTCCAGGCGGGTGGTGTCGGCGGCAGCGGTGGTGTCGGTGCCGTCCTGCGAGGCCGGGTCGGTCAGGGCTGCCAGCCGGCCGACGGGACTGCGCCGGTGCATGAGGTACAGGTTGTAGGCGATGCGGTAGACCCAGGTCGACCAGCGCGCCTCGCCGCGGTAGTCGCCCAGGCGGCGCCAGGCCTGCACGAAGGCGTCCTGCGCCAGCTCGTCGGCCAGCGCCGCGTCACCACCGGTCAGGCGGCGCAGCTGCAGGCGCAGGCGCGACTGGTGCAGGCGCACCAGGGTGCCGTAGGCCGCCTGGTGGCCGCCCCGGGCGCGCGCCAGCAGTTCGGCCTCGTCGGCGGGCTCGGGCTCGCCTGGTGCGGCCGTGGCCGGTGGCGTGGCGTCGGCCTGCCGGGTCACGCGTGTCAAGCGGAGGTCGTGCGGTCGTGTGGCGCCGGCTGGCTGGCTGCGCCCGGCTGCAGCGGTGCCTGCGTGTCGGGGCCGCCGGGCGGGACGTCGCCGCGGCCACCGGTCCGCGCCTCGGTCCGGATGGCCAGCCACTGGCCCAGCCCGATGGCCAGCGGCACGGCGCCCAGGCCGGCGAACTCGCGCGTGTCGGCCAGCGTGAGCAGGCCGACGATCAGGCCCACGCCGGCGCCGATCAGCGTCCAGGCCTGGTGCAGCGCCGGGCGCGCCGGCCGCGCGGGGCCGAACAGCTCGGCCGGCACAGGCTGGCCCTGGCTGGCGAGCTGGCGCACCGTCTCGTGCAGCAGCTGGGCCGAGCGCTGGCGAAAGCGCAGCCAGACCACCACCAGCCCCAGCGGCATGAAGATGCCGGCCAGGGGGATGAGCAGGTTCTTGGACAGCAGCAGGGTGAGGGGGCTGGGTTCCACGGCGGACTCCTGAGGTGGTGTTGACGAGGGCGGGACTGTCCTGGCTTGGATGCCGCCGGGATCCGAAACGGATGTGGCGCGTGCCGCCACAATCCGCCCGGTCCATCACTCGCCGGCCGATGCGCCGTGGTTGCCCATCATCATGATCACCGTCCACCACCTCAACAATTCGCGCTCGCAGCGCGTGCTCTGGTTGCTGGAGGAGCTCGGCCTGCCTTACGAGGTCAGGCGCTACGAGCGCAACCCGGCCACCATGCTGGCGCCGCCCGAGCTGCGCGCCGTGCACCCGCTGGGCAAGAGCCCGGTGATCAGCGACGGCGACATCGTCATCGCCGAGTCGGGCGCCATCATCGAATACCTGGTGGACACCCATGGCGCGGGGCGGCTGCGCCCCCTGGCCGGCGGCGCCGAGCGGCGCGCCTACACCTACTGGCTGCATTTCGCCGAGGGCTCGGCCATGCCGCCGCTGCTGCTCAAGCTGATCTTCGACCGCATCGCGACCGGGCCCATGCCCTTCTTCGCCAAGCCGATCGCCAAGGCCATTGCGGCCAAGGTGCTGCAGGGTTTCGTGCTGCCCAACCTGAAGGCGCAGCTCGACTTCATGGAAGCCGAACTGGTCAGGACGACCTGGTTTGCCGGCGACGAGTTCAGCGCCGCGGACATCCAGATGAGTTTCGTGCTGGAGGCCGCCGCCCAGCGCGGCGGTCTGCGTGCCGACCGCTACCCGCGCCTAGCCGAGGTGCTGGCGCGCCTGCAGTCCCGGCCGGCCTATCGCCGTGCGCTGGAGCGCGGCGGGCCTTACAGCTTCGCGACCTGAGCCCGGACCGACTGTCGCCGCCGGCTCATCCAGCCGATGGCGCCCAGGCCGGCCAGCAGCAGGGCCGCGCCGTGGGGTTCGGGCACGGCGGACACGCTGGCGGTGCTGGTGACCGCGAAATCGACGGTCGACGAACGGCGCGACAGCGCTGCGCCGGTGCCGTCGTGGTCCCAGAAGGTCAGGGTGTAGTGGGCCTCGTGGTTGCCCAGCTCGCCCAGCAGGCCGATCTTCCCGAGCTGGACCTGCTCACCTTCGAGCACGTCGGCGAAGCTCGGCTTGTCGAGCGAGAACCTGAAGTGCCCGCATGCACCTGGGGTGACATCGGCGCATTCGATGGCCGATTCGCCCGCGAAGTCGAAACTCACCGCCGAGGCGGCAACGCCGATCTGGTTGTAGACATCGATTCCCACAGTGCTGATGCTGTCGCCCAGCTTGATCAGCGGGTCTGACGCCAGGCCGACCCGGGCGTGTTCGAGATAGCTGAAGCTCAGCGACATATCCACCTGGGTGGAGACAACTCCTTCGGACTCCACCCCGGTCATCGCGACCGACTTCAGATCGTCGGCGTTGTTGGAGGTCAGTCCCAGCGTCGTGACGATGGTCGTGTTCAGGCTGGCGCCGACGAACTGGTCCAGCCTGGCCAGATCGGCGGGTGTGGCGCCGTTGACCATCGCGGTGGTCGTGGGCGCGTTCCATTCCTGACCGAAGTTGTTCGTGCTGTCCTTGGCGCCGCTGACCGAGATCAGGCTGGAGTTCAGCGTGGTCGCCGTGGCGCCCGAGCCTATGGTCCAGGCGGTCGACAGGCTGCCCGTGCTGGTGATGCCAGCGACGTTCTGTTCCGGGAAACCCAGGCGCATGCCGGTGTTGGCCACCGTGTCGCCATTGGCCGCCAGCTCGCCACTCACGCCGACGAGCACGCCCACGCTGGTGTCAAAGCCGGCGATCGAGACGATCTTGGTGAAGGTCAGGCTGGCCGCGTCGCTGGTCGTCGACAGCAGCGGGGCCTTGGCGAAGACGTTGCCCGCCAGCGGATACAGATCGGTGGTGACGACCGGCGAGCTCACGTCCGCAGCGGTCTGGCCGAATGCTGCGTGGGCAGAAGTGGCCAGCGCGATGGCCAGCAGGACTGGTTTGACCGGAAATTGAACAAATCGCATGGAATGAGCCTCTCGTTTTGTACTTGCAAGTCCGCTTCCGAGCTGCTGGAGGCCATGCTTGCGCGTCATCTCGTGACAGGAGTCGGTGCTGCTTGTGTTGCCGACCCCCTCGAATGAAGGGTAACCGAAGATGAAGCGGGGGAAAGGTTTGCTTTCCCATCTGACTGCCAAATCGACAAGTTGCAACACAAGGTTCGTGCGATCTGTCACGGCTCTCCGAGTTCCGATCATGCCTGTCCGGGCCGCGAAAAGGTGGCAACAAGTCGCGCGGCACGCGTTTCTCAGGCCCCCCATATGCGTGGTTCGTGGCGTGGAAGAGACCATGCAAGTGCTCGCCATTCCTGCCAAATCTGTCGCATGGCAAGCTGCGCGGATTCGACCCGCGGGGCCAGCATCCGTACCACGACCAGGCTGTCGCGAGGGGTGGTGACCCCTCCCATCATTGAATGGGTGAAATTTCCATTCAAGGGAGTGCAGGATCGGGCCGCATCCAGCAGCGCGTCGCGGCGGTGCGCGGCCAAGGTGGATCCCGCCGCGAACCACAGGCTGGCCAGCACGCCGTGACCGGCCCAGCCGGGACCGGACGCGAGCAGGGTGGCGTCGGACGCGTCGATGCGGGCCCGGTCCAGCCAGATGTCCGAAATCTCGACATGCTGCTGGTAACTACCGGTGAGCCAGGGCATGCGGGAGGCCGGCAGGCCCAGGGCCAGGATGTCCCAGCCCATCATCTCGGCGTCGGCGGCCAGGCTGAACTTCAGCCGGTTGCGTGCCCGGCAGCCGTCGTAGGCGATGGTCTCCAGCGGCAGCCATTCCAGGCGTGCGCCGGGGCCGACGTGCATGTCGACGTCCTGCAGCGCCTCGTCGCCAGCGCTGCGGTAGAAGCGTGTCGCGCCCGGCGTGGTGATCAGGGCATGGCAGCCGGCACCCAGTTCGCCGGTGATGCGCAGCACGTCGCCGCCGACGATGCCCCCCGGCGGGTGCACCAGCACGTGGTGGCAGATGGCGTCACCCTCGGGGTACAGGCGCTGCAGCACGCGCAGCGGGCCGCTGTGGCGGTCGTGCGCGATGGTGCGCGGCGGCGCGGCCGTATCGTGGTCGTCCAGCCGGTAGCTGAGGTGCAGGTGGCCTAGCCAGCTCATGAGGGGCGGGTGGGGTTGGGGGCGCGGGAGTGTAGGCAGGCTGGCAGGCTGTGCGCACGCGGGTGTGCAGGCGCGGGCCCTCGACCTGTATCGGCTGACCGGACGCGGACTGAAGTGGCGGGCGGGGCGCCGCCTGCCGTGCACTTCCAGCCGAGCCCGGCGCCAGGTGCCGGGCCGCGCGGGTGCGCCGCGGCGCGGCGGGCTCAGCCGGCCAGCGTCGTGCGTTGGTACATCTCGACGATGTGTGCGCCGGCCGTGATCGGCGCGTAGCGGGCCGGGCGCTCGGCGCTGGCGCAGCCGGGCAGCACCTCGACGCGGGCGTGGTAGTCGATGTCGTAGAAATAGGCGATCGAGTAGCGGTCGAGCCCGCTGGCGGTATTGACCACGCGGTGCAGATTGGAGCGGTACAGGTCGTTGGTCCAGCGCTGCATCAGGTCGCCCAGGTTGACGACGAAGCTGCCGTCGACCGGCGGGGCGTCGAGCCAGCGGCCGTCGTCGCCGCGCACCTGCAGGCCGCCGGCGCTGTCCTGCGCCAGCAGGGTGATGCCGCCCCAGTCGGTGTGGGCGCCCGAGCCGATCTGGCCGTCGGGCCCCACCGCCGCCTG
>JBJOKY010000196.1:0-15302 GCA_046045865.1 Pseudomonadota bacterium | reverse complement strand
GTGGCCGCGGTCGACCACATCGACCTGCACATCCCGGCCGGGCGCATGGTCACGCTGCTCGGGCCCTCGGGCTGCGGCAAGACCACCACGCTGCGGCTGCTGGCCGGGCTGGAGCAGCCCAGCACCGGGCGCATCCTGGTCGGCGACCGGCAGGGCCGGCGCGACATCACCGAGCTGCCCACGCACGAGCGCGACATCGGCATGGTGTTCCAGAGCTACGCTCTGTTCCCGCACCTGAGCGTGGCGGACAACGTGGGCTTCGGCCTGGTGGCGCTCAAGCTCGGCCAGGCCGAGCAGGCCCTGCGCGTGGCCGAGGCGCTGGAGCTGGTCGGCCTGGCCGCGCTGGCACGGCGCCGGCCGGCCGAGCTGTCGGGCGGCCAGCAGCAGCGCGTGGCGCTGGCGCGTGCCCTGGTGCTGCGCCCGGCGCTGCTGCTGCTGGACGAGCCGCTGAGCAACCTGGACGCCGGCCTGCGTGTGTTGATGCGCCACGAGATCCGCGCCCTGCAGCAGCGCCTGGGGCTCACCGCCGTCTACGTGACGCACGACCAGGAGGAGGCGCTGGCCGTCTCGGACGAGATCGTGCTGATGCGCGCGGGGCGCATCGCCCAGCGCGGCAGCCCGCGCGAGCTGGTCGAGCGCCCGGCCGACGCCTTCGTCGCCGGCTTCATCGGCCAGGCCCTGCTGCTGGACGCGCGCTGCGAGCGCCTGCCCGGCGGCGCGCTGCGGGTGACGAGTGGTGCCCTGGGCGTGGACCTGCCGGCCGGTGCGGCCGGCGTCGACGCGGCCGGCCCCGGCCCCTGCACCCTGGCCGTGCGGCCCTGGGCGCTGCAGCCCGTGGCGGGCGGCGACGCGGCGCAGGTGCTGGCCGTGCACTACCTGGGCCAGCGTCTGGACGTGGTGCTGCAGCTCGACGATGGCCGCCAGCTCACCGCCGCCCTGCACGAACCGGCCGGGCACGTGCCCGTGCCGGGCCAGCGTGTCGGCCTGGGCCTGCATGCGCGGGGCTGCGCCGTGCTGCCGGCGGCTGGCACACTGGCCGGATGAATGCACAGGTGCGGGCCCGCACGGTCCAGGTTCTCTCGGTCAATGTCGCCACGGCGCGGCGCATCCAGGTCGGCGACCGTGTCGTGCTGTCGGCCATCCACAAGCGTGCGGTCGACGGGCCGGTCGAGGTCCGCCCGCTCGGCCTGGCCGGCGACGAGCAGGCCGACCCGAGCGTGCACGGCGGCCTGGCCAAGGCCGTGTACGCCTACCCGAGCGAGCACTACCCCTACTGGCGCCGCGTGCGTGCCCAGGCGCAGGTGAGCCTGTTCGACGAACTGCACGACACCTCGCTGCCCTGGGGTGCGCTGGGCGAGAACCTCACCCTGGCCGGCCTGCTGGAGCACGAGCTGTGGCTGGGCGACTGCCTGGTCTTCGCGCACTGCACGCTGCGCGTGAGCGAGCCGCGCTACCCCTGCGGCAAGTTCACCGCCACGCTGGGCGTGCCGACTGCCGCCAAGCTGATGGTGCGCGAGGCCAACTGCGGCGCCTACCTGGCGGTCGAGCAGCCCGGGCGCATCCAGGCCGGCGACGTGGCCGAACTCGTGCCCGGGGCGCGCCAGCAGTCGCTGGTCGGGCTGTTCAGGGCGAGGATGGCGGGGCGCCCGCTCTGACCGCCGGGCCCGGGGCCCGCCTCACAGCACGCGCAGCTGCTCGGCGAAGCGTGCCGCCACCAGGGCATAACCCTTGGGCGTGGGGTGCAGCTCGTTGGCCCAGTGCTGGCGGTAGTCGTCGCCGCTGGACAGCGTGCCGCGCAGGTCGAGGTGCCGCACGTGTCCCAGCCCGGGCAGCGCGGTCACGCCGGCCTGCAGCCGGTTGAGGCGGTCGATCAGGCTGCGCGCGATGCCCTTGCGCACCTCGACCGGGGCATAGCCCTTGGCGCGCAGGCCCGGCTCCAGCCAGGGGCCGGACAGGGCGCCCCAGTCGCCCGCCATGCCGCGGCCGTCGGGCACGGGGTAGTCGTAGCCGTGCAGCACGATGGGCAGGGTCTGCCCGGTCCAGTGCCGGCACAGGGCGGTGACCTGGTGCAGCATGGTGAGCAGCGAGCGCGCCATGCGCTGCTCGATCACGCTGCTGACGGCGGCGTCGTCCAGCCCCGGCTGGCCGGAGTCGGCATGGTTGAGCAGTGCGCCGAACTGCGGCCCGGCGATGTCGTTGCAGCCACCCGACAGCAGGATGGCCCGGGGCAGGCGCTGATCGCGTGCCAGGCGTTCGAGCCGGCGCGACAGGTTCTGCAGCTGCCCGTCGCCGTAGGCCATGGCCTCCAGGCTGGCGCCGGCGCGCGCCAGGGTCTCGACGTCGTAGCCGTGCTCGTCTTCCAGGATCTGCAGCACGTCGTGCAGGGGGTAGTCGAACCAGGAGTCGCCTTCGGCCAGCACGAGGCCGGCGCTGGTGGCCGGCGCGTGCGCCTCGCCTGGCGCGCAGGCGGCCAGCACCTGGGCACGCCGACGCTGCGCCCGGGTGCGCGTGGCGATGACCTGGCCGGCACGGCGGCGGCCCAGTTCGGTGGCACTGTCGACGAGGGTGGGGTCCAGCATGAGTCTCGATTCCTGGTGCCAGAGGGGATCAGGTGGCAGGCCGGACGCCCGGCGCTGCCGCTGCAGGGCATCTTGACAGGCCCGCGCCCGCGCCTCATCGCCTCTTGTGACGATGCCGCACAGGTCACACGAGACACAGAGCGTTGAAGAAGCCTGCTTAAACTCGGCCGTGTTGCCCTGGCACGTTTCCCGCGTGCCTGAGCCGGCCCGGATCCTCCTCGACCACGCACCGATGCCCGCCGACGACGCCCACAGCCCGGAGCAGGACCCCGACAACCGTCGGCGCCAGCTCGCCGTCGTGTTCGCCGACCTGTGCGGCTCCACGGTGCGCAGCCTGAGCATGGACGCCGAGGACTACGCCGACCTGCTCGGCCAGGTGCGTGCCCTGGCGCGCGTGATCGTGCCGCGCCACGGTGGCGTGGTGGTACGCACCCAGGGCGACGGCATCGTGGCCATCTTCGGCTACCCCGCCTCGGGCGAGGACGACGGCCGCCACGCGGTCGAGGCCACCCTGGCGCTGCACGCGGCGGTGCGCGAGCTGGACCTGAGCGGCATCGGCGGTGGCGTTGGCGCTGGTGGTGCAGGCGCCGGCCCGGCGCAGCAGCCGGTGGCACTGCACAGCGGCATCCATGCCGGGCGCGTGCTGCTGCGTCCGGGCGGGCAGGAGGGCGGGGTGTTCGAGCTGCTCGGCCCGGTGCCCAACATCGCCGCCCACCTGTCGGCCCAGGCCGAGAGTGACGAGGTGCTGGTGAGCGAACTCACGCTCGGGCCGCAGCAGCGCCATTTCGTCATCGGCGCCCCGTTCGTGCTGGAGCTGGCGGTGCAGCTCACGCCGCTCACGGCCGTGCGTGTGCTCGGGCGGCGTACCGCGCTGGCGCGGGCGGGCGACACCGGACGCACGCCGGTGCGCACACCGCTGGCCGGCCGGCAGGCCGAACTGCTGACGCTGGCGCGCCGTGTGCGTGCCGCCGACGCCGGGGCGCCGCAGTTCGTCGCCATCATCGGCGGTCCGGGCATGGGCAAGACCCGGCTGCTGGAGGAATTCGTGCTGGGCGCGGTCTCCGACGGCCAGGCCGTGCACCGCGGCTACTGCGAGAACGCGCTCAGCGCCGAGCCGCTGCAGCCCTTCCTGCAGATCCTGCGCGCCCTGGTCGGGCTGACGCCCGAGGTCGCGCCCGCCACCGCGGCGGGCACGGCGGCCAGCTTCCTCGCTGCGCTGGGTCTGCGCGCCCACCCCGCCGGCGCCGACCTGCTGCATCTGCTGTCGCTGCCGGTGCCGGCCGGTGCGGGCGGCGCGTCTGACTCGGCGGTGCCTCGCCCTGGCGCCGAGCGCCTGGTCACGGCCCTGTGCATGCTGTTCGACCGGCTGGCCGGGCAGGCCACACAGCTCGTCGTCATCGACGACTGGCAGTGGGCCGACGATGCCAGCCGCCAGGTGCTGGACGGCCTGCTGGCGCTGGAGCGTCCGCTGCTGGTGGCGGTGGCCACGCGCGCGAGCAGCGCCAGCGACCCGGTGGCCGCGTCGGGTGCCGACATCGTGCAGCTCGCACCCCTGGCGCTTGACGAAGCCAGCGCCACCATCATGCGACTGCTGCCCGGCACCCACCCCTTCGTGGCGGCCGACATCCACCGCTACTCGGGCGGCAACCCGCTGTTCATCGAGGAGCTGTGCCACGTCGCCCGCCAGGAGGGCGGCGGCGCCCGGCTCGACCACCGCCTGCGCCCGGGCTCGGCCTGGGTGGACGCGCTGATCGAGTCGCGCGTGGCGCGCCTGCCCGACGCCCAGGCCGACCTGGTGCGCTCGGCCGCGGTGATCGGCAACGTGTTTCCCTGCTGGCTGCTGGAGCGCGTCACCGGCGTGGGCGAACACGACCCGCGCCTGCGCCTGCTGGCCGAACACGACCTGATCTTCCCGGCCGAGCAGCCCGGCATGCTGCGCTTCAAGCACGGCATCGCGCGCGACGTGATCTACGAGTCGGTCGGCCGGCGCGAGAAGATGGCGCTGCACCTGCGCATCGCCCAGGCGCTGGCAGAGCGCGCCGCCGAGCAGGGCCAGGACGACCTGCACGAGGCACTGGCCTACCACTACGGCGCGGCCGGCCGGCCGCAGGACGCCGCACCCTGCGCCGAGCAGGCCGGCGACAAGGCCATGGCCGCCTCGGCGCTGGACCGCGCGCGCGTGCAGTACCGCGCCGCGCTGCAGGCGCTCGATCAGCTCGGGCTGTCCGACCGCGACCGCTGCGAACGTTTCATCGCCATCGTGCAGCGCCTGGGCATGGCCTGCGTGTTCGACCCGCTCGGGCTGGAGGACGGCCTGATGCTGTTCGAGCGCGCCGTCGCCCTGGCCGACCGGCTGGGCGACGTGGCGCTGCGCGCGCGCACCGAGTACTGGCTGGCCTACATCGCCTACGCCAAGGGCGAGGCGCGCCGCTCGATCGACCATTGCCGGCATGCCCTGGGCCTGGCCGAGCAGGCCGGCGACACGCGCCTGGCGGCCCAGCTGCATGCCACGCTGGGCCAGGCCCTGGCCGCGGCGGCCGACTACCCCCAGGGGCTGAAGCAGCTGCAGCAGGCGGTCGCCGCCAAGCGTGGCCAGTCGCGTGGCGCGCGCTCGCTGCCGGTCGGCTCGGCCTACACGCTGGCGACCCAGGGGCTGGTGCTGGGCGACCTGGGCGAGTTCCGCGCCGCGTTCGCCTGCCTGGACGAGGCGCTGGCGCTGGTGGCCGGCAGCGGCCACCAGATCGAGAGCTCGGTGCTGGGCTGGTTCACCACCGTGCTGATGTGGCAGGGCCGCTGGGCCGAGGCGCTGGCCAGCGCCGCGCGTTCGTCGGCCATCGCCGCGCGCTGCAAGAGCACCCATCTGTATGCCATGCACCGCGCTCAGCAGGCCTATTGCGAGTGGCTGCTGGGCGGCCAGTCCGACGCCGTGCGTGCGCTGCAGGAGGCAACCGCCTGGATCGAGGCGCGCCAGGGCAAGCTGGTGATCTCGCTCAACCATGGCTGGCTGAGCGACATGCTGGTCAGCCAGGGCCTGATCGAGCCGGCACGCGCGCAGGCGGCCAAGGCGTTGCGGCGTGGCCGCGCGCTCGACCGCATCGGCGAGGCCATGGCCTGCCGCGCCATGGCGCGCGCCGCCTCGCACCAGGCCCGCGAGCGCCACGCGCAGCGCTGCATCGAGCTGGCGCGGCGCGCTGCCGTGGCGCGGTCGTCGGCCCACGAGCAGGCGGTCAACGACCTGTGCGCCGCGGCCATCAGCGCACGTTTCGGCCACCTCGGCCAGGGCCGCGAGCTGCTCGACCGCGCCTGCCACGCCTTCGAGCACATGGCCATGGCCTGGCACCTGGAGCAGGCGCGCGGGCTGGCCAGCGCGTTGTGACCGCCAGCATGGTCAGCCCGGCGGCACCCGGCCCAGGAAGGTAAGCGACAGCGGCACCGGGCTGGCACGCATCTGCCCCGGTGCCTGCAGCAACGCGGCCAGCACGCCCAGCAGCACGGCGGTGCCGGCGTCGCGTCCCGGGCAGGCGTGGGTGGGCTGTCCGGGTGGCCAGGGCGCACCGGCCGGGCGCGGCTGGCGCGTGCCGCCGAACACGACGTGGCCGTCGTCGCTGCCGTCCTCCAGGCTGCGGTGGGTGGCCGATACCAGGCCCAGCACCAGGCGCTGCCCGGGCGCGATCGCCACGCCGCCCAGCACGTGGCTGCGCGCGGCGGTGCGCCACACCAGCTCGGGCATGGGGCGCAGCCGCATGGTCTCGCGCAGCGGCCTGGCCAGCAGGGCGGCAGCGCTGGCGTGGTCGGGCGGCGTGCTGGCGGCGGCCTGGCGCAGGGCCCAGAAGCTGCCGTCGCGCAGCCATTCGTTCAGCGTGGCGCGCAGGTTGCCGTCCACGGTGGGCAGCATGCCCATCAGCGTGCCGACCAGGGTGCGCGCGACCAGGTCGTCGTCGCCGCGGTCGGGAAAGGCGGCGAAGATGGCGCGTGTCAGCGGCGCGACTGGCAGGGTGGCCGGTGCCGCGTCGCGGTGCAGGCGCACGAAGCGCAGCGCCGCGTCGCGCATGGCGTGGCCGTACAGGCTGCCGTAGTCGACCACGGCCGCGCCCGGAAGGGGCTGGAAGATGTAGCGCGACGGCCAGGTCAGGTGGCCGGGGACGAGCGGGCGATCGCCGGTCTGCCAGTCCCAGCGGTAGCCACCGCGCGCGAAGGGTGCGGGCTGGCCGCCGATGTTGCCGTCGGCGTCGCCGAACACGCCCAACCACTCCTGGCACAGGCCGGCCAGCACGGCGTCGCTGATCTCCTTGAGGTCGAGGTTGAGCTCCCAGACGGGCTGCTCGTAGGCGCGCGCCTGCCGCACGGTGGCGTCGATCAGCCCGGCCAGCGCCAGGTTGGTGAGCGCGTGGGCGCGTTCGTACACGTGCACGGCGTCGAGCTGCTGGATGGCCCGGTTGGTCGCGGCCGACAGGCGTTCGTAGGCGCAGGCCGGGTCGGCCGGGTCGCGGTCCAGGCCGAGGTAGATCTCGCCGATCGAGGCGCGCATGCGCTCCAGGTGCTGGCGCATGGTGTATCGGCCCTGGTCGTCGGCCAGCACCTCGTGCACGCGGGTCGGGTCGGCCACCAGCACGCCGTAGGTGGTGCCGGTGTCGAGCACGCCGCCGGGCAGGCTGCGCACATGGGCCCAGATCGAGGCGCTGCGGTCGTTGCGGCGCTCCTCGGGGTCTTCCAGCGCGGCCTTCCACAGCAGCGCGGCGGTGTCGGGGGCAGCCTCGGCAGGCAGGGTGGCGATGTGGCTCTGCAGTTCGTCGACGAGCGCCCGGCCGGTGTCGGCGCGCCAGGTCACGGCCGGGCGCGCCGCGCTGCGCGCCTGCGCCTGCAGCCGGCGCAGCGCCGTGACCGAGGGCGCGAACAGGTAGATGCCCCACTCCAGCCGCACCAGTGGCGCGGGTGCGCCGGGCAGGTCGCTGCCGGTGGCGGGGTCGTCCAGCGTCACCCGGACGACCTGGCCGGCGCAGTTCAGCCGCACGGTGCGCACGTCGCCCAGGCGCGGCACGCCCAGGATGGGGTCGGCCTGCGACGACGAGATGCCGGTGCTGTTGCCGCCGGCCAGCCAGCGCTGGATGACCTCGAACTGCTCGGCGATGCTGGCGTTGTAGGCCATGAAGACCATGCCGCGCTCCGCGCCGTTGCGGCCGTCGAGCGGGCCGGCGCCGCGGTCGTAGGGCGGGCCGTAGGACATGCCGCGCCGCACCAGGTGGGGCGGGCGCTCGGCGCCGGCGCGTGCCGTGGCCGGGCGCTGCACGCGCGGGTTGGCGCGCCGCACATGGGCCTGCAGCGGGCAGGCGGCGCCGTCGGGGTCGGTGCTGTAGTTGAAATCGTCGGCGTGGGTGGCGCCGGGCGCGTTCACCAGCACGCCGCCGTGCAGGCCGCGGCCCATGAGCTTTTCCTTCACTGCGTCGGGTGTGAGGCAGCAGCGGGTGCTGCTCGCCCGGGCGCTCGGCCGCGCTGTCGGCCTGGTTGGCGTGGCCCAGCAGGGCCTCGCCCAGCGGCAGGCGGTTGTCGTGGTAGGTCGCTGCCGGCGGAGCGGGCTGGCCGGCGGGCGGCGGCACCAGCACGGGGTTGCCGAGCGGGTCGGCGAAACCGAAGTGTTCGCGCGGCTGGTCGCCGGGCTGCTCCAGGCGGCGCATGGATTGCACGGCCAGCACCTCGGCGTGGCCATGCACCCGGGCCAGCGCCTGCACGTGGCCGTGCAGCGGGTGTTGCGGGTGCGCGACATCATCGGCGACATCCGCCGCCTGGGCGGCACCGGGCTGGCGCACACGCAGCTGCACGACGACGTGCACCGCGCCCATCTCCACCGTCGTGCCGGTGGCCGCGCCCCAGTTGCGGCGCGGCAGGCGCCAGCGCCGCGGGTGGTTGAGGTGCAGGTCGCCCAGCAGGCTGTTGCGCGCCTCCATGCCTTCGCGGAACTCCTGCGGGTAGCGCTCAAGGTCGGCGTCGTCCAGGCCGCAGGCGCGCAGGCCCTCGGCGCTGAAGGCCACGGTCACGAGCGGCCGGCTGGCGTCCACCCCCGGCTGGCCGTGCAGCCACAGGCGCGGCAGCAGCCAGCCCAGCAGCGCGTCGGCGCCGGCCCGGCTGCCCAGGCGCATGAGCACCAGCGCGCCGTGCGTGATGCCGGGCGGGTAGGGGGTGAGGATGCCGCCCTGCACGTCCTGTCCGTCGGCCGGCGCGGGCAGCGGCGTGGCGCGGGCGGGCTGGCGCGGCGCGGCGGCTTCCAGCCAGGCCAGCTGGCGGGCGAAGCGCCGGCGCACGCCGGCCAGGCCAGGGTCGCCGGGCACGATCTGGCGCACGCTGTCGAAGACCTGCAACTCCAGCAGCAGATCCTGCGCGGCGCGCTGCAGGTAGTGGCCGTCGTCGCTGCCGGGCAGGTAGTAGTCGGCCAGGCGGTACAGCACGGCCAGGGCCTGCATGCCCTGCCTGACGGCTTCCAGCTCGCCCTGGGGCCGCGGCACGGGGCTGCCGGGGGCGGCCACGGCCGGGCGCAGCGGCCCGCTGGCCACGGCGGCCAGGGCGCGCTGCTCGGCGCTGGCCACGCGCCGGGCGGTGGCGGCCAGATCGCTGCCCGCGCCGCCGTCGCGCTCGCGCCGCTCGCCGGTCTGCAGGTACTGCACGTCGTCGTAGGTCAGGCCGGGCATGGCGTAGAACATGTCGGTCTCGACCTGGCTGCGAGTCACCCAGTCGCGCCACTGCTCGAACGTGTGGTCGTGCGCGCCCACATGGCCCTCGGTGTTGCAGAACACCAGGTCGAGCAGGCCGCCGACCTTGCCGTAGAGCACGCGCACATAGGCCTCGAGGTTGCCGTCGTAGGTGGCGGCCAGCATGACCAGGTCGCCGATCACGGAGATGCGCACCGACTGGATCTGGCCGACGCGCTCGACCGAGTCCGAGAAGGTGCGCAGCAGCGAATATTCGTGCGACGACGAGCGCGACGAGTTCAGCACCCGCAGCACGGCCTTGGCGCGGCTCCTGTACGTGAGCGTCTCGAGCGAGGGCACCAGCCCGGGCTTGAGCGGCGCGGCGATCGTCAGATCGGACACCCCCGTCAGGCTGCGGGTCTTGACGATCAGGTCCTTGCGCATGCTGTGCCTCCTCCGGCTGGTTTTTGCCAGTTTCGGGCAGAAGTCACGCGTACACATCCGCAAGAGTGCGGAACACGCCGGCACGCATGGCGCCGGCGTTGCAGGGCCGGCTCAGGCCGCCGCGCCGTCGGCCTTGAACATGGCCTTGATGCCGCGCACGGCCTGGCGGATGCGGCTCTCGTTCTCGATCAGGGCGAAGCGCACGTGGTCGTCGCCGTGGTCGCCGAAGCCGATGCCGGGGCTGACGCACACCTTGGCCTTGTCGAGCAGCTGGCGCGCGAACTCCAGCGAGCCGAGCGCCGCGTAGTGCGGCGGAATCCTCGCCCAGATGTACATCGAGGCCCTGGGCGTGTCGACCGCCCAGCCGGCCTCGCGCAGGCCCCTGGCCAGCACGTCGCGGCGCTTCTGGTATTGCGCGGCGATGTCGGCCACGCATTGCTGGTCACCCTCCAGCGCAGCAATCGCCGCCACCTGGAGCGGCGTGAAGGTGCCGTAGTCGTGATAACTCTTGATGCGCGCCAGCGCATGCACCAGGCCCGGGTTGCCGACCATGAAGCCGATGCGCCAGCCGGCCATGTTGTAGCTCTTGCTGAGGGTGAAGAACTCCACCGCCACGTCCTTGGCGCCCGGCACCTGCATGATGCTGGGCGCCTTCCAGCCGTCGAACACGATGTCGGCGTAGGCCAGGTCGTGCACCACCAGGATGTCGTGCTTCTTCGCCAGCGCGATGACACGTTCGAAGAAGCCCAGCTCCACGCACTGCGCCGTCGGGTTGGACGGGAAGCCGATGATGATCATCTTGGGCTTGGGGTAGCTGCCGCGGATGGCGCGTTCCAGCTCGGCGAAGAAGGCCTCGCCGTCGACGTCGCCGGGCGTGATGGGCACCGAGCGGATGTCGGCCCCGGCGATCACCGCGCCGTAGATGTGGATGGGATAGCTCGGGTCGGGCACCAGCACGGTGTCGCCGCGGTCGAGCGTGGCGAGCATCAGGTGGGCCAGGCCTTCCTTGGAGCCGATGGTGACGATGGCTTCCTTGTCGGCGTCGATGTCCACGCCGTAGCGGCCCTGGTACCAGTGGCTGATGGCGCGGCGCAGGCGCGGGATGCCCTTGCTGGCGCTGTAGCCGTGGGTGTCGGGCCGCTGCGCGACCTCGGTGAGCTTGGCCACGATGTGCGCGGGTGTCGCGCCATCGGGGTTGCCCATGCTGAGGTCGATGATGTCCTCGCCACGCCGGCGGGCCGCGAGTTTCAGCTCGGCCGTGATGTTGAAGACGTAGGGAGGCAGGCGATCGATGCGCGCAAAGCGGCGCGTGCCTGATGACGAGGCAGTGCTCATTGAGTTGATCCACGTGAGCGCCCGGAACCGTCCGAGCGACGTGGCCGCCATGACGGGCGGCCGGTGATCATCTTAGGGCTGCACTGTGGTGCGCACGCCGCAGCGCGCGGCCGCGCTCAGGCGGCCAGTTCGCCGCCGACCGTGTCCGCCCTGCCGGCCGGGGTGCGCCGGCCGGCCTTCTCGTCGCCATCGCAGTCGCCGTCGAAGGGGCCGATGCCGGTGTCGTAGGCCGGTGGCGCCTGGGCGTCGATGTCGGCGCGGATCTGCACGAATTCCTGCACATGGGCCAGCAGCAGGTCGGTCAGGTGCGGGTCGAAGTGACTGCCGGCCTGGTCGTTGAGCCACTCGATGACGCGTGCCAGCGGCCAGCCGGGCTTGTAGGCGCGCGAGGAGAGCAGGGCGTCGAACACGTCGCACAGCGAGACGATGCGCCCGGCCAGCGGGATGGCCTCGCCGGCCAGGCCGCGCGGGTAGCCGCCGCCGTCCCAGCGCTCGTGGTGGGTGTAGGCCACGGTGCGCGCCAGCGCCAGCAGCGGGGCGTCGAAGCCGGCCAGGATGCCCGCGCCGATCTCGGGGTGGCGGCGCACGATGGCGCGTTCGGCCTCGTCGATGCGGCCGCGCTTGAGCAGCACCGCGTCCGGGATGCCGATCTTGCCCAGGTCGTGCAGTTGCGCGGCCAGGCGGATCTGCTCCACCGTGGCCTGGTCCAGCCCTGCCAGGGTCGCCAGGTGGCCGGCGCAATGGCTCATGCGCAGCACGTGCTGGCCGGTGTCGTTGTCGCGGTATTCGCCGGCACGCGCCAGTGCCTGCACCATCTGGCGCTGGCTGTCGGCCAGGGCACGGCGCTGCAGTGCCACGTGGTGCGTCATGGCCAGCAGGCTGCCGTGCAGGCGGTCGACCTCGGCGATGCGCCCGGGTGCTCGTTCGGCGGGTGGTTCGCCGGTGATGGCGAAACGCCGCATGTCGTCGACCAGGGCCTGCAGCGACCGTGTGGTGCCGCGCAGCAGCAAGGCGCCGATCATCGCGAACAGCAGACCGGCCAGCAGGCAGACCGCCGCCACCCGCAGGTGCAGCTCCGACACGCTGGCGTGCAGCCGCGCCGCATCGCTGCGCACGACCACGCGCCAGTGCAGCTGGTCGGCGCCGGGCACCTCGGTGGACGGCACCCTGGCGCTGACGTAGTAGCTCTCGTCGCGGTTGCCCGGCCAGACGGCCTCGCCCATGCGCCCGATGTCGCCCAGGCCGCCCGGCCCGGGCGTGGCCAGGGCGAGCGGAAGCTGGCGCACCGAGCCGAGCTGACCCTGGCTGTCGTACAGGATGTTGCCCTGGGTGTCGACCACCGCGGCGGCCAGCAGGTGCTGGCCGTCGCGCGCGCCCAGCGCCTGGCCCAGCACGTCGGCCATCAGGCCTTCGTCCAGGTGGCTGCCGAGCACGCCCACCACCTCGGGCCGGGCCGGGTCACCGCCGGGTGCTGCGGCACGCAGTGGCAGGGCGATGTCGAACACACGCGCCGGGTGTCCGCCGATCAGGCGTACCGGCAGGTCGGGCTCGGGCGCCCGTGCGGTGTGCAGGTCGCCGTAGAAGTCCTGGCCGCGGCGAGCGGACTCGAACCAGCCGTGGCCCTGCACGGACAGACCTTCCAGGTGCACCGGCGCACTGAGCACGATCTGCCCGGCCGTGTCGGTCACGCCCATCCACGAGAAGTGCCGGTGCGAGGCCAGGGTGCGCCCCAGCAGGGCACGCCGCGGTGCCGCGTCGGCCTGGGCGAAATCGTGTTCGAGCAGGTCACGCAGCGTGACCAGGTCGGCGCGCCGCTCGTCCAGCGCCACCGCCAGCTGGCTGGCCGTGGTACGTGCCGCGTCACCCAGCATCTGGGCCTCGCGCAGGCGCAGCTCCTTCTCGCCCGCCGTGTTGATCTGCCAGGCCGTCAACCCGGCCAGCAGCAGCAGCAGCAGCGCCAGACCGCCGGCCAGCACCGCCGCCAGGCTGAACTGGCGGTGTGGCGGGCGGCTCTGGGTCGCGAGGGTGGCGGTCTGGCGGATCACTGGGGGCCGGGCAGGCACGGGCTGGTTGTGCACACTGCTGCGCCGTCGGCGCCGTGTGTCGTTGACTTGAGGTAACTTAGTGTGACCGAAGTTGTGACGATGGCGTGTCGCTGGTCAAGGACGTGGTGATGCGCAGACAGTTTTTCAGCCAGTTTTGCTCGATGTTTGCGTGTTTTCACGCAGACCAAGCGGTAGATAGTGAAAAAGCGTCAAGTCGCGGACGACCGCGCTGGCGCTGTCCGTGACCCCACCCGCCAGCCCGAGGAGCCCGCGCCATGCCGACCCGCCACGACCATCCATCGACGCACCTGCCTGCGCCAGCCGGTCCGGACCGGCGCCGATTCCAGGCCCTGCTGGGCGCGGGCCTGGGCCTGGGCTGGCTGGGTCGTGCCGGCGTGCTTGCCTCGGGGGTGGCCGGCGCGGGTTCGGGGGGGCGGGCGCTGGCGGCCGGGCCCGACGCGGCGTCCGGCGCCGGTGGCGCGCTGCCCGTCTTCGACGCCCACATCCACTACAGCCACGACGCCTGGGAGCTGGTGCCGCCGCCGCAGGCCATCGCCATCCTGCGCCAGGCGGGGCTGCGCGGCGCCTTCGTCTCGTCGTCCAACGACCAGGGCACGCAGATGCTGGTCGAGGCCGCGCGTGCCGCCGGCGTGCCCGGGCTGATCGTGCCCGAGCTGCGCCCCTACCGGCTGCGCTCGGACGTGGGCAGCTGGGTGCGTGACGAGGCCATCACGCGCTACATGGAAGAGCGCCTGGCACGCCACCGCTACGTCGGCGTGGGCGAGTTCCACCTCTACGGCGAGGATGCCGAACTGGCCGTGCCGCGCCGCATGGTGGCGCTGGCGCGCGAACACGGCCTGATCCTGCACGCACATTCCGACGCCGACGCCGTCGCGCGGCTGTTCAGGCAGTGGCCCGATGCACGCGTGCTGTGGGCACATGCGGGCTTCGAGCCGGCGGAGAAGGTGCGCGAGCAGCTGCGCCGCTGGCCGCGCCTGTGGTGCGACCTGGCCTTCCGCAGCGACCAGGGCAGCGCCGGCCACGTCGACCCGGCCTGGCGCGCCGCCTTCGAGGAATTCCCGGGCCGTTTCATGGTCGGCACCGACACCTACACGCCCGAACGCTGGCACTACATCGCGGCGCACGCCACCTACTCGCGCGGCTGGCTGGCCGACCTGCCGCGCCCGCTGGCCGAGGCCGTCGCCTGGCGCAACGCCGAGGCGCTGCTGCGCGGCGCGCCCGGCGCATGAGCCGGCCGGTCGCCGGCCCGCGCAGGGTGCTGGCGCTGATGCTGGCCCTGGCCGTGCTGCCGCCGCCCGGACAGGCCCGCGCCGCGCCCGCCCCCGCTGCCCCGGTTGCCAGCGGCGCCAGCCCGGCCGACTGCGGTGACGAGCTGCCGGCCCAGGCGCGCCACCAGCTGGTGGCCGGTGCCACCCGGCTGGTGTTTGCACCGCGCGGGCTGGTCGAGGTCGGCCGGCACTTCGCGCTGGACGTGCGGGTCTGCGCCAGCGTACCCGGCCCGGCCGCACCGCTGGCACCGCCGCTGCTCAAGGTCGACGCCGACATGCCGGCGCACCGCCACGGCATGAACTACCGCGCCAGCGTCACGCCCGGGGCGCGGCCCGGCAGCTACCTGGTCGAGGGGCTGATGCTGCACATGCCCGGGCGCTGGCGCTTCATCTTCGAGCTGGGCGGGCCGGCGCCGCAGCGCCTGCTGCACGAGGTCGAGGTGCCGTGAACGCCACCGCCTGGCGCCGCGCGCTGGCGGCGGGTGCGGTCGTGCTGGCGCTGGGCGCGCCGGGCGCACAGCCGCCCGGTGATGCGGCGCTGCTGGATTACAGCCCGGCCGAACGCGCCGCCATCCTGCGCCACGGCCCCTGGCCACCGCCGCCCGCCCGCGACCCCGGCAACGCCTGGAGCGACACCCCGGCTGCACGTGCACTGGGCCAGCGCCTGTTCTTCGAGCCGCGCCTGTCGGCCGACGCCCGCCTGGCCTGCGCCAGCTGCCACCAGCCCGCGCTGGCCTTTGCCGACGCCCTTGAGCGCTCGCCCGGCCGGCTGCAGCCCGACGGGCATGCCGTGCTGCTGGACCGCAACGCGCCCTCGCTGTGGAACGCCGTGCACGAGCGCTGGCAGGGCTGGGACGGCGCGGCCGACAGCCTGTGGTCGCAGACCCTCCGCCCGCTGCTGGACGAGCGCGAGATGGCGACCACGCCGGC
>JBJOKY010000027.1:0-20269 GCA_046045865.1 Pseudomonadota bacterium | reverse complement strand
GATCTGGCGCGGCCGCGCGATGCTGGCCGGGCGCTTCTTGCTGTACATGTCGGCGACCTTGATCTTGTAGAAGTCGGCCACCGTCTTCTGGATGTTCTCGACCGAGATCTGGCGGTTCTGGATCGACAGCAGATCCTTCAGCGCCTCGCGCGCCAGCGCGATGTTGATCTCCTTGTGCGAGAACTTGGCGTAGGCCAGCACCTTGCGCAGCGCGCCTTCGAGTTCGCGCACGTTGGCGCGCACGTTCTTGGCCACGAAGAAGGCCACATCCTCGGGCATGGGGCTGCCTTCGGCATCCGCCTTCTTCATCAGGATGGCCACGCGCATCTCCAGCTCGGGCGGCTCGATGGCCACCGTCAGGCCGGCGTCGAAGCGGCTGGTGAGGCGCTCGTCGATGTCCACCAGACCCTTGGGATAGGTGTCCGAGGTCATGATGATGTGGGCGCGCTTGGCCAGCAGGGCCTCGAAGGCGTTGAAGAACTCCTCCTGCGTGCGGTCCTTGCCGGCGAAGAACTGCACGTCGTCGATCAGCAGCAGATCGAGCGAGTGGTACTTGGCCTTGAGCTCGTCGAAGGTCTTGCGCTGGTAGTTCTTCACCACGTCGGAGATGAACTGCTCGGCGTGAAGGTACAGCACCTTGGCGTCGGGGTTGTCCTTGAGCAGTGCGTTGCCGACCGCGTGGATGAGGTGGGTCTTGCCCAGGCCGACGCCGCCGTAGATGAACAGCGGGTTGTACATGTGGCCGGGCGCTCCCACCACGTGCAGGGCGGCGGTGCGCGCCATCTGGTTGGCGCGGCCGGGCACCAGGGTGTCGAAGGTCAGCATCGGGTTGATGCGACCGCGCTGCGAGGCCGGCGCCAGCGCCAGGTTGGCGGCGCGCTGCTGCGCCGGGCTGAGCACGACGGGAGCAGCGGGTGCGCCCGGCTGGCTGGCCTCGATGGCTCCGGCTTGATTGGCGCCCGACGTTGTGCCGCCGCCACTGGGGGGCTGCGCGGCGGGGCGGTTGCCATCGCTGCTGCCGCCTGCTTGCTGGCCATGCTGCTGCTGCAGGCTGCCTTGAGCGGTCAGCACGCTGTGCGCGGGGCGCAGACCGGTCGTGCCTGTGCGAGTGGTGACGGGCGCGACACCGCTGTCGCGCATCTGCACCGTGAGCTCCAGGCGCACGGCGCGGCCGGCGATCTCGCTCAGCGTGGCGACGATGCGCGAGCCGTACTGGCTGCGGATCCAGTCGAGCTTGAAGCGGTTGGGCACACGCAGGCCGACGAGCACGTCATCACCCGTCTCGCTGATCTCTGCAGGGGGCAGCGGACGGATCCAGGTATTGAACTGCTGCTCGGGTATCTCGGTGGCGAGCCGCTCGCACCCTCGCTCCCACAGGTCTACATTCATCTTGTGGACAACCTTCTTGGACAGGGGGCGCAGTGTAGCGAAATCAAGCCTGTCGAGAAAGGTTATCCACAGTCCGTGGGTGTCCTGGTTGCTGGATCTGATCCCGGCTTGCGGGGGGGCACTTGATGCCCGTACTGGACAGGCTGTGCACAGGCCGTTGACCGACGGGAGGCTTTTTGCTGTAATCGCCGGCTTTCCGGCTCGCGGGCGGGTCGGGCGCTCGTGCGCTCGTCGAACTCGCTGTTTGCATCATTCCGCTGCCGCGTGCGGCGTTCTTTTCCAGGATTTCCCCATGAAGCGTACCTATCAACCCTCCAAGATCCGCCGCGCCCGCACCCACGGTTTTCTGGTGCGCATGAAGACGCGTGGCGGCCGTGCCGTCATCAACGCCCGTCGCGCCAAGGGCCGCAAGCGTCTGGCTGTCTGAGTCCGCTGACTGCGCGGCTGCCTGATGGTGCAGGCTGGTGAACGTGTGTGAGCACGAAGGCCGCTGCTGCGGCGCCGCGCTCGGCCGTCGAGGCGCGTTTTGCGCGCGTCCTGTCGGTGTCGCCTTGTGCGCGCACCGATCATTTCATGCTGCATCACGTCGGTCCGGCGCAGTTGTCAACAGGCCTAGATCAAGACCGGCCCGCCATTGTGGATGAGTCGCCTGCGCCAACCTGGCTCGGGCTGGTGGTGCCCAAACGGCACGCCAAGCGTGCGGTGACCCGCAACCTCATGCGCCGGCAGATGCGTGCCTGCATGGCTCAGCACGGCGCCGGCCTGCCTGCCGGCGACTGGGTGCTGCGGCTGCGCAAGCCCTACGACCGCAAGCAGTTTGCGAGCGCCCGCTCCGAAGCGCTGGTTGCCTGCGTGCGCCTGGAACTGCAGCAGCTGTTCGAACGCGCCGGGCGTCAGGCCCGGCGTGTGGCTGCGGCCTGAGCGCCGTGGTCCGGCGCCCTGGCGGCATGTTCCGCTTGGCCACCCTGTGGCGTCTGCCGCGACTGGTGCTGATGCTGCCGGTGCGTGCCTATCGTCTGCTGCTCAGCCCCAGCCTGGGCTCGGCCTGCCGTTTCTGGCCGACCTGTTCGGCCTATGCGCTCGAAGCGCTGGACCGCCACGGCGCGGTCGCCGGCTCGGGCCTGACGCTGTGGCGCATCGCCCGTTGTCACCCCTGGTGCGCCGGCGGGCATGACCCCGTGCCGGCTGCGCCGCTTCCTCTGTTCACCGGCCTGCTGTCCGCGGCACGCCGGCCCTTGCTCCCGTCTCGAAAGAAGTCGCCATGAACGACACCCGTCGCGCCATTCTGTGGGGCGTGTTCTCGCTCTCGCTCGTCATGCTCTGGGATGGTTGGCAGAAGTCCAGGGGCGAACCCTCGCTGTTCTCGCCCGCACCGGCGGCCGTCGTCGCCAAGGCGGCCTCGGCCGCCAGCGGCAACAGCGTGCCCGCGCCCGCCGTCCTGCCGGCCCAGGCGGGGGCAGCCACCAGCGTACCGCCTGCCGCCGCCTCGCAGCCGGCCGCTGCCACCGTGGTGGCCACGACCGACACCTACAAGCTCACCATCGACACGCGTGGCGCCAGCCTGGTCGGTCTGGACCTGCTCAAGCAGCACGAGCAGGGCGATGCCAGCAAGCCGGTGACCCTGTTCGAGCGCTCGACCAGGCGGCTCTACCAGGCCGACTCCGGCCTGCTGCCGCGCCAGGCGGGTGAAGCCGCCGTGCCCAATCACCACACCGTGATGCAGCGGGTCGACGGCCCGCTCGCCCTGGAGCCGGGCAAGGACGAGCTGACGGTGACCTTCGAGTCGCCCGAGGTGGGCGGCGTCGTGCTGCGCAAGAGCTACCTGCTCAAGCGCGGGGCCTACACCGCCCAGGTGCGTCACGAGGTGATCAACCGCTCGGCCGCACCCGTGGCGCCGCAGCTCTACCTGCAGCTGGTGCGCGACGGCAACGTCGAGGCCTCGTCCATGTTCATGGGCCCGAGCTCGTTCACCGGGCCGGCGGTCTACACCGAGCAGGCCAAGTTCCAGAAGGTCGAGTTCACCGCCATCGAGAAGAACAAGGCCGAGCACGAGAAGGTGGCCGACAACGGCTGGGTCGCCATGGTCCAGCACTATTTCACCAGCGCCTGGCTGGTGGCGGACAATACCAAGCGCGAATTCCGCACCACCAAGGTATCGGACAACCTGTACTCGGTGGCCATGGTGCTGCCGCTACCCGAGGTGGCGCCCGGCGCCACCGGCAGCCACACCGCCACGCTGTACGCCGGCCCGCAGGAAGAGAACAAGCTCGCCGCCCTGGCCCCGGGTCTGGAGCTGGTGAAGGACTACGGCATGCTCACGCTGCTGGCCAAGCCGCTGTTCTGGCTGCTGGACAAGCTGCATGGCATGCTGGGCAACTGGGGCTGGGCCATCGTCGCGCTGGTCGTGCTGCTCAAGGTCGCGTTCTACTGGCTCAACGCCAGCGCCTACCGCTCGATGGCCAAGATGAAGGCCATCAACCCGAAGATCCAGGAGATGCGCGAGCGCCTGAAGGACAAGCCCCAGCAGATGCAGCAGGAAATGATGCGCATGTACCGCGAGGAGAAGGTCAACCCGCTGGGCGGCTGCCTGCCCATCCTGGTGCAGATGCCCTTCTTCATCGCGCTGTACTGGGTGCTGCTGTCCTCGGTCGAGATGCGCAACGCGCCCTGGATCGGCTGGATCACCGACCTGGCTGCCAAGGACCCGTTCTACATCCTGCCCATCGTCATGACGCTGTCGACGATGTTCCAGACCTGGCTCAACCCCACGCCGCCGGACCCGGTGCAGGCCAAGATGATGTGGATCATGCCGCTGGTGTTCAGCGTGATGTTCTTCGTCTTCCCGGCCGGCCTGGTGCTGTACTGGGTGACCAATACCTTGCTGTCGATCGCCCAGCAATGGGTCATCAACCGGCAGCTCGGCGTCAACAAGTGACGTCGTGGCGGTCGGACAGGCCGCTGCGGGCGGCTGGCCTGACCATGTGACGCAGGCGGCGTCCCTGCCCTGCATCAAGCCTGCTACATCTGGAGACAAGCCCGACCCACCCCCCGTGCAGGGTTGCCGCGAACTAGGCCCGTCGGCCTATGCCCTTCTAGCATGCGGGGGATGGCAAATCGGCGTGGGAAGAGCGACCATGGTGGTGCGGGGCATGACCCGATCAAGCAGCCGTCCCTTCTCGCGAAGTCGATGACTGGACTGACCGGCTCGGGAGGTCACTCTCCTCCCCCCGCGCGAACACCACCCACCCCTACCCGATCGACCAGCCGCCCTTGAGCGGCTGGTGTCGTTTCCGGGGTGCTGCCGCGCCGCCGCTGCCCGGCCCGGCGCCATGGCGGGCGCCTGACCCACAATGCGCGCCCATGCTGCACACGCGTCTGGACCCCATCGTCGCCATCGCCACAGCCGCCGGCCGCGGCGCCGTCGGCATCGTGCGTGTCTCCGGCCCCGACCTGCGCGCACTGGTCCTGGCCGTGTGCGGACGCACGCTCGCCGCGCGCACCGCCAGCTACGGGCCCTTCCTGGACGACGCCGGCCAGCCCATCGACCACGGCCTGGCGCTGCACTTCCCGGCGCCGCACAGCTACACCGGCGAGGATGTGCTGGAACTGCAGGCGCACGGCGGCACCGTCGTGCTGCAGTTGCTGCTGGCGCGCTGCCTCCAGGCTGCCGCCACGCTCGACGCCCGCGGCCAGCCCCTGCTGGCGCACCTGCGCGTGGCCGAACCGGGTGAGTTCACCCAGCGCGCCTACCTGAACAACAAGCTCGACCTCGCCCAGGCCGAGGCCGTGGCCGACCTGATCGACGCCGGCACCGAGGCTGCCGCGCGCAGCGCCGCGCGCTCGCTGGGCGGCGCCTTCTCGCGCGAGATCGCCACGCTGCGCGATGCGCTGGTCGAGCTGCGCGCGCTGGTCGAGGCGACGCTGGACTTTCCGGAGGAGGAGATCGACTTCCTGCGCCAGGCCGACGCCGCCGGGCGCCTGCAGCGCCTGGCCGGCCAGCTCGACACCGTGCTCACCCAGGCCCGCCAGGGCGCACTGCTGCGCGAGGGCATGCAGGTCGTCATCGCCGGCCAGCCCAATGCGGGCAAGAGCTCGCTGCTCAACGCCCTGGCCGGTGCCGAGCTGGCCATCGTCACGCCCGTGCCGGGCACGACGCGCGACCGGATCAGCCAGACCATCCAGATCGAAGGCGTGCCGCTGCACATCGTCGACACCGCCGGCCTGCGCGACGACAGCGCCGACGCGGTCGAACGCATAGGCATTGAGCGTAGCTGGCAGGCCATCGACGGCGCCGACGTGATCGTCCTGCTGCACGACCTGACCCGGCTGGATGACGCGGCCTACCTGGCCGCCGACGCCGCCATCGCCGCGCGGCTGCCCGGGCGTTTGCCCCGCCTGCATGTCTACAACAAGCTCGACACCTGCGACGCGGCCCGCGCCGGCCAGCTGGCTGCCGACCATGCCGCCCTTGCCGCCGCTGCGCCCGGCGCCCCGGGTGCCCCGGGCGCCGGAGCTGCCGACGGTGGCGATCCCGCCACGCCGCCGGCACCGCTGCTCATCTCGGCCCGCGCTGGCGCCGGCCTGCCGGCCCTGCGCGCCAGCCTGCTGCAGCTGGCTGGCTGGCAGGCCGGCAACGAAGGCGTGTTCATCGCGCGTGCGCGCCACGTGGCGGCGCTGCACACGACCGGCCATCACCTGGCCAGCGCAACTGCACTCATCGACAGCTCCGACCCGGCGCTCGAACTGCTGGCCGAGGAGCTGCGCCTGGCACATGACGCGCTGGGCCTCATCACCGGCACGTGCACGCCGGACGAGCTGCTGGGAGAGATCTTCGGGCGCTTCTGCATCGGCAAGTGAGCGTCGCCCATGGGGCCGATTTTTCATTCTTGTTACCAATTCGGGGCAAGGTGTGTATCAAGTCACGCCCTGGGCTGCCCCAAAGTGGAATATTCGCCCTGTATCTGAACCTATCATCCCCTCAACAAATGATTTCTTGCTCGCTTCGTGCCGGCAAGAGCCCGGAGGAGACGACATGGATTTCGATCAGCTTGTTCACGCCATCCAGTCCTTGCGCAGCGACGATGCGTTTCGTGCGCGCCTGGACCCCGCGCAGTGGCGCTGCCTGGGCGGGTTTCTCACGCTGCAGCAGGTACGTGCCGGCACGGTGGTGATCCGCCAGGGTGAGGTCGACCGGACCGCCTATTTCCTCGGCTCCGGCGGCATGCAGGTCTACATCGACGGTGCCGAGCCCGGCAGTTCGCGCGCGGTGATGCTCAGGCCGGGTGCGATCTTCGGCGAGGTCGGCCTGTTCAGCGCCGGGCCGCGCACCGCCCAGATCGAGACGATGACGCCCTGCGCGCTCTGGGCCCTGCGCCTGCAGCGGTTCGAGGAGCTGATCCAGCGTTATCCGCAGATCGCGCTGGAGGTGACCCGCGCCGCCGGCTCCGTCATGGCCGCACGCATGCGCGCCAACATGAAGCAGGCCATCGCCGTGGCCTGACGGGCCGAGCGGCGTTCAGCCGTCGCGCAGCAGCGCCGACTCCGCCCGCGCCAGCGCCTGGGGCTGGCCGGACAACACCAGCACATCCCCGCCGGCCAGTTCGAAATCCGCGTCGACGGCGACGATGCGACCGCTCGCCCGCCGCACCGACACCACCGACACGCCCAGCCCGGGCAGGGCGAGCTGGTCGAGCCTGCGCCCCACGCTGGGCGCGCCGGCCGGCAGGTTGACGGTCTGCAGGCGTGCCTGCTCCAGCTCCTCGACGGTGTCGTCGTCGGCGCCATGGAAGTAGCCGCGCAGCAGGCCGTAGCGTGCGTCGCGTGCGTCGCGCGTGATGCGGATGACCCGGCGCACCGGCACGCCCACCAGCGCCAGCGCGTGGCTGGCCAGCATGAGCGAGCCCTCGATGGCCTCGGGCACGACCTCGGTGGCGCCGGCGGCGCGCAGCTTTTCCAGGTCGGTGTCGTCGATGGTGCGCACCACCACCGGCACCTGCGGCGCGTGTTCACGCACGTGCTGCAGCACCTTCAGCGCCGAGGAGGTGTCGTGGTAGCTCACCACCACGGCGGCGGCACGCGCCAGGCCGGCGGCCATCAGGCTGGGCAGGCGCGCGGCGTCGCCGAACACCACGCTCTGGCCGGCCGCAGCGGCCTGGCGCACGCGGTCGGGGTCGAGGTCCAGGGCCATGTAGGCGATGTGTTCCTGGTCGAGGATGCGCGCCAGGTTCTGGCCGCTGCGGCCGTAGCCGCAGATGATGACGTGCGCCTCGCTGCGGATGGCGCGCTTGGCGATCGTCGTGAGCTGCACCGACTGCAGCAGCCAGTCGCTCGCCGCCAGGCGCAGCACGATGCGGTCGCTGTGCATGATGATGAAGGGCGTGGCCAGCATGGACAGCACCATGGCGGCCAGCACCGGGCTCATCCACTGCGGCGCCACCAGCGCATGTTCGGCGCCCAGCGTGAGCAGCACGAAGCCGAACTCGCCCGCCTGCGCCAGGTACAGGCCGGTGCGCAGCGCCACGCCGGCCGGTGCGCCCGAGATACGCGTCAGCACGGTCACGATCGCAGCCTTGGCGATGACCGGCAGCGTGCCCAGCAGCAGCACCAGGCCGAGCTGGTCCCACACCGGGTGCCAGTCCAGCTTCATGCCCACGGTGATGAAGAACAGGCCCAGCAGCACGTCGTGGAAGGGCCGGATGTCGGTCTCCACCTGGTGCTTGAACTCGGTCTCGGCGATCAGCATGCCGGCCACGAAGGCGCCCAGCGCCAGTGACAGCCCGGCCAGCTCGGTCAGCCACGCCAGGCCCAGGGTGACGAGCAGCAGGTTGAGGATGAACAGCTCCTCGCTCTTGCGCCGCGCCACCAGGGTGAGCCAGCGGCGCATGAGCTTCTGCCCGCCGGCCAGCAGCAGCCCCAGCAGCAGGGCGGCCTTGCCCAGGGCCTTGGCCATGGTGAGCCACAGCTCGCTCGTGTCGGGCTCGGCCAGCGCCGGGATGAGCACCAGCAGAGGCACGACCGCCAGATCCTGGAACAGCAGCACGCCCATGACGCGCCGGCCGTGCTCGCTTTCCAGTTCGATGCGTTCGGCCATCATCCTGGCCACGATGGCGGTGCTGGACATGGCCAGCGCCGCACCCAGGGTGAGCGCACCCTGCCAGGGCAGCTCCCAGGGGCGCACGGTGAAGCTGAACAGCCAGATCAGGATGAGGTTGCCCAGCATGGCGCCGATCATGGTGAATGCCACCTGACCCAGCCCCAGGCCGAACACCACGCGACGCATGCTGCGCAGCTTGGGCAGGTTGAATTCCAGCCCGATCACGAACATCAGGAAGACCACGCCGAACTCGGCCACATGGGTCACGCGCGTGGATTCGCTCGCCAGCGCCAACGCGTTGGGGCCGATGACCACACCCACCAGCAGATAGCCCAGGATCGCCGGCAGCTTGAGCAGACGGCAGGCCACCACACCCGCCACGGCGGCCACCAGATAGAGCAGGGTGAGTTCGAGGCTGGACGCCATGTGCGGGCTGTTGGGGGCGGATCGGGCCGTGCAGGAGGCGCGCCCTAGAATCTTCTGGATGCTAAACGACAGCCCCACCGTGACCGGCAGCGCCCTGCCGACCTTCGACCCGGGTCGCGCCATCGAGATGGCGCGCCAGGCACTGGACATCGAGGCCGCCGCCCTGCTGGGCCTGAAGGACCAGCTCGGCGAGGCCTTTGCCCAGGCCGTGCGGCGGGTGCTGACCTGCCGCGGCCGGGTGGTCGTGATGGGCATGGGCAAGAGCGGACACGTCGGGCGCAAGATCGCCGCCACGCTGGCCTCCACCGGCACGCCGGCCATGTTCGTGCACCCGGCCGAGGCTTCGCACGGCGATCTGGGCATGGTCACGCCGGTGGACGTGGTGCTGGCCATCTCCAACTCGGGCGAAAGCGACGAGCTCGCCGCCATCCTGCCCGCGCTCAAGCGCCTGGGGGCTTCGGTCATCGCCATGACGGGGCGGGCCGACTCCAGTCTGGCGCGCCATGCGGACGTGGTGCTGTCCAACCGCGTCGAGAAGGAGGCCTGCCCGCTCAACCTGGCGCCGACCGCCAGCACCACGGCCCAGCTGGCGCTCGGCGATGCGCTGGCCGTGGCCCTGCTCGACGCACGCGGCTTTCGCGAGGAGGACTTCGCCCGCTCCCACCCCGGCGGTGCGCTGGGCCGCAAGCTGCTGACCCATGTGCGCGACATCATGCGCGGCGGCCCGGCCGTGCCGCGAGTCACCCCGGTCACGTCCTTCACCGCCATGATGCGCGAGATGAGCGACAAGGGCCTGGGCGCCACCGCCGTGGTGGACGAGGCGGGCCGGCCGGTCGGCATCTTCACCGACGGCGACCTGCGCCGAGCCGTGGAGCGCGGCGTCGACCTGCGCAGCCTCACGGCTGCCGAGGTGCAGCGCCGCGCGCCAAGCACCGTGCGCGACGATGCCCTGGCGGTGGAAGCCGCCGACCTGATGGAAGAGCGCCGCATCACCACGCTGCTGGTGGTCGATGCCGACGGCGTGCTGGTCGGTGCGCTGAACACCAACGACCTCATGCGCGCCAAGGTGATCTGAGTGAACGTCAACGCCACCCCGACGGCCACGGTACCCCGCGTCCTTGCGCCGCGTCTGAACTTCGCGCCCGAGCTGCTGCTGGCGGCCCAGGGCGTGCGCGCGGCCATCTTCGACGTCGACGGCTGCCTGACCGACGGCCGCATCTACATCGGCGACACGGGCGAGACGTTCAAGGCCTTCTCGACCCTGGACGGCCATGGCCTGAAGTTGCTGGCGGCGGGTGGCGTGCAGCCCGTCGTCATCACCGGGCGTGATTCGCCCGCCGTGCGGCGCCGCTGCGCCGACCTGGGCATCACCGAGGCCGTGTTCGGTGTGCACGACAAGCTGGTCGCGGCGCAGACGGTGCTCGAACGCCTGGGCCTGGGCTGGCAGCAGCTCGCCGTGATCGGCGACGACTGGCCCGATCTGCCTCTGCTCGTGCGCTGCGCGCTGGCCTGTGCGCCGGCGGGGGCACATGCCGAGGTGCGTGCGGCGGCCCACCACGTCACCAGCGTGCCAGGCGGCTACGGTGCGGCGCGCGAGTTCTGCGACCTGCTGCTGATCGCCACCGGCGCCTACGCGCGGCTGTTCGACAGCCACCTGACCACGCTGGACGACGGCCGCGCTGCGCGCTGAGCTCCCGGCGGCTGCCCCATGCACGACGGATTGCCACGACCGACACCAGGCGCGTGCCCGCATGGACGTCGATAGCGAACCCATGCCCCTGGCGCCGCTGACGGCAGCCCTGGGCGCACGTGAACAGGCCGACCAGGCCGATGCTGCTCAGCCTGCCTGGGTGCGTCGACGGGCACAGCTGGCTGGCCTGACGCCTGTGCTGCTGATGGCTGTGCTGGCGGCTGCCACGTGGTGGCTGGTGCAGCATGCGCCGCGGCCCGCGCAGGCAGCGCCCCTACCGGCGCTCGGCCATGTGGCCGACTACGAGATGCGCGGTTTTTCCATCCGTCACCAGGGTCGCAGCGGTCTGGCTGCCAGTCTGATCGAGGGCGCGCGTGTGCGCCACTTTGCCGACACCGACACGCTCGAGGTCGACAGCCTGCGCCTGCATTGGCGTGATGCCGATGGCCGGGTGACCGAGGCCGTGGCGGACCGGGCCGTGGTGCGCACCGAAGGCACGGAACTGGTGCTGGAGGGCCATGCGCGTGTCCACCGAGCCGCGGCTCTGGCAGAGCAGTCGAAGGGCGCGGCGCCCGGTGCTGCGGTCGAATTCCGCAGCGAGTGGATCTTCATCGACACGCGCAAGGAGCTGGTGCGCACCCACCAGCCGGTCACGCTGCTGTTCGGTGGCAGCCGCTTCGAGGCACGTGGCCTGCGCTACGACCACCATAGCGAGGATCTGGAGCTTGACGGGCCGGTGCGTGGGCAGGTCACCGCCGGCGGGCGTTGATGGGCGGCAGGGTGCGGCACGAGCAAGGTGCACATGCGGGTGACGGGCAGCTGATAGTCATTTCCGGCGCCAGCAGCGGCATCGGCCAGGCGCTGGCGCGCCACTATGCCGATGCGGGCTGGCGGCTGGCCTTGCTGGTACGCGACAGGCCGCGTGCACGGGCGTGGCTGAACGAGGTCGGCCTCGACGAGGCTCGTGCGCAGATCTATGTCGCTGACATGGGCGACGTCGACAGCGTGGTTGCTGCAACCCGGGCCTGTCTGGCGCAGCAAGGCTTGCCCGCCGTGGTGGTGGCCTGTGCAGGTATCAGCGTGGGCATGGACAGCAGCGAACGCGGTGATCTGGAGGTGATGCGCGATACCTTCGCGATCAACAACCTTGGCATGGCCGCAACGTTTCATGCCTTCATCGCGCCCATGCGTGCGGCGCGGCGCGGCACGCTGGTGGGGTTGGCCAGCGTGGCCGCCGTGCGCGGTCTGCCCGGACACGGTGCCTATTGCGCCAGCAAGGCTGCGGTCGTGGCCTACTGTGAAAGCCTGCGCTGTGAACTTGCAGGCACCGGCGTGAAGGTCGTGACCCTGATGCCGGGTTATGTCGATACACCCATGACCCGCGGCAATCCCTATGCCATGCCATTCCTGATGCCGGCATCCGCCTTTGCGCGACGTGCCGCGCGGGCCATCACCCGTGCCGAGCGCTGTGTGGTGATCCCCTGGCAGATGGGCTGGGTTGCAGGCCTCCTGCGCGTCCTGCCAGATGCGCTCTACGAACGTTTCATTGCCGGGCGTGGCCGCAAGCCGCGGCGTAACTAGACATTGAGTGACTGTTCAGGCAGAGCAAGCCTGAATGCTTCAGGCATGAAAAAGCACCATGGCTTGTGACACATGGTGCTTGCTGACTTTTCGACACGTTCAGCCCTGCAGCATTGCAGTGAGCCTTGCGCTGCCCCTGAGGCAGGCCAATGGGCCTGCCTGGGCGTCAGATCCGAAGTGCTGGATCAGTAGCCGCCGCGGCTGCCGCCGCCGCCGTAGCCGCCGCCACCGCTGCGGCCGCCGCCGCCGCCGTAGCCGCCACCACCGCTGCGGCCACCACCGCCGCCGCCGTAACCGCCGCCGCCGCCACCACCGTAGCCGCCACCGCCTTCACGGCGACCGCCGCCACCGGCACCGCCGCCACCGTAGGGGCTGCGGAAGCCGCCCGGGCGCTCTTCGCGCGGACGAGCTTCGTTGACAACGACGGCACGACCAGCGATGGCCTGACCGTTCAGGCCATTGATGGCCGATTGAGCGTCGGCATCCGAACCCATTTCGACGAACCCGAAGCCCTTGGAGCGGCCGGTTTCGCGGTCCATCATGACCTTGGCGGAGTTGACGGCACCGAAAGCGCCGAAAGCTTCGTTCAAATCTTCGTCGCGAACACTGTAGGCAAGGTTGCCCACGTAAAGTTTGTTGCCCATGGATGAGCGCCTTTCAAGAAAACGAGTACCGCAGTACCTTAAGAGCCAAGTGGAGGAGCTACAGCCAGCACTCATTCGAGAGAACAGAGAAGGCGACGCATCCAGACACGAACTTACATTATGCGCGACCCGCGGAGCGGAATGACCGCCACTGGAAAAGAAGTGTTGTAACCAGACTGTGCGGTGGGGCGCGAATCGGGGGGTGAGCAGCGCGTGCGGCAAGATCATCGGCTCGGTGCATGTCGCTGAGGATCCTGTGGTCAGCTTTTCCAGGCCGGGCCCGCAACACGAGGGGCAGGCTTGAGCACCGCGCCCGCCAGCTAGCATGCGCGGATGAGCATCCAGACCTTCGACTACGTGATCATCGGTGCCGGCACGGCCGGTGCACTGCTGGCCAACCGCCTGAGTTCCCTGCCCGGCAAGCGTGTGCTGCTGCTGGAGGCGGGTGGCACCGACGACTACCACTGGATTCATATCCCGGTCGGCTACCTCCACTGCATCGGCAATCCCCGCACAGACTGGCTCTACCAGACCGAGGCCGAGCCAGGCCTGAACGGCCGCAGCCTGCGTTATCCGCGTGGCAAGGTGCTGGGCGGGTGTTCCAGCATCAACGGCATGATCTACATGCGCGGCCAGTCGCGCGACTACGACGGCTGGGCCGCGCTGACCGGCGAGACCGCGTGGCGCTGGGACGAGTGCCTGCCCTACTTCATGCGCCATGAGGATCACTGGCGCCTGGACCCGAAGGTCGTCGACCTGGTCGACGCGAGCTTTCGTGCCCGCCATGGTCACGGGGGTGAATGGCGTGTCGAGAAGCAGCGCCTGCAATGGGACATCCTGGATGCCTTCGCGCGTGCGGCCGAGCAGGCCGGCATTCCCGCCACGGACGACTTCAACGGCGGCAACAACGAAGGTGTCGGCTACTTCGAGGTGAACCAGCGCAGCGGGCTGCGCTGGAACACGGCACGTGCCTTCCTGCGCCCCACCTGCTATGGTCGTCCCAACTTCGAGATGTGGACGGGCGTGCAGGTCGAGCAACTGGTACTCGAACGACGCCCCGACGGTGGCCAGCACTGCACGGGTGCGCGCGTGCGCACCCCGCATGGCATGGAGACAGTGCGTGCCAGTGACGAGGTGCTGCTGTGTGCCGGTGCGATAGGCAGCGTGCAGGTGCTGCAGCTGACGGGTATCGGTGATCCGGGCACCCTGCACGCTGCTGGCGTGACACCGCGTCATGAGTTGCGCGGCGTTGGACGCAACCTGCAGGACCATCTGCAGATTCGTGCCGTGTACAAGGTACGAGGCACTCGCACCCTGAACACGCGTGCGGCCACCCTGTGGGGCAAGGTCGCCATCGGGCTGGAGTACGCGCTGCGCCAGACCGGCCCCATGAGCATGGCGCCATCGCAGCTTGGCGCTTTCACGAAGTCCGATCCCCGGCAGGCATGGCCCAATCTCCAATACCACGTGCAGCCGCTGAGCCTGGACGCGTTCGGTGAGCCGTTGCACCACTTTGACGCCTTCACGGCCAGCGTGTGCAACTTGAACCCCGAATCGCGTGGCGAGGTGCACATCCGCAGTCCGCGTGCGCAAGATGCACCGCGTATCGCACCCAACTATCTGTCGACCGAGCAGGACCGGTTGATCGCGGCTAATTCGCTCAGGCTCACGCGTCGGATCGCTGGTCAGCCTGCCCTGGCGCCCTACCAGCCGCAAGAATGGAAACCGGGCCCGCAGTTCGAGAGCGATGCCGATCTGGCTCGCATGGCGGGTGAGATCGGAACGACCATCTTCCATCCGGTCGGTACCTGCCGCATGGGTCGGGCTGACGACACCGACGCCGTGGTCGACCCACATCTGCGGGTGCGTGGCATCGGTGGATTGCGCGTGGTCGATGCCAGCGTGATGCCGACCATCACCAGCGGCAACACCAACTCGCCGACCCTGATGATTGCCGAGCGTGCGGCCGAATGGATCGCCCGGGGGCAGTGATCTGGCCCGGGAACGGTGCGGGTTAGCCCGGATTCGTGGCCCTAGGTGGTGCCAGTACATTCTCGCCACTCGCAAAGAGCCCCGTGATGGGGCTTTTCGCAGCGAGGGGCTGAGGAGACAGTAAAAGTCGCAGACAACAACTCAAGAGCGACACGAAGCCAAGGCTGCGATATATATCGGGCCTGTTGAGTGATGGAGCTGATGGCAGCCCCGGAACGGTTGAAACGGTGCAGGTGCGTGGCGAAGACTATGCAAATGCACATGAGAAGGCATCGGCGATCCCGGTGCCTTTTCTTTGCAGTGTCCTTTTTCCGCATCCTGCAGCGGCCGCACTGCTGAGCGCATCAGGTTCAGAACTTGTAGCGCTCTCCGCTGCACAGCGCGTGAACCGGCTGTCTGAGGCCGAGGGCAGCGATCTGGCCGATCACTGCTGCCTGTTCACCCGGCTTGATATGAGTGATGGCAACCTGGGCGCCCGGATTCAGGTGCGCAAGTTCCTTGGCCAGCATGGCCGGCGCCATGTGTTTGCTGGCAATTGCCACGGTGAGTTCCTCGTCACTGAATGCGGTTTCAATTACCAACTGGGCGATGGGCCTGTCACCGAGTGCTTCCCATAGCGCTGGATTGGGTGCCGTGTCGCCGGTATAGACCCACCAGCCATGATCCGTATCGATGGCGAAACCACAGGCCGGAACAGTATGCAGTGCGGGCAGGACCTCGATATGACGACCGCGGACCTCGATGGTCTGGCCGATGTCGAATGTCCGGAATTCGAGGATGGGCTCGTCAACACTGGGTAGTCGTGTGAAGTCGGGCCAGAGGACGTTGTTGAACAGATGCTTGCGCAGTGCATCCACCGTGGCAGGCAGCGCGTGTACCACGATAGGGCGTAGCGGCCTTGTTACCAGACGAGAGCGCATCACACTGTCGGCCAGCAAAGGGATGCCGAGCACATGATCGAGATGCGAGTGCGACACGAAGATGTCATGAACCTGCGCCAGTTCGTCGAGCGTCAACTCACCGACGCCCGTCCCTGCGTCGATGAGCGTGTGCTCGTCGACGAGGAACGCGGTCGTCCGGCAGCCGGCAGCAATGGAGCCTGAGCAGCCCAGGACACGAAGATTCATCAAGATTCCCGTACAGACACAATATCGAACGGAGGATCGAACGCCGCACCGCACCGGCTCACGAGCAGGATCGTTGGATCAGCATAAGCCGAGCTGTCATGCTGCCTGTACCACCATCCGCTGGCAAGTAGTTGGTCGCGTACTTATGCACTGGAAGCCGGATGTCTCGTGCCGCGACTGGTGCTGACGTGAACAAGGCCACGTGGGGCGGTGGATCTGAGCAGGCATGGGGGCATGCATCCCGTCCCGGGTTCTCCCTGATGCTCAGGGTTGCATGAATTGCATTTGCGTACCGGCCAACTCGATGACGTCGCCGTCCTTGAGGTGCACCGGATCGCTCTGCACGGCTGAGCCGTTGACAGTCGGCCTGCTGCTGCCCTCGACGTGCGCAAAGACATAACCACCGGGACGCTTGGTGATGGACGCCACCTGCACGCCGGGTTTTCCGACCGTCGTGACCACCTTGGTCAGCGCCACCTCACGCCCAGCCGCAGCGCCGGACAGCACCTTGATCGACGCCTGCGGCACATTGCCGCTGCCCAGCCCGCCGAAATTCGATTGAGGCATGCCGGCGGGTTGCGTCGGCATCGAGCGAACGCCAGCCGCCGCAGCGACCTGCCCAGGCTTGAGCACCATGGTCTTCTCGTAATCCGCACTGTCCTCGACCAGATACTTGATCTTGTACTTGCCGATCTCGACCGTGTCGTTGTGCTGCAATAGCTGCTTCTTGACCGCCCGCCCGTTGATATAAGTACCGTTCGTGCTGTTCTGGTCCTCGATGTAGACATCCTGACCGACCATCTGCAGGACGGCGTGTTCCCCACTGACCGCAAGGTTGTCGATGACGATGTCGTTGTAAGGACGGCGACCCAAGGTCGTCTTGTCCTTGGTCAGCTGGACTTCCTTGATGACGACGCCGTCCAGCGAAACTACCAGTTTAGGCATGAGCGACCTCTAATTCTGAGCGGATATGCGCGCCCGGTGTTCGGCAAGTAGTCACTTGTGGGTAACTCCCATGGCCACATTCAATGGAATCTGTGCGGAAAGGCATCTGTATGCCTACCGCTTGAAGGGCCACCATGATCGCGTGGTTGACGCGCCCCCTCGCGCGGCGACCAGAACCACGGCAATATTATCCCTTCCGCCGGCATCATTGGCGGCAACTACCAGTGCATTGGCGGCATCATCCAAAGTGACATGTTGCGCAAGCAGGGCGCCCATTTCATCATCGTCGAGCATGTCAGACAAACCGTCCGAGCACATGAGATACCAATCCTCCGGCAGCACGGCATGCAGATGTGTTTCCAACAGCACAACATCCTCGACGCCCACTGCTCGCGTTACGAGGTTCTTGTGGGCGCTGGTTGCCGCCTGTTCTGGTGTGATCAGGCCAGCGTCGATCTGTTCTTGCAGGAGTGAGTGGTCCCGCGTGAGTTGCGTCAGGCGACCTGCGCGCCACCTGTAGGCGCGCGAGTCCCCGATGTGCCCCAGCATCAGCCTGCTGCCACGGAAGACACCGACAACCAGAGTGGTACCCATGCCCGTGTATTGCGGGTTCGAATTGGCTGCGTTGAAGATGGCGCGGTTGGCGTTGTCTACGCAGATGTCCATCGCGCGTCTGACGTCGACGTCGGTCACCTGCGGGGTTGCCTCGATGAGCCAGCGGCCAAGTTCCGAGCGGATGAAGGCGGTGGCCATGCCACTGGCAACTTCGCCGGCGTTGTAGCCACCCATGCCATCGGCCAAGACCGCGAGCGAGGCACTTTCGTCCACCGCGACGGAGTCTTCGTTGTTCGAGCGTACACGGCCGCGATCGGTGACGGCATAGAACTCGAAACTGATAGGGGGGGCGCTGGGTCGGTCCATGGCTCAAGCCGCACGATTGTGCACGAAGCCATTGCTGTTGCCGGCCTTCATGCGGGTGCCTTGTGTGCAGTCTGAGACTTCGTGCACCGGCCTGGTGGCGGTGGTCAGGTCGGTGTCCATCATGTGCAACTGCCTGAGCAAGGCTAGATCGCCCGCCAAATCGGTCGCCGTCGGGTAGCGCAGTGCAGGCCTCTTCTGCAATGCCAGTTCGATCACATCGGCCAGCGATGCCGGCAGATCGGGGCGATACCGGGTCAGACTGGGTGCCGGTCGCTCCACGACAGCGCGCATGAGATCGGCCATGCTCGTTGCCTCGAACGGTAGCCGCCCACACAGCATCTGGTAGAGCATCAGGCCCAAAGAATAGATGTCAGTGCGCCCGTCGACCTGCTTGCCTGTCAACTGCTCGGGCGACATGTAGAGCGGCGAGCCCAGGACCAGGCCAGTTCGGGTGCGCGCCGCATCTGACAACTGTGCGATGCCGAAATCCATCACCTTCACCGAACTGCTGGTCATGTCGATCATCACATTGGCAGGTTTGATGTCGCGGTGCACAACACCCTGGTTGTGCGCATGAGCCAGTGCCAGTGCGATGCGGTGACCGATCGCAAGCACCTGATCAGGGGGCAGCAATTGCCCAGGTCGGGTGTAGCGAGTCAGGTCGTGACCGCCCAGCATTTCCATCGCGATGTAGGCCATGTCCTGTGCTTCACCGGCGTCGTATACCTGCACGATGTCCGGGTGGTTGAGACGCCGCGCGGCCTGGGCTTCCCGGCGGAATCTTTCCCTCGCCTCGTTCAGCGCAAGGCCGTTGAATTCCTGCGTGAGTGCCAGCGTCTTGACTGCCACCGACCGACCTGATCTGACATCGGTGCCCTGATAGACCCGGCCCATGGCACCTTGTCCGATCTGTGGACCCAGCCTGTAGCTGCCGATCTGCAACTGCCCGGCGAGTCCTGTGTCAGGGGCAGGGGCCACGCAGTTGCCTGTTTCGCGACCGGAGTCATCGACCGGCATCTCGCCATGCGGCCGGGTGCGACTTGCCGCGCCGGTGCTGCTCGCCGATGCGGGTCCGGTCGGCACATTCAATGCGACTGCGGGGCAGGCCGCCATGTTGCCCACATCCTTGCCCACATCGGGTCCGCCCGCCTTTGTACGCCGGGCATTGCTGTCTGGGCGCCTGCGCCACGCCAACGCAAGAAACGCGATCAGTGCAGCGACCGCCACACCGAACATCCAGTGCCATGACCCTGAGCTGATGTTCGCTGCCGACAGGGCCGTGCTTGCGTCGACATGTCCACTCGTCAGCAGCCCTGCCGCCATGCCGACATGTGCAAGCCAGGAGCGGGCGATGGTCGGCCCGCAACGGACCTGCCGCGTACCGACCGATGCGGCCGCTGCTTGGTCGTAAGCAAGTTCGTCCGTGGCCGCACTCCTGTCAGTAGGACCTCAAGTGGCGTGACTGCCCTCGTCGGCTGATGCGCGCCTGGCCATCCATTTGCCGACCACGACCACGAATGCGGCACAAGCCAGGCTCAGTGGCACTACCCACCCGTGCATGTTGGCCTCGAACCAGGCTGCGATGGCCGGATCGCTCACAGCCATCTCGCCGGCCACGAAGCCCAGCAGGGCCGCACCCAAAGTGATGATGACAGGAAAGCGCTGCATCAGTTTCAGCAGCAGCGTGCTACCGAAGATGATGAGGGGTATGGACAAGGCCAGGCCGACGACAAGCAGTGGCGTGCGAGCGGCCTCCGGTGCACTGTCGGCTGCGGCTGCAACGGCAATCACATTGTCCAGGCTCATCACGAGATCTGCGACCAGGATGGTGCGCACGGCCGCCCCCAGGCTCTCGCTGGCCTTGACGTCGCCTTCGTCGTCGCCACCGGCCAGCAACTGCACGCCGATCCACAGCAACAGCAGCGAGCCGATGAGCTTGAGGAAGGGGTACTGCAGCAGCGCAACGGCAAAGATCGTCAGGACCACGCGCAGCACGATCGCCGCACCGCTGCCGCCCAGGACGGCCAGACTCTGCTGCCGCTTGGGCAGGTTGCGGGCGGCCAGCGCAATCACCACGGCGTTGTCGCCGGACAGCAGGATGTTGACCCAGATGATCTTGAGCAGGGCCAGCCATAGGCTCGAGTCGGTGAAGTCCATAGGGTGTCTGTTCTGGTTTGAATGAGGAAACCCGCCCTGTACAGGGCGTTCAGCGGCGCAGGAGTGGCCTCGGCACAAACTGAAAGTGATTGCCGAACACCATGTCTGCAAAGTGTCTGTTGAGGCATCGGCCCTCGCGCTGAGTGAAAACACGCACGCGTCCGCGCCCGGCCCGCGTCAGGCAGACCGGCGGATCGTCCGCCTGGGCTTTGTTGCACAACCCACCCCGTCAGCGCCGCGCAGCCAGGCGATGCCACACTGAGTGGATGAGCAAGCCGCCCGCACAGAAGAAGTACCAGACGAC
>JBJOKY010000195.1:0-13329 GCA_046045865.1 Pseudomonadota bacterium | reverse complement strand
CGCCGCCACCCTGGCAGGATGGCAGCCATGATCCGTGTGATGCTGGTGGACGACCACGCCGTGGTGCGGGTGGGTTTCCGCATGCTGCTGCAGGCGGCCCCCGGGGGCATGGCCGTCGTGGCCGAGGCCGACAGCGGCGAGCAGGCGCTGGCGCTGCTGGCCGGTCTGGCCGAGCGGCCGGACGTGCTGCTGCTGGACCTGTCCATGCCCGGCATGGGCGGGCTGGAGATGCTGCGCCGCGTGCGTGCGCGCGATCCGGCGCTCGCCGTGCTGGTGCTGTCAGCCCACGAGGACACCGCGCATGCGCGGCGTGTGCTGGCCGCCGGCGCGCTGGGCTACCTGAGCAAGCGCAGTGCGCCCGAGGCGCTGGTGCAGGCTGTCAGCACGGTGGCCTCCGGCCAGCGCTACATCGAGCCCGCCCTGGCACAGAAACTCGCCCTGGCCCAGCTGGGCGGCGAGGCCAGCCCGGTCGAGGCGCTGTCGGAACGCGAGTTCGCAGTCTTCGTGCGCCTGGCCAAGGGCGAGTCGGTGGCGGCGATCGCCCAGCAGCTCAGCCTGTCGGCCAGCACCGTGGGCACCCACCTGTACAACGTCAAGCAGAAGCTCGGGGCCAGCAACCAGGCGGAGCTGACGCTCATCGCCCTGCGCTGGGGCGTGATCGAGGCCTGATCGGCGCGCCCGCCCGGGCCGGGCGCCGATCTGCGGATTGCGCGGTTTACTGGCCCGAGGCGGCGGAGGCTGCGGCCGAAGCGGCAGAGGCTGCCGGAGCGGCGGCGCTGGCGGCAGCTGCGGGGGCCGATGCGGCGGGTTCGGCGTGGTCGATGGTGTGTTTTTCACCACCCATGTCGACATTGCCGCTCTTGGAGATGACGAACAGTGCGACGGCGGCGAAGACGACGAAGCCGAGGGCGAGTTTCCACATGGTCAGGGTTCCGGATGGGTCGAGCTGGAGGATGACGCCCGGCCTGCGCGTGCACACAGGCCGAGCCGCTGATGATGATGCCGCAGCACTTACTGGCGGCTTGCTGCTGCGGCCCGGGCGTGGCTGCCAGCAACGCTGGTCGACGCGCGGGCCGGCTGCCGCAATGAAAAGGCGCCCACACAGGGGCGCCGGTGGCCCGGGCGGCCCGGGCCTGTCTGCGTGTGCGGGAGCGGTCGACACCGGCGGGGCCGGGGCGACGCGCTCGGCCGCGTCACGCCGGGTGATCAGTCACCCGCGTAGATGTCCACGTCCTTGGTTTCACGCACGAACAGCATGCCGATGACGAAGGTCGCGCCGGCGATGATGATCGGGTACCACAGGCCGTTGTACATGTTGCCGGTCTGGGCCACGATGGCGAAGGCGGTGGTGGGCAGCAGGCCGCCGAACCAGCCGTTGCCGATGTGGTACGGCAGGCTCATCGAGGTGTAGCGGATGCGGGTCGGGAACATCTCGACCAGCATGGCAGCGATCGGGCCGTAGACCATGGTCACGTAGATCACCAGGATGGTGAGGATGATGACGACCTTGACCTTGTCGAGCTTGGCCGGGTCGGCCTTGGCGGGGTAGCCGGCGGCCTTGAGCGCGTCGGCCACGGCCTTCTTGAACTCGGCGTCCTTCTTCTTGGCGTCGTCAGCCGACAGGCCCTTGGCGGTGTAGCCCTGGATGACCACGTCGCCCACCTTGATGGTGGCCGGCGTGCCGGCAGCGGCGACCGCGTTCTCGTAGCTCACCGAAGCGCCGGCCAGCACCTGCTTGGCGATGTCGCACGAGCTGGTGAACTTGACGGTGCCGGTCGGGTTGAACTGGAACGAGCACTCGGCCGGGTCGGCGGTCACGACGACCTGGCTCTTCTTCTGCGCGGCAGCCAGATCCGGGTTGGCGGCTTCGGTCAGGGCGCCGAACAGCGGGAAGTAGGTCAGCACGGCCAGCAGGCAGCCGGCCATGATGATGGGCTTGCGGCCGATCTTGTCCGACAGCGTGCCGAAGATGACGAAGAAGGGCGTGCCGATCAGCAGCGAGAAGGCCACCAGGATGTTGGCGGTGGCGCCGTCGACCTTGAGGGCCTGGGTCAGGAAGAACAGGGCGTAGAACTGGCCCGAGTACCACACCACAGCCTGGCCGGCGGTCAGGCCGACGAGGGCCAGGATGACGATCTTGAGGTTCTTCCACTGGCCGAAGGATTCGGTCAGCGGGGCCTTGGAGGTCTTGCCCTCTTCCTTCATCTTCTTGAAGGCGGGCGATTCGTTCATCGACAGGCGGATCCACACGCTGATGGCCAGCAGGGCGATCGACACGATGAACGGAACACGCCAGCCCCAGTCGGCAAACGCCGCTTCGCCGATGGCGGTGCGGGTGCCCAGGATGACCATGAGCGACAGGAACAGGCCCAGCGTCGCGGTGGTCTGGATCCACGAGGTGTAGGCACCGCGCTTGCCGTGCGGCGCATGCTCGGCCACATAGGTAGCGGCACCTCCGTACTCGCCGCCCAGGGCCAGGCCCTGCAGCAGGCGCAGCGCGATCAGGATGACCGGAGCGGCCACGCCGATGCTGGCGTAGTTGGGCAGGATGCCGACGATGAAGGTCGACAGGCCCATGATCAGGATGGTGACCAGGAAGGTGTACTTGCGGCCGATCATGTCGCCCAGGCGGCCGAACACGATGGCGCCGAAGGGACGCACGATGAAGCCGGCAGCAAAGGCCAGCAGGGCGAAGATGAAAGCTGAACCTGCATCAAGGCCGGCAAAGAATTGCTTGGCGATGATGGCTGCGAGCGAGCCGTACAGGTAGAAGTCGTACCACTCGAACACGGTGCCCAGCGAGGAAGCGAAGATGACCTTCTTTTCCTCGGCTGTCATGGGGGCAGAAGCCGGTCGAGCGTTGGCGGGAATACTGGCCATGGGTTGGTCTCCTCAACGCGTTTGAACACAAGAAATGCACCAAGCCTTGGTGCGTGAGGTCAATGTCTGGGTGAGGGCTGACCGCGATCTGACGGTCGCCCAACAAAGCCTGACAACTCGCGGGTAGACCCCTAGGTCTTGTTTCTCCATCCAAAAAATGAGCTGATTTCAGGCGTTTCCTAGGGATAGTCCCAGGCGCTGGTTAACGTGCTGGAAACAACACCGTCAGCCTTGCCGCAGGTGGCGGGCAGTTCTGTCCGGGGTGCGGTCGCGGTGTGACCGGCTTCTGTGGCGACCGAGCCTAAGTGTCAGCTTGTGTCAGGAATTTCCCTGGCTTGCGTAAGAGCTTGGTCAGAAGTCACGAACAGACTCGCGCCCTGTCCTGGCAGGTCCCATGCCTGCAAAACACCGCGTGCCCACGGGCCGCTTTTCAAACCACCTATTAAGGAGCAAGGCATGAGCGACCCGGTCGTCGACCGTATCAAGGCCAATCCCAAGTACCAGGAATTGCGCAGCAAGCGCAGCGGCTTCGGCTGGCTGCTGACCGCGCTCATGCTGGTGGTCTATTACGGCTATATCGCCCTCATCGCGTTCAACAAGCCTTTCCTGGCGCAGCCGGTGGGCAGTGGCGTGACCACCATCGGCATCCCGATCGGCATGGGCGTGATCGTCTTCACCATCATCATCACCGGCATCTACGTGCGTCGCGCCAACAGCGAATTCGACGCCCTGACCGCCGAGATCCTGAAAGACGCCTCGAAATGAATCTGAACAAGACCACCCTGCTGCGCGTCGGCGCAGCCCTGGCCCTGCTCGCAGGCGTGCAGGCCGCCTTTGCCGCCGGTGCCGATCTCGGCCAGGCCGCCAAGCAGGCCACCAACTGGACCGCGATCTTCATGTTCGGCGCCTTCGTCGCCGGCACGCTGTGGATCACCAAGTGGGCCGCGGCCAAGACCAAGTCGGCCGCCGACTTCTATACCGCCGGTGGCGGCATCACGGGCTTCCAGAACGGCCTGGCGATCGCTGGCGACTACATGTCGGCCGCTTCCTTCCTGGGCATCTCGGCGGCCGTGATGGCCACCGGCTATGACGGTCTGATCTACTCGATCGGCTTCCTGGTCGGCTGGCCGGTCATCACCTTCCTGATGGCCGAACGCCTGCGCAACCTGGGCAAGTTCACCTTCGCCGACGTGGCCGGCTACCGCTTCAAGCAGACCCCGATCCGCGCCTTCGCCGCTTCGGGCACGCTGGTCGTCGTGGCCTTCTACCTGATCGCGCAGATGGTCGGTGCCGGCCAGCTCATCAAGCTGCTGTTCGGCCTGGAGTACTGGATGGCCGTGGTCATCGTCGGCGCGCTGATGATGGTCTATGTGCTGTTCGGCGGCATGACCGCCACCACCTGGGTGCAGATCATCAAGGCCTGCCTGCTGCTGGCTGGCGTGACCTTCATGGCCTTCATGGTGATGGCGCAGTTCGGCTTCTCGCCCGAGGCGCTGTTCGCCAAGGGTGTCGAGGTGAAGGCCGCCATCGCTGCCACCGGCAAGACGGCCGCGCTCGCTGCGGCAGCTGCGGCCAGTGCCGCGGCCTCGTCGCCCGAAGCTGCAGCCAGCGCTGCCAAGGCACTGGCTGCTGCCAATGCGATCGATCCGGCCAAGGTCGGCGTGGCGCTCATGGGCCCGGGCGGCTTCGTCAAGGACCCGATCTCGGCCATCAGCTTCGGCATGGCGCTGATGTTCGGTACCGCCGGTCTGCCCCACATCCTGATGCGCTTCTTCACGGTGCCGGATGCCAAGGAAGCCCGCAAGTCGGTGTTCTGGGCCACCACCTGGATCGGCTACTTCTACGTGCTGATCTTCATCATCGGCTTCGGCGCGATCACCCTGGTGCTGACCAACCCCGAGTTCTCCGATGTCGCCAAGGGCGTCATCAAGGGCGGCGCGGGCACGGCCAACATGGCGGCGGTGCTGGTGGCCAAGGCGGTCGGCGGCGACGTGTTCTACGGCTTCATCTCGGCCGTGGCCTTCGCCACCATCCTGGCCGTCGTGGCCGGCCTGACGCTCTCCGGCGCCTCGGCCGTGTCGCACGACCTGTACGCCACCGTCATCAAGAAGGGCAATGCCGACAGCGCCTCGGAGCTGAAGGTGTCGCGCATCACCACGCTGACCCTGGGCGTCGTGGCCGTCGTGCTGGGCATCGCGTTCGAGAAGCAGAACATCGCCTTCATGGTGAGCCTGGCCTTCGCGATCGCCGCCTCGGCCAACTTCCCGGTGCTGTTCATGTCAGTGCTGTGGAAGGACTGCACCACCAAGGGTGCTGTCGTCGGCGGCTTCCTGGGCCTGATCTCGTCGGTGGGCCTGACCATCGTGTCGCCCTCGGTGTGGGAAGCCACGCTGGGCAACCCCAAGGGTTCGGCGCTGTTCCCCTACACCTCGCCGGCGCTGTTCTCCATGACCATCGGCTTTGTGGGCATCTGGCTGTTCTCCATCCTGGACAAGAGCCCGCAGGCCGCCAAGGAACGCGCTGCCTTCGCCTCGCAGCAGGTGCGCAGCGAGACCGGTCTGGGTGCCTCGGGAGCTTCCGGCCACTGATGCCGCGTCCCCTGTGACCTCTCCGAAAGCCGGGCTCTGCCCGGCTTTTTCTTGGGCGCACGTCCAGGTCCGGCCGGGCACCCGCACACGGGATGTGCTGCATCGTCTGCCGGGCGGGCCGGGATGATCCGCGCGGTCTGCCCGGTGCAGACGCAACAAGGCCGGGTCATGCCCGGCCTTCGTTCATCTTCTTCTGTCTTGCTCAGGTCAGCGCATGTCGCCTGGCTGAAAGCTGCTGGACGGCTCGGCGCGCCTGGCGCCGGGGCGCAGGCGTCAGAGTGCGCTCCAGATTTGCAGGTGTTCGCCATGGTGGCCCGCACGCGCCCAGCGCACCAGGCGACGAACCAGCAGGAAGGGCGCGCCCACCGCCAGCACGGCCAGCGCTGCCACAACGCCCACCACGACGGCAGGCACGGCGAGGACGACAAGTACCAGTCGGACCAGACCGGCCAGGGTGTCGGTCCAGGAAGGGGGGCTCTCGTGGTGATTCATGGCTTCTCCATCCCGATGTCGTGTTTGATTGGATACGGACGTCAAGATAGCGCCAAATCGCAGCCGGTGAGCAACTTCGTGCCTGTGAAGTTGTTTACATGCATCAACACGCAAGCCCGTGAACGGGTGTAGCCAGCCCGTTCCACATCATGGTGAGCACGGTGCATGGCGCATCAAGCGGCACCCTGGGGTCTACCCTAACAAATGCACTATATTGCTTGACATCGACAATCCAGGCGCATATCGTTTGATTACCGGCACGATAATGCATGTTTTCACCCGACGTATCCATGTGCCGCCACACGTCGGGCGCCTGCGCCGCACACCCATTTCTTGCACATCGTCCTTCACCGGCCCGTCACGCCATGAACCCTGAAGCCATCAGCAAAGATGAATTCCATGCCGACATCGCCGCGCTTACGGCCCAGCTGGCTGGCCGGCCGCTCGATGCCGATCTGGACGCCTGGTTGAACACCCACCACGGTGTCGCCAGCGCCACCTATGCCCGCCTGGCCCAGGGCTGCCGCGACGGCGTGGCAGCCGGCTGGCTGTGCGAGCGTGAAGGCGGCGGCATCCGGTACGGCCGCGTCTTCAAGCCCCAGGCCGAGCTGCACGGCTATTCGGTCGACGTGGTCGACATGCAGGACATTGCCGGCCCGCACCACGCCCACCCGACCGGCGAGATCGACCTCGTCGTGCCCGTCGAGGGCGAGGCCTTGTTCGACGGCCGTCCGGCCGGCTGGCTGGTCTGCCCGCCCGGCAGCGCCCACCGTCCCACCGTCAGCCAGGGCCGCGCCCTGGTCCTGTACCTGCTGCCCGAAGGCAAGATCGAGTTCACGCGATGAGCACTGCCCTGCTGACCAACCATCTCGCCGGCCGCGCCCTCACCGGCCAGGGGGCGGGCACGCCGCTGTTCGACCCGGTGCTGGGCACCGAGCTGGTCCGCGTCGATGCCAGCGGCCTGGACCTGACCGGTGGCTTCGCCCAGGTGCGCGAGCAGGCCGGCGCCGCCCTGCGTGCGCTCAGCTACGTGGAGCGCGCCGGCCTGCTCGGCAAGATCGCCGAGTTGCTGCAGTCGCGCCGCGACGCCTACTACGAGATCGCCACCGCCAACTCGGGCACGGTGAAGAACGACAGCGCGGTCGACATCGACGGCGCCCTCTACACCCTGAGCACCTACGCCCGCCTGGGCGCCAGGCTGCCCGAGGCGCTCACGGTCGCCGAAGGCGGGCGCTTCCTGCTCGACGGCGCCAGCACCCGCCTGTCCAAGGAGCCGGTGTTCGCCAGCCAGCACCTGCTCGTGCCCACGCGCGGCCTGGCGCTCTTCATCAACGCCTTCAACTTCCCGTCCTGGGGCTTGTGGGAAAAGGCCGCGCCGGCCCTGCTGTCGGGCGTGCCGGTGGTGGTCAAGCCCGCCACCTCGACCGCCTGGCTCACACAGGCCATGGTGGCCGACGTGGTCGAGGCCGGCATCCTGCCGCCCGGCGCGCTCAACGTCATCTGCGGCAGCCCGGCCGGCCTGCTTGATGCCCTCACGCCCTTCGACGTGCTCTCGTTCACCGGCTCGGCCGACACCGCCGCCACCCTGCGCAGCCACGCCGCGGTGGCGCGCCGCTCGGTGCGCATCAATGTCGAGGCGGACAGCGTCAATTCGGCCGTGCTGCTGCCCGGTCAGGCGGCCGGATCGCCCGCCTTCGACCTGCTGGTCAAGGAAGTGGCGCGCGAGATGACCGTCAAGTCCGGCCAGAAGTGCACCGCCATCCGCCGTGTCTTCGTGCCCGAGGCGCTGTACGACGACGTCGCCCAGGCCGTCGGCGCGCGCCTGGCCAGGGTGCGCCTCGGCAACCCGCGCAACGAGCAGGTGACGATGGGCGCGCTGGTCAGCCGCGGCCAGTTCAATGCCGTGCGCGCCGGGCTGGACGAGCTGCTGGCCCACACCCAGATCCTGCACGACGGCCGCAGCGCCGCGCTGATCGACGCCGACGCGGTCATCGCCGCCTGCCACGCGCCCGTGCTGCTGGGCACGCGTGATGCCGGGCGCATGCCACGGCCCTGGCGGCGCGCGGCGAGGGCTCGCTGGTCTGCTCGCTGTTCGGTGATGACGACTCGGCCGTCACCCTGGCCGCCACTGCCGCAGAGCTGGCTGCCAGCCACGGCCGCGTGCACATCGTGACGCCCGAGGTGGCCAAGGTGCAGACCGGCCACGGCAACGTCATGCCGCAGTCGCTGCACGGCGGCCCCGGCCGCGCCGGTGGTGGCGAGGAGCTGGGCGGCCTGAAGGCCCTGAACTTCTATCACCGCCGTGCCGCCGTGCAGGCCGCCCCGCCCGTGCTGCAGGCGCTGGGCGCCAAGGTCTGAATCCGCAGCAGCAGCGCCCAGCCAGTCAGCCAGCCAGCCAGCCAGCCAGCCAGAAAGCATTCCGTCATGAGCCACACCCCGCCCATCGCCCCCGGCGAACGTTTCAACTTCGCCCAGCACCTGTTCGAGGCCAACGCCGGCCGCGGCAGCCGCGCCGCCTTCATCGATGACCAGGGCAGCCTCAGCTACGCCGCGCTGGAGGACCGCGCCCGCCGCCTGGCCGCCGGCCTGCGCGCCCAGGGCATCCGCCGCGAGGAACGCGTGCTGCTGCTCATGCAGGACTGCAACGACTGGCCGGTGAGTTTTCTCGGCGCCATGTACGCCGGCCTGGTGCCGGTGGCCGTGAACACCCTGCTGACGGCGGACGACTACGCCTACATGCTCGAACATTCGCGCGCCCAGGCGGTGCTGGTGTCGGGCGCGCTGCTGCCCACGCTCACCGCCGCCATGGTCAAGTGTGACCACGAGGTGGGCAAGGTCATCGTCTCGCGCCCGCAGGCGCCGCTGCACCCGGCCGAGGTCGAGTTCGAGACCTATCTGGCGGCGCAATCGCCCCAGGCCCGCCCGGCGGCCACGGGTTCCGACGACCCGGCCTTCTGGCTCTACTCGTCCGGCTCCACCGGTCGGCCCAAGGGCACGGTGCATTCCCACGCCAACCCCTGGTGGACCTGCGAGCTGTACGGCAAGCGCGTGCTGGGCCTGACCGAGCAGGACGTGTGTTTCTCCGCCGCCAAGCTCTTCTTCGCCTACGGCCTGGGCAATGCGCTGAGCTTCCCGCTCAGCGTGGGCGCCACCACCATCCTGATGCCCGACCGCCCGACGCCCGACGCCGTGTTCAAGCGCTGGACCGGCCAGGCCAACTGCCCCAAGCCCACGGTGTTCTTCGGCGCGCCCACCGGTTTTGCCGGCATGCTCGCCCACCCCGCGCTGCCGGCGGCGGGTGACGTGGCGCTGCGCCTCACCTCCTCGGCCGGCGAGGCCCTGCCGGCCGAGCTGGGCGAGCGCTTCAAGCGCCACTTCGGGGTGGACATCGTCGACGGCATCGGCTCGACCGAGATGCTGCACATCTTCCTGAGCAACCGGCCCGGCGACGTGCGCTACGGCACCACCGGCTGGCCGGTGCCGGGCTACGACATCGAGCTGCGCGGCGAAGGCGGCGGCCCGGTGCCCGACGGCGAGCCCGGCGACCTCTACATCCACGGCCCTTCGGCGGCCATGATGTACTGGGGCAACCGCGCCAAGACGCGCGAGACCTTCCAGGGCGGCTGGACCAAGAGCGGCGACAAGTACGTGCACAACGCCGACGGCACCTACACCTACTCGGGCCGCAGCGACGACATGCTCAAGGTCAGCGGCATCTACGTCAGCCCCTTCGAGGTGGAGGCCACGCTGGTGCAGCACCCGGCGGTGCTGGAAGCCGCCGTGATCGGCAAGGTCGACGCCGACGGCCTGACCAAGACCAAGGCCTACGTGGTGCTCAAGAACGGCGCCCATGCCGACGAGGCCGAGCTGAAGACCTTCGTCAAGGAACGCCTGGCGCCCTACAAGTACCCGCGCTTCTTCGAGTTCGTCACCGAGCTGCCCAAGACGGCCACCGGCAAGATCCAGCGCTTCAAGCTGCGCGAGCGCGACAACGCCGGCCAGTGAGCGCCACCCGGGCGCCGGACAGCAAGCGGCCCGCCCGCAGGGGCGCAGGCGCCACACCCGGCACAGGCCCGGATGTCGCACCGCCAGCCCCGCCTCCACAATCCGCCGGCCACGGGCACCGTCATCCGGCGGCGCCCATCCGCAACACGACGTCGCGCTCCTTCCCCCGCCGCGATCGCACCCAGGAGACTTTCACCATGATGATGCCCATCACCCGTCGCCACCTCACCGCCGCGGCCGCCCTGGCCCTGTGCACCCTGGCCGGTGCCGCTTCGGCGCAGGAAAAGATCAAGGTCGGCTTCATGCTGCCCTACACCGGCACCTACGCCACGCTGGGCGTGGCGATCGAGAACGGTTTCCGCCAGTACATCGACGAGCAGGGCGGCAAGCTCGCCGGCAAGACGGTGGAATACGTCAAGGTCGACGACGAGTCCGACCCCGCCAAGGCCGCCGACAACGCCAACAAGCTGGTCAAGCGCGACAACGTCGACGTCATGGTCGGCACCGTGCACTCGGGTGTGGTGATGGCCATGGCCAAGGTGGCCAAGGACAACAACACGCTGCTCATCATCCCCAACGCCGGTGCCAACGTCGTGACCGGCCCGCTGTGTGCGCCCAACATCTTCCGCAGCAGCTTCTCGAACTGGCAGCCGGGTTTTGCCATGGGCAAGGTCGCGGCTGACAAGAAGTACAAGACCGCGGTCACCCTGACCTGGAAATACGCCGCCGGTGACGAATCGGTCGGCGGCTTCAAGGAAGGCTTCGAGGCCAGCGGCGGCAAGGTGGTGAAGGAGCTGAACCTGCCCTTCCCCAACGTCGAGTTCCAGGCCCTGCTGACCGAGATCGCCGCGCTCGCCGGCCTGAAGGACAAGATCGCCCTGGTCGGCCCCGGTTTCCTGACCGACGGCACGCTCGAAGCGCAGGGCAAGGACGCCGAAGGCCTGCTCACCACTCTGCACTACGCCGACGACCTGACCAACAAGAAGGACCAGGCCTTCACCCTGCAGTACGCCAAGACCTACAAGCTGCAGCCCGATGTCTACGCCGTGCAGGGCTATGACGCCGCGCAGATGCTGGCCGCCGGCGTGAACGCCGTGAAGGGCGACCTGAAGAACCGCGACGGACTGGTCAAGGGCATCGAGGCCGCCAGGATCGACAGCCCGCGCGGCGCCTTCACCCTGAGCAAGGCGCACAACCCGGTGCAGGACATCTACCTGCGCAAGGTGGTGGGCAAGGAAAACAAGAACCAGGGCGTCGCCGTCCAGGCCCTGGCCGACCCGGCCCGCGGCTGCAAGATGTAAGAAGGCGCGGGCGCCCCGATGGACCTCACCACCTTCCTGATCCAGTGCCTGAACAGCGTGCAGTACGGCCTGCTGCTGTTCCTGGTGGCGTCGGGGCTCACGCTCATCTTCGGCATCATGGGCGTGATCAACCTCGCCCACGGCAGCTTCTACATGATCGGCGCCTACCTGGCCTTCTGGCTGGCCGGGCTGACCGGCAACCTCATGATCGCCCTGCCGCTCGGCGTGGTGCTGGCCGTGGCCTTCGGCTATGTGCTGGAGTGGGCCTTCTTCGCCTTCCTCTACGAACGCGAGCACCTGCAGCAGGTGCTGCTCACCTTCGGCCTCATCCTGGTGTTCGAGGAGCTGCGCAGCCTCACCCTGGGCGACGAGGTGCACGGCGTGACCGTGCCGGCGTTCCTGTCCGGCAGCATCGCCATCGGCAACGGCATGACCTACCCGGTCTACCGCCTGGCGGTGTCGCTGGTCTGCCTGCTGGTGGCGGGCGGCATCGCCTGGGTCATCACCCGTACCAGGCTGGGCATGATGGTGCGCGCCGGCTCGACCAACCGCGAGATGGTGCAGGCCCTGGGCATCAACATCCAGCAGCTCTACCGCCTGGTGTTCGCCGCGGGTGTGGCGCTGGCCGTGGTGGCCGGCATGATCGCCGCGCCGCTCGCCTCGGTCTATCCGCGCATGGGCGACTCGGTGCTCATCCTGTGCTTCGTCATCGTCGTCATCGGCGGCATCGGCTCCATCAAGGGCGCCATGGTGGCGGCCCTGCTCATCGGCTTCGTCGACACCTTCGGCAAGGTGTTCTGGCAGGAGGGCGCCGGCGCCATGGTCTACCTGGCCATGGCCCTGGTGCTGCTGTGGAAACCCGAAGGCCTGTTCAAGGCAGGTTGAGGACAACATGAGCACCCCCCGCACCCCCCTGAATTCGGCCACGCTGTGGGCCTGGCTGGCGCTGTTCGCGCTGCTGGCCATCTTTCCGCTGCTGCCCGAGCCGGTCGGCTCCAAGTTCCACACCGAGCTGCTCACCAAGGTCATGATCCTGGCGCTGTTCGCCGCCAGCCTGCAGCTGCTGGTGGGCTACACCGGCCTGGTCAGCCTGGGCCATTCGGCCTTCTTCGGCATGGGCGGCTACATGGTGGCCATGCTGGCGCCCATGAGCGAGGCCGGCAATGGCTGGTGGCTGCTGTTCGCCGCCGTGGCCTCGGCCGGTGTGCTGGCCGCGCTGATCGGTGCGCTGGTCATGCGCACCAAGGGCGTGTACTTCATCATGGTCACGCTGGCCTTCACGCAGCTGGTGTTCTTCGTCTTCCACGACACCCGCATCGCCGGTGGCAGCGACGGCGCGTATGTCTACTTCAAGCCCGATTTCGCCCTGTTCGGCTGGCGCTGGATCGACCTCGACCAGGCACGCCAGTTCTACTGGTTCGTGCTGGCCGGCCTGGTGCTGGGGCTGGCGCTGCTGGCCCAGGTGCTGCGGTCACGTTTCGGCCATGCGCTGGTCGGCATCAAGCACAACGAGCAGCGCATGCGCGCCGCGGGTTACCCGACCACGCTGTACAAGTGGGCCGCCTTCATCCTGGCCGGCAAGCTGGCCGGGCTGGCGGGCTTCCTGTACGCGGTGCAGTACGGCTTCGTCACGCCCGAGATCCTGGGCTGGCACCAGAGCGGCAACGCGCTGGTGATGATCATCCTGGGCGGCCTGGGCAGCCTGGGCGGCGCGGTGGCCGGGGCCTTCGCCTTCGTGCTGCTGGGTGAATGGTTCCAGGCGCTCACCAAGCACTGGCAGCTGCTGCTGGGCGGCTTCGTCATCGTCTCGGTCGCGCTGCTGCCGCAGGGGCTGGCCGGGCTGGTCGGCGTCGTCAGACGGCTGTTCGCCGGCCGGCCGGCCAGCGCACCGACCACCGACGCCACCACCGCCGAGGTGCAGTCATGAACGCCGCCACCCACGCCCCCCTGTACGCCGTGCCGGTGCGCGAGCCCGTGCCCTCCGCCGTGTTCGAGGCACGCGCCATCACGCGCCGCTTCGGCGCCCTGGTCGCCGTCGACCAGGTCTGGATCGCCCTGCGCCC
>JBJOKY010000571.1:0-2789 GCA_046045865.1 Pseudomonadota bacterium | reverse complement strand
GAATGGCGATGACGCATCTGGCCGACCTTGACCTCAACCTGTTGCGCGTGTTCGCCCAGCTGCACGAGCAGCGCCGTGTCTCGCGCGTGGCCGAGCAGCTGGGCCTGAGCCAGCCGGCGGTGAGCAACGCCCTGGCGCGCCTGCGCAAGGCCCTGGGCGATCCGCTGTTCGTGGCCACACCCGGCGGCATGCAGCCCACGCCGCTGGCCGAACAGCTGGCCCAGCCGGTCGTGCAGGCGCTGGCCACGCTGCACGCGGCGCTGAGCCGGCCGCTGGCCTTCGAGCCCGCGCTGAGCCAGCGCCTGTTCAGCATCGGCATGACGGACATCGGCGAGATCTGCTTGCTGCCCGCCCTGATGCGCGCGGTGGCCCAACGCGCGCCCCAGCTGAGGCTGAGCACCGTGCGCGACACCGCGGTCAACCTCAAGGAGGCCATGGAGGCTGGCCAGGTCGACCTGGCCATCGGTCTGCTGCCACAGCTGAGCAGCGGTTTCCACCGCCGCACCCTGTGCACGCAGCGTTATGTGTGCCTGATGCGCACGGGCCACCCGCTGGCCGCCCAGCCGCTCGGGCTGGAGCAGTTCGCCGCGGCTGACCATGTCGGCGTGGTCTCGCCCGGCACCGGCCATGGCCGGGTGGACGAGCTGCTGGCACGCTCGGGCATACGCCGCCGGCTGCGCCTGACGGTGCCGCACTTCGTCGCCATCGGCCACATCCTGGCCAGCACCGACCTCATCGCCACCGTGCCCGAAGGCCTGGCGCAGCGCCTGGCCGGCGTGCACGGCCTGGTGGCGCTGCCGCATCCGGCCGACCTGCCCGAGGTGTCCATCGCCGTGTACTGGCACGCCAAGGTGCACGGTGATGCCGGCAACGAGTGGCTGCGCCAGCTCCTGGGCGAGCTGTTCGCGCACCCCGGGCCGGCGGCTGATTGAAGCCAGTCTCCAGCCCGGGCCGGGCCGGCCGTGCCCGCGCCCGCGCCCGCGCTGCCGTCACCGCCTCGGCACGATGCTTCATCGCGCTGCAGGCTGGATCAGCTGCGGCAGCCCGTCCGGCCGACCCGAGCGCAGCAGCCCGTGCGGCAGGGCCGGCCGGCCGCCTGGTGAAACCGGCGCCAGCGCGCCGCGCAGCCCCGCACGGCTGCCCGTGCGCGCCGGCTGGGCGGCGGGGGCTGCCGGATCCGAGCCGGGGCCGGCGAGCTCGTGTACGCCGTCCGCCGTGGTGCTGTAGTAGCGCGTCTGCACGCTGCTGTCGCTCAGGGTGAAGACCGCCGCGCTGCGTGTGCCCAGGGGCCGGGCCGCACCAGCCTCGATCGTCACCGTGCCTGGTGCCTGCACATCGCTGGTGTGGAGGTAGATCCAGCGGCTGCCTGCCGTGGTGGGGTAATAGCCGTTGGCGGCCGCCGGGGGCGCTGCACCGGGATCCGCAGGCGTCGTGACCGGGCCACCTCGCCGCGCCGATTGACCACGCTCAAGGTCGCGCCCCCCTGACCGGTCGAACAATGCCCGGCAGACAAGTTTCGGCGGGCCGGCCGTTCCGGCTCCACAGCCAGATCAGGAGCGTGCAGCGATGCTGCAGATCCGCATCCACGGGCGCGGCGGGCAGGGGGTGGTCACGGCCACCGAGCTGCTCGCGGTCGCCGCCTTCGAGCAGGGGCGCTATGCCCAGGCCTTTCCCAGCTTCGGGTCGGAGCGCACCGGTGCCCCGGTGGTGGCCTTCTGCCGCATCGCCGACCAGGCCATCCGCCTGCGCGAGCCCATCCTGGCGCCCGACGTGGTGATCGTGCAGGACCCGACCCTGCTGCACCAGGTCGACGTGTTCCAGGGCCTGGTGCCGCATGGCTACGTGCTCATCAACAGCCGGCGCAGCTTCGACGAGCTGGGGCTGGGCGAAATGGTTGAGCGGACCGCCGGGCGCTTCCGCCACGAACGCCTCACCACCGTGCCGGCCACCGAGATCGCGCTGAAGCACCTGGGCCGTCCGCTGCCCAACGCGGTGCTGCTGGGCGGCTTCGCGGCGCTGTCCGGCCTCATCACGCTCGATGCCGTGAGCCACGCCATCCGCGACAAGTTCACCGGCAAGGTGGCCGAGGGCAATGTCGCCGCCGCGGCCGAGGCCTACGCCTTCGTCCGTCAGGAAATGCAGGAGCTGGCAAGCCAGGAGAGTGCTCATGCTGCAGCAGATTGAAGGCTCCCAGGCCGTGGCCCGCGCCGTCGCGCTGTGCCGCCCCGAGCCCTGCGAGTTCATCAACGTCGAGAGCGAGTTCGCCGCCATGAGCGTGGCCATCGGCAGCTCGGCGGCCGGCGCGCGCACCTACACGGCCACGGCCAGCCAGGGCCTGCTCTTCATGGCCGAGGCGGTCTACAACGCCTCGGGCCTGGGCCTGCCCATCGTGATGACGGTGGCCAACCGGGCCATCGGCGCGCCCATCAACATCTGGAACGACCACAGCGACTCGATGAGCCAGCGCGACTGCGGCTGGATCCAGCTGTTCGCCGAAAGCAACCAGGAGGCGCTGGACCTGCACATCCAGGCCTTCAAGCTGGCCGAGGAGCTGAGCATGCCGGTCATGGTGTGCATGGACGGCTTCATCCTCACCCACGCGGTCGAACGGGTGGACATGCCCGAACAGGCGCAGGTCGACGCCTTCCTGCCGCCGTATGAACCGCGGCAGGTGCTGGACCCGGCCGAGCCGGTGTCCATCGGCGCCATGGTCGGGCCCGAGGCCTTCATGGAGGTGCGCTACCTGGCCCACGCCAAGCAGCTGCAGGCGCTGGAGGTCATTCCGCGCA
>JBJOKY010000194.1:0-8287 GCA_046045865.1 Pseudomonadota bacterium | reverse complement strand
CGCCACCAGCAGCTGGAACCACTTCATCAGCAGGGCCGAGCGTTCCTTGGCCGGGCGGGCGCGCCAGGCGGGCAGGGCGGCGTTGGCGGCGGCGATGGCGGCTTCGGCCTGGGCGGCGCCATGGCGCGCCACCTTGACCAGTTCCAGGCCGGTGGCCGGGTCGGTGACGGCAAAACGCTCCTCGGCGCCCACCCAGGCACCGTTGATGTAGCTGTCGGTCTTGAGCAGGCCGGCGTCCTTGAGCAGGGCCAGGGGGGAAGTCTTCATGTCCATGTCGTCTCCAGGGATCGTTCGGATCGTGAGTGGATGCGGGTCGGCAGTTTGGTGGCGCGATTCTGGCGCCGGCCAGGTGAGCTTGCTGCGCGTCAGCGCACGGGTACCCCGGGCAGCACGCAGAGCATTTCGTAGAGCAGGTTAGCGGCGAGCAGGGCGGTGTTGCCGCTGGTGTCGTAGGCGGGCGCCACCTCGACCAGGTCGCAGCCGACGAGGTTGAGGCCACGCAGGCCGCGGATGATCTCCAGGCCCTGCGGCACGGTGAGGCCGCCGATCTCGGGCGTGCCTGTGCCGCCGGCATAACTCGGGTCGATGCCGTCGATGTCGAAGCTGAGATACACCGGCGTGGCCGGGCCGATGCGTTCGCGCACCCGGGCCATGAGCGGCGCGAGCGAGGTCCACCACACCTCGTGCGCCGGCACGACGGTGAAGCCCTGCTGGCGCGGCCAGTCGAAATCGTCGGCCGCATAACCGCTGCCGCGCAGGCCGATCTGCCAGACCTTGTTGTTGATCAGCAGGCCTTCTTCCACTGCGCGGCGAAACGGCGTGCCGTGGGCGATGCGTTCGCCGAACATCTCGTCGTTGACGTCGGCATGGGCGTCCACATGCACCAGGGTCACCGGGCCGTGGCGCTCGGCCACCGCGCGCAGGATGGGCAGGGCGATGGTGTGGTCGCCGCCCATCGTCAGCGGGATGCAGCCGCTGGCCAGCACCTCGCGGTAGTGGGCGGTGATGAGGCCGACCGACTTCTCGAGCGAATAGGTGTTGATCGCCACGTCGCCCAGGTCGGCCACCTGCAGGGCGTCGAAGGGTGCGGCGCCGGTCGCCATGTTGTAGGGGCGGATGAGAGCGGATTCGGCGCGGATGGCGCGCGGGCCGAAACGCGCGCCCGGGCGGTGGCTGGTGCCGATGTCCAGCGGCACGCCGATGAAGGCGGCGTCCAGGCCGGCGGCGCTGCTGGCCATGGGCAGCCGCATCATGCTGGCGATACCGCCGAAACGCGGCATCTGGTTGCCGCCGAGTGGTTGGTTCAAGGGCTGGTCCGGGGCACGGCTCATGGGCGCGACCTCAGTTCAGGCGCGCCGCGCCCGCAACCACTCCAGCGCCAGCATCAGCCCGGTGGTGAAGATGGTCAGCAGCGTGGCGACCGCGGCAATCGTCGGGTTGATGTTCTCGCGGATGCCGGTGAACATCTGGCGCGGCAGCGTCACCTGGCTGGGGCCGGCGATGAAGAGCGTGACCACCACCTCGTCGAAACTGGTGGCGAAGGCGAACAGTGCGCCCGAGATCACGCCCGGCGCGATGACCGGCAGGGTCACGCGGCGAAAGGTCTCCAGCGGCCCGGCGCCCAGGCTCAGCGAGGCACGCGTGAGGTTGTGGTTGTAGCCCTGCAGCGTGGCCAGCACGGTGGTGACGACGAAGGGCGCGCCCAAGGCGGCGTGCACGATGATCAGCCCGACATAGCTGTCCGCCAGGCCGATGCGCGCGAAGAACAGGTAGCAGGCCACGCCCACCACCACGATGGGCACGACCATGGGCGCGATGAGCACGCTCATCAAGAGGCCCTTGCCGGGAAAGCTCACCCGCGCCAGGCCCACCGCCGTCAGTGTGCCGAGCACCGTGGCGATGAGGGTGGCGGCCGGCGCCACGATGAAGCTGTTCTGCGCCGCGCGCACCCACTCGGGCGCGTTGAACAGCTCGCGGTACCACTGCATCGACCAGCCCGGCATGGGGTAGGCCAGGAAGCTGGAGGCCGAGAAGCTCAGCGGCACGATGACCAGGATGGGCAGCAGCAGAAACACCAGCAGCGCGACGCACAGCCCGCGCAGGGCCCACCAGCCCAGCTTGTCCAGCGGCGTGGCGTAGGCCGGGAAATCCGGCAGCAGGCCGGCGAAACGGCGCGGGGCGATGGCGGCAGCAGAGGCGCCAGTGGCCAGTGCGGCGGCGGGGGTGGTTCTCATGGCATCAACCCAGGCTCAGTTCTGCGCCTGAAAAGCGCCGGTACACGCCGTACAGCGCCAGCGTGGCCGCCAGCAGCACGCCGCCCAGGGCACAGGCCATGCCCCAGTTCACCTCGACATTGGTGTACTGGGCGATGTAGTAGCTCAGCATCTGGTCGTCCGCGCCGCCGAGCAGGGCGGGCGTCACGTAGTAGCCGATGCTGAGGATGAAGACCAGCAGCGCACCGGCGCCGATGCCGGCAAACGTCTGCGGCACGTACACGCGGAAGAACGCCGCCAGCGGGGGGCTGCCGAGCGACACCGCTGCCCGCACATAGGTGGGCGGCACGGCCTTCATGACGCTGTACAGCGGCAGGATCATGAACGGCAGCAGGATGTGCACCATGGCGATGACCACGCCCGTGCGGTTGAACAGCAGCGCCAGCGGCTCCTGGATGACGGACAGGTTCATCAGCGCCTTGTTGACCAGGCCCTCGCGCTGCAGCAGCACGATCCAGGCGGCCACGCGCACCAGGATGCTGGTCCAGAACGGCACCAGCACGACGATGAGCAGCAGGTTGGCCTTGCGCGCCGGCAGGATGGACAGCCACCAGGCCAGCGGATAGGCCAGCAGCAGGCAGGCCAGCGTGACCACGCCGCTGATGTTGAAGGTGCGCAGCAGGATGCGGCCGAAGACGCGCTGGTCCTCGGGCATGCGCTCCACTTCGCCGGCGGCGCTGCGGCGCAGGTCGACGGCGGCGAGCAGGTAGTCGGGCGTGTAGCGCTTCGCGTTCTTGGCGATGGCCTGCCAGTATTTCAATTCGCTCCAGCGTGCGTCCAGCGCCAGCATGCGCTCGCGCACGAGTTCGGGTGGTGCAGCGGCTGCGGTGGCGGAGCCAGTCGCAGCGGCACTGGCTGCGCCTTCGGCCGGCGCGACCAGCTCGGTGCTGGCCTTGAAGGTGCTCATGACGAGCGAGCGGGCACCGGCCACTTCGGTGTTCAGGCGCCTGGCCAGCGCGCCGGCCTCGGCCGATTCGGCGAGCTGGTTCAGATCGGTCGCAAAGGCCGCGAAGGCCGCGGCGGGCGGTTCGGCCTGGCGGTCCCAGCTGGCCAGCGCCGCGCCGGTGCGCGGCAGGGCGTTGGCCACCTCGGGGTTCTCGACCGCGCGCATCAGCAGCGCGGCGATGGGCACCAGCAGCGTGAGCAGCAGAAAGACCAGCAGCGGCAGCGTGAGCCCCACCGCCACCAGCTTGCGCCGCCGCTCGGCGCGCGCCAGCGTGGCGCGCAGGTCGCTGCGCGGCGCGCCGGGGGCGCCGGCCGCAGAAGAGGCTGCGGCGGCGGGCAGGGTGGTGGTGGCAGTGCTCATGTCGGGCCGTGCTGCTGGGTCTTGTCCGTGGTGCTCAGGTCGCGGGTGCCGTGGGGCTCACGCTTACTGCGCGGCCCACGAAGCGAAACGCTTCTCCAGCGCCTCGCCCTGGTCGGCCCAGAACTTGACGTCGAACTGCAGCGCGTCCTTGGCATTGCCCGGCGCGGTGGGCAGCTTGGCCAGCACCTTGGCGTCGAGCTTGGCCAGCGCCTTGGTGTTGGTCGGGCCGTAGCTGATGTTCTGGGCGTAGACGGCCTGGGCGTCCGGGCTCGATGCCAGGGCGATGTACTTCAGGGCCAGGTCCTTGTTCGGGCTGCCCTTCGGGATGGTCCAGTAGTCCAGGTCGTAGATGCCGCCGGTCCAGGTGATCGCCAGGTTCTTGCCTTCGCGCTGGGCGGCGTCGATTCGGCCGTTGTAGGCGGTGGTCATGACCACGTCACCGGCGACCAGGAACTGCGGCGGCTGCGCGCCGGCTTCCCACCACTGGATGTTGGGTTTCAGTTCGGTGAGCTTCTTGAACGCGCGCTCGGCGCCTTCCTTGGTGGCCAGCACCTTGTAGACGTCGGCCACCTTCACGCCGTCGGCCATGAGGGCGAACTCGACGTTGTAGCGCGCGCCCTTGCGCATGGCGCGTTTGCCGGGAAACTTCTTCACGTCCCAGAAATCGGCCCAGGTGGTCGGGGCGGTCTTGAGCTTGTCGGCGTTGTAGGCCATGACGGTCGACCACACGAAGGTGCCGATGCCGCATTCGGTGACGGCCGCGGGCTGGAAGTCGGCCTTGTTGCCGATCTTGCTGTAGTCCAGCTTCTCGAACAGGCCTTCGTCGCAGCCGCGCGCCACGTCGGGGCTCTCGACCTCGACCACGTCCCAGCTGACCTTCTTGGCCTCGACCATGGCCTTGATCTTGGCCTGTTCGCCGTTGTATTCCACGCCCACGACCTTGGCGCCGGCGGCCTTCTCGAAGGGCTCGAAGTAGGCCTTCTTCTGCGCGTTGCCATTGGCGCCGCCGAAGTTGACGACGGTGAGCTGGGCTTGCGCAAAGGCGCTGCCGGCGGTCAGCGCGGCAACAGCCAGGGCGGTCAGAGCGGAGTGCTTGATCTTCATGGGGTCGGTCCTCGGTATGGGAGGTCTTGGGGGCGGGGGCGGGAAATGTCCTGCGGGGTTTCCGGTCGGCAGCGGGTCTGCACCTGCGGGCCGGTCAGAGATACACGCGCAGGAACTCGGGGGGAAATCTCAACCAGACCGGCGCGCCGGTGGCAGGTGCAGCCATGGCCAGCGGCAGCTTGACGGTGGCCTGGGCCTGACCCTTCACGTCGCAGCGCAGGCGCTGGTGGTCGCCGAAGTACAGCACGTCCAGCACCGTGGCCTGCACGACATTGCGGCTGTCGGCGGGCGCCTGCACATGGGCCTCGATGCGTTCAGGCCGCACGGCGGCCTGGCCACGCATGCCGACGCTCGCGCCGTTGACGTTGATGCCGGCCAGGCGTTCGCCGCTGTCCAGTGTCAGCTCGCAGCTGCCGTTCACAGCCGAGCTGATCGCACCATCCAGCACCGTGCTGTCGCCCACGAAGCTGGCGACGAAACGGTTGCTGGGCGCCTCGTACAGCTCGGTCACGGGGGCGATCTGCTGGATCAGGCCGTCGTTGAACACCGCCACGCGGTCGCTCATGGTCAGCGCCTCGCCCTGGTCGTGGGTGACGTACACAAACGTGACGCCGAGCTGGCGGTGCAGCTCCTTCAGCTCGATCTGCATGTGCTCGCGCAGCTGCTTGTCGAGTGCGCCGAGCGGCTCGTCCATCAGCACCAGCTGGGGCTCGAAGACCAGGGCGCGCGCCAGCGCCACACGCTGCTGCTGGCCGCCCGAGAGCTGGCCGGGGCGGCGGTCGCCCAACTTGCCCAGGCGCACCATGTCCAGCGCCTTGGCCACCTTGGCTGCGGTCTGGTCCTTGGCCAGCTTGCGCACGGTGAGCGGGTAGGCCACGTTGTCGGCCACGCTCATGTGCGGGAAGAGCGCGTAGTTCTGGAACACCATGCCGAAGTTGCGCTTGTGCGGCGGGGTGCGGGTGATGGGCGCACCGTTCAGCTCGATCTCGCCTTCGGTCGGCGTCTCGAAGCCGGCCAGCATCATGAGCGTGGTGGTCTTGCCCGAGCCCGAGGGGCCCAGCAGCGTCAGGAACTCGCCGCGGCGGATCGAGAGATCCAGCGCACGCACCACGAGGTTGATGCCGTCGTAGCTCTTCTGCACCGCATTGAAGCGAACCAGGGTGTCGTCTGTCGGGCGGGCAGGGGTGGTCATGGGGCGGGGTGGGGCAGGGGAGCGGGCCAGGCCGGGGCGTCGGTGGGCGCGGACGTGGACGTGGACACTGACGAGGACAGGGTCGACTTCAAGGCGCTGCGGATGGCCGCGCCGTGCTGGTCCAGCTGCGGCGGGGCCAGCTCGGCGCTCGGGCGCTGCCCGTCGAAACGCATGGGGTTGCCGACCATGGGCACGGCCGCGCCGTCGGCGTCGGGCAGGGTGTATTGCATGCCGCGTGCCACCACCTGCGGGTGCTGGAACACGCCGGGCAGTTCCAGGATGGGCGCGCAGGGCACGGCGTTGGGCTCCAGCAGGGCCATCCAGTCGGCCGTCGTGCGCTCCAGCATCCAGCCGGCCAGTTGCGGCACCAGCTCGGCGCGGCGGTTCACGCGGCCTTCGTTGCTGGCGTAGCGCTCGTCCTGCGCCACCCCGGGCCGGCCAGCCAGTTCGCAGAAGCGCTGGAACTGGCCGTCGTTGCCCACCGCCAGCACGATGTGGCCGTCCAGCGTGGCAAACACCTGGTAGGGCACGATGTTGACGTGGGCGTTGCCCATGCGCTTGGGTGTCTTGCCGCCCACCAGGTAGTTGCTCGCCTGGTTGGCCAGCATGGCGACCTGCACATCGAGCAGCGCGGCGTCGATGTGGCGGCCGCGGCCCGTGTGCTGGCGCTCATGCAGCGCGGCCAGGATGGCGGTGGTGGCGTACACGCCGGTGAACAGGTCGGCCACCGCGACGCCCACCTTCTGCGGCTCGCTGCCGGGGGTGCCGTCCTTCTCGCCGGTCACGCTCATCAGGCCGCCTGTCGCCTGGATGGCGAAGTCGTAGCCGGCCGCCTGGGCGTAGGGGCCATCCTGACCGTAGCCGGTGATGGAGCAGTAGATCAGGCCGGGGTTCAGGCTCGCGAGGCTGGCGTGGTCCAGGCCGTAACGCGCCAGCTGGCCGACCTTGTAGTTCTCCAGCAGCACATCGGCCGCAGCGGCCATCTGCCGCACCAGGGCCGCGCCCTCGGGCGTGGCGATGTCGATGGCGATGGAGCGTTTGCCGCGGTTGGCGCTGAGGTAGTAGGCCGCCACACGGCCCCGGCCCTCGCCGCCATCACCCCACCAGGGCGGACCCCAGCCACGCGTGTCGTCGCCCGCGCCGGGCCGTTCGACCTTGATGACGTCCGCGCCATAGTCCGCCAGCAGCTGGCCCGACCAGGGGCCGGCCAGCACGCGGGACAGGTCCAGTACCTTGACCCCGGCCAGGGGGCGCGGCGGCGTCCGAGCTTGTTCGCTCATAGATAGATCTGCGCGTTCAGGTCAGCTCAGCTCGATTCAGCTGAAGGCCTGGATGCCGGTGATGGCCCGGCCCAGGATGAGCGCATGCACGTCATGCGTGCCCTCGTAGGTGTTCACCACCTCCAGGTTCACCAGGTGGCGCGCCACGCCGAACTCGTCGCTGATGCCGTTGCCGCCCATCATGTCGCGTGCCAGGCGGGCGATGTCCAGCGCCTTGCCGCAGCTGTTGCGCTTCATGATGCTGGTGGCTTCCACACTCGCCGTGCCGGCGTCCTTCATGCGGCCCAGGCGCAGGCAGCCCTGCAGGCCCAATGAGATGTCGGTCAGCATGTCGGCCAGCTTCTTCTGGATGAGCTGGTTGGCGGCCAGCGGGCGGCCGAACTGCTTGCGGTCCAGGGTGTAGGTTCTCGCGCGGTCGAAGCAGTCTTCCGCCGCACCCAGCGCGCCCCAGGCGATGCCGTAGCGCGCGCTGTTCAGGCAGGTGAAGGGGCCTTTCAAGCCACGCACGTCGGGGAAGGCGTTTTCCTCGGGCACGAAGACCTCGTCCATGACGATCTCGCCGGTGATCGAGGCACGCAGGCCTACCTTGCCGTGGATGGCCGGGGCGCTCAGGCCCTTGAAACCCTTCTCCAGCACGAAGCCGCGGATCTGGCCCGCGTCATCCTTGGCCCACACGACGAAGACGTCGGCGATCGGGCTGTTGCTGATCCACATCTTGCTGCCCGACAGGCTGTAGCCGCCGGGCACGGCCTTGGCGCGGGTGATCATGCTGCCGGGGTCGGAGCCGTGATTCGGTTCCGTCAGGCCGAAACAACCGATCCATTCGCCGGTCGCGAGCTTGGGCAGGTATTTCTGCTTCTGCGCCTCGGTGCCGAACTCGTTGATGGGCACCATCACCAGCGAGCTCTGCACGCTCATCATGGATCGGTAGCCCGAGTCGACACGTTCGACCTCGCGCGCCACCAGGCCGTAACAGACGTAGTTCAGGCCGGCGCCGCCGTACTGCTCGGGGATGGTGGCACCCAGCAGGCCGAGTTCACCCATCTCGCGAAAGATCGCCGGGTCGGTCTCGCCGTTGCGGAAGGCCAGCGTCACGCGGCTGGCCAGCTTGTCCTGGCAGTAGGCGTGCGCC
>JBJOKY010000193.1:0-8319 GCA_046045865.1 Pseudomonadota bacterium | reverse complement strand
TGGCCGGCTGCTCAGCACCGGCAGCAGCGTGGCCAGCGCCAGCAGGGCGTTGAGCTGCGCCAGCGGCCGCCCGCCCCGGTGGCGTGCCAGCAGCCCGGCCCACAGCCAGGACGAGGCGATCACGCCCAGCCCCAGCAGCACGTAGAAGGTGATGACCACGGCGCGGCTGGCGCCCTGCTCGCGCAGCAGGGTGACGTTGAAGGTCATGTAGCCGATGTAGCCCAGGCCGAACATCAGGTAGCCGGCCAGGCCGGGCAGGAAGTCGCGCGCCCGAAAACCACTGCCCGCGGCCCCCGGCCTGGCCGGCGGCGCGGCCAGCGTGCTTGTGCCCGCGGCCATCACGACCGTGGCCAGCGCGGCGCTGGCGGCCAGGGCGAGCCAGGCGTCGTCCCACTGCAGCGCCGGCACCAGCACGGCCGCGGCGATGATGCCCAGCCCCGTGCCGCCGTAGTACACGCCCAGCACCAGTGCCGGGCGCGCACCCGGCGCCTGGCCCAGCCGCGCCGCCAGCAGCCCGCCCGAGACGAAGGTGGCCGCGCTGCCCACCCCGGCCAGCAGGCGCAGCGGGTAGAACACGGCGTCGCTGCGCGCCAGCGCGTGGCCGGCCAGCACCAGGGCGGTGAGCGCCGCTCCGCCCAGCAGCACCTGGCGCGCGTCCCGGCGCGCCAGCGCGCGCGGCATCAGCAGCGCGCCGACCAGGTAGTCCGCCGCGTTGACCGTGTTCATGGCGCCGGCGGTGAAGTAGCTCCAGCCCAGCTCCGCACGCATGGGCGGCAGCAGCAGCGGGTAGGCGAAACGCGCCAGGCCCAGCGACACGGCCGCACCCAGCGCCAGCGCCGCGGCGACCAGCAGGCTGGGGTGCAGGCCGCTGGCCGCGGGCAAGGCAGGGTCGGCGGGGCTGGACATCGCCCCATTGTGGCGCGCGCGCCGGGCGCGGTTACACACGGGCCCGCTTATTGCAGATCGACGCTGATCCCGAGTCGAGCTGCTGGAGGTTCAAGGTGTCCCTGATGCTGTCGTGTGTGCTGCGGCTGCGAGTTGCCGGCGTGCTGCCCGCCGGCCTGGCGCTGGCCGGTGCGGCGCAGGCGCACAGCGGCGCGCTGCAGCCGCGCAGCGTGCTCGACAGCGGCGACACCGCCTGGATGATCACCGCCACCGTGCTGGTGCTGCTGATGAGTCTGCCCGGTCTGGCGCTGTTCTACGCCGGCATGGTGCGCAAGAAGAACATCCTGGCCACCATGGCCCAGGTGCTGGCCACCTGCGCGCTGGTCACGCTGCTGTGGTTCGCGGTCGGCTACAGCCTGGCCTTCCATGCCGGCACGCCCTGGGTCGGCGACGTCGACGGCGCCTGGCTGTCCCATCTGCGCCACGACAAGGCGGCCGGCCTGCTCAGCGTGCACCCGCTCGCGCCCAGCGTGCCCGAGTCGGTGTTCGTCATGTTCCAGCTCAGCTTCGCCATCATCACGCCGGCGCTGATCGTGGGCGCGTTTGCCGAGCGCATGAAGTTTTCCGCCCTGTTGTGGTTCATGGGCCTGTGGTCGCTGGGGGTCTATGCACCGATCGCGCACTGGATCTGGGCACCGGGGGGCTGGCTGGCCGAACTGGGCGCGCTCGATTTCGCCGGCGGCACGGTCGTGCACCTGAACGCGGGGGTGGCGGGCCTGGTCGCGGCGCGTTTCCTGGGCAAGCGCCTGGGCTACGGCGAGGTGCCGCTCATGCCCGCCAACCTGGGTTACACCATGATGGGCGCGGCCCTGCTGTGGGTGGGCTGGATGGGTTTCAACGGCGGCTCGGCCGCGGCGGCCGACGGCCGCGCCGGCCTGGCGATGTTGTGCACCCAGCTGGCCGCGGCCGCCGGCACGCTGAGCTGGATGCTGGCCGAATGGCTGGTGCGCCGCACGCCCACGCTGCTGGGCCTGTGCAGCGGCGCGGTGGCCGGGCTGGTGGCGGTGACGCCGGCCTCGGGCTTCGTCACGCCCGGCTCGGCCGTGCTGATCGGCGCGGTGGCGGGCGTGTGCTGCTACTGGGGTGCCACCGGCCTGAAGCGCCTGCTGGGCGCCGACGACAGCCTGGACGTGTTCGGCGTGCACGGCGTGGGCGGCCTGGTCGGGGCGTTGCTGACCGGCGTGCTGGCCGACGCGCACATCGGCGGCGCAGCCGGGTCGCTTGCCGCCCAGGCCGCCGCGGCCGGCGCCACCATCGTCTACAGCGGCGTGGCCACGGCCACCATCCTGCTGCTGGTCGACGTCGTGGTCGGCCTGCGCGTGGCCAGCCGCGACGAGCACGACGGCCTGGACCTGAGCCAGCACGGCGAGCAGGTCGAATGACGCCCCAGCCCTGCGACCACCATGCTTGAAAGCGAGAAGTTTGCCGTCGCCGCCCATCTGCACGTGCAGCTGCGCCGCAAGACCGGCCGGGTGACCGACGTGGAGTGGATGATGCGCAACGCCGAGTACGCGCGCGAGATCATCCAGCTGGCGCTCAACGAGTCCGACGCACCCGATCTGCACCACTGGGCGCGCCGGCTGGAGGCCGTGCTGTTCTCGTCCCAGCCGGTGCCGTCGCGGCGCACGGCCGCACCATCGCCGGGTGCGGACGGTGCACCGGCACCGGCCAGCCCGGGGCGTTACGTGGGCCGGCTGCGCTGAGTCGGCGTGGCGTGCGTGCCTCGGCGGGCCCGGGGGGCGCTGCCGCTCAGCTGCGTCGGGCGGTCTTGCGCGCGGCCTTCCTTGCCGGCGCCTTGGCGGCTGCGCCGCCGCTGCGGCGCGGGGCGTCGTCCTGGCCACCGGCCAGCAGGGCCAGGGCCTGGCCGTTCACGCCCGAGAACAGCTGGGCGGCGCGCACCTTGATCTCCAGCAGTTCGCTGGCGCTGACCGAATAGGCGCCGCTGAACTGGTCGACGTCGATGCGGAACTCGACTTCCTTGCCGTCGTGCGACAGCGTGCCGCTGGTGAACTCGTAGTCCGGGCTCTCGACCGGCACGCCCTGGGCGGCCACGTCGTAGTCCTCGTAGGTGACGTTGCCGATCTCGCCGCTGGCCAGGTCGAGCAGGCCGGTGGCGTTGATGATGTCCTCGGTCAGTTCGTCGGTGATGCGGATGGGTACCTTCAGGTTCACGGCGCGGTCCTCGCTGGGCAAAGCAGCGATTCTGCCTGCGGGCTGGTGGGCCGAGCCCGCCGATCCGCCGCCTGATTCCGGTCCGCAGGCGTCAGTCCTCGTCCCGCACCTGATACTTCTTCGCCATCTCCTCCTGCACGCCCGGTGGCACCGGGTCGTAGTGGCTCAGGGCCAGGGTGTAGCGGCCTTCGCCGCGCGTGAGCGCGTTCAGGCGCAGCTGGTAGCCGGTCAGTTCGGCCAGCGGGGCGCGCGCCTTCACGCTGGCCAGGCCGGCGCCGACCGAGCTGCTGGCGCGCACCTCGCCGCGGCGCGAGGCCAGGTCGCCGGTGATGTCGCCGATCGCCGCCTCGGGCGCGCTGATCTCCACGTCGACGATGGGCTCCAGCACCAGCGGGCGGGCCTCGCGCACCGCGGCGATGAAGGCTTTCTTGCCGGCGGTGACGAAGGCGATCTCCTTGCTGTCCACGCTGTGGTGCTTGCCGTCGACCACGGTGACACGCACGTCCACGACCGGGTGGCCGGCCAGCACGCCGGCCTCCATGGCGGCGCGCACGCCTTTCTCGACCGCCGGGATGAACTGGCCCGGTATGGCGCCGCCCTTCACGTGATCGAGGAACTCGAAGCCCGCGCCGCGCGGCAGCGGCTCCACCTGCAGATGCACCTCGCCGAACTGGCCGGCGCCGCCGCTCTGCTTCTTGTGGCGGTACTGGGCCTGGGCCGGCGCGGCGATGGTCTCGCGGTAGGCGATGCGCGGCGGTGCGGTGTCGACCTCGATGCGGTAGCTCTCGCGCAGCCGCTCCAGCAGCACGCGCAGGTGCAGCTCGCCCAGGCCGTAGACCACGGTCTCGTGCGTGCTGGCCACCTGCTCGACACGCACGCAGGGGTCTTCGCTGGCCAGCTTGGCCAGCACCTCGGCCAGGCGCTGCTCGTCGCCGTGGCGCCTGGGTTTGAGCGCCAGGCCGTGCACGGGGGTCGGGAAGTTGAGCGGCTTGAGGTGGATGTGATCGTCCTCGGTTGCGTCGTGCAGCACGGCGTCGTAGGCGATCTCGTCGACCTTGGCCACGGCCACGATGTCGCCCGGCAGGGCGCGCTGCACCTCGACGGTCTCCTTGCCCTGCAGCATGAAGAGGTGGCCGACCTTGAAGGGCTTGCGCCCGTCGCCGATGTAGAGCTGGCTGGCCGGCGTGATGCTGCCCTGGTGCACGCGCATCACGCCGAGCTTGCCGACGTAGGGGTCGATGGCGACCTTGAACACGTGCGCCAGCACATGGGCGGCGGGGTCGGGGCTGGCGTGCATGAGCGTCGCGCCGCTCAGGTCAGGCGTCGGGCCGTGGACGATCTCGCCCTTGTAGAAGTCCGGCGGGTTGCCTTCGGTCGGGTCGGGCAGCAGCTGCACGATGGCGTCGAGCAGCTGGCCCACGCCCAGGCCCTGTTTCGCCGAGACAAACAGCACCGGGATGAGGTGGCCCTCGCGCAGCGCCTGCTCCAGCGGCGCGTGCAGCTCGCGCGCGTCGACGTCGCCTTCTTCCAGGTAACGGTCGACGAAGGCGGCGTCCACCTCGACCACCTGCTCGACCAGGGCGCGGTGGGCGGCGGCGACGCTGGAGAAATCGGCCTCGTGGCCGCTCGCGGCCTCGGGCGCGAACCAGCAGTCGACCACTTCCCTGGCGCCGTTGGCGGGCAGGTTGAGCGGCAGGCATTCGCGCCCGCAGGCCTCCTGGATCTGCGCCAGCAGCTCGGCCAGCTTCACGCCGGGCGCGTCGATGCGGTTGACGATGAGGATGCGGTCGAGCTGGCGCTCGGCCGCCTGGGCCAGCATGCGCAGCGCCATGGGCTCGACACCCGTGGCGGCGTTGATGACGATGGCGGCGCAGTCCACCGCCTCCAGCGCCGGCAGGCTCTGGCCGAGGAAGTCGGCGCTGCCGGGCGTGTCGAGCAGGTGGATGCGCGTGCCGCGGTGCTGCAGGTGCAGCACGCTGGTGTTGAGCGAGTGGCCCATGCGCCGCTCGATGGGGTCGAAATCGCTGACGGTGCTGCCGCGCTCGACGTTGCCGGTGGCGCCGATCGCGCCGCTGTGCTGGAGCAGGGCCTCGCACAAGCTGGTCTTGCCGGCCGCCGAGGGCCCGACCAGGGCCAGGGTGCGGATGGCGGACACGCCGGTCGAAGACGCTTCGTTCTTCGGCGAGGCACTGCTCGGGGCTGGGCTGGGCATGGGGGTTCTCCTGCGCGCCCGGCCGCAGACAGGGTGGGCGCTGTCTCGGGGTGGATGGTGTGCGGGCAGGGTACGCCTCTTGCCTACGGTGGACAAGCGCGATGGTCGACCCGGCGCCTGTGACCGCCGGCACACGCCGGACAGGATCGCTCGCTAGACTGCCGCCCGACCGTTACACAAGAACGCAGATCAGTTTGCTTGCAAGGATGCGCATGGCCCGCTCTCACTCCGCCCGCCCGACGGGCAGGCTGCCCCGACCCGGAACCCCTCTCGACACCTCCCGCCCGACCTGGCTGCTGGCTGCCACCTTGTGCATCACTGCAGCGCTGACGGCCTGCGGCGGCGGCGGTGGTGCGGCACCGGGCGCATCCGGCGCGTCGTCAGCCGGTGGCGGCGCTCCGGTTGCGGGCGCCCGGCCCGGCATGCCCCCGCCTCCGCCGGCCGGTGTGCTGACCGTGAGCGCCGGCCAGGTCGCCATCAACACCGAGCTGCCCGGCCGGCTGGAGGCCTGGCGCGTGGCCCAGGTGCGCGCCCGCGTGCCGGGCATCGTGCAAAAGCGCGCCTTCACTGAAGGCAGCGAGGTGCGCGAAGGCCAGCTGCTGTTCCAGCTCGACGACGCGGTCTACCGCGCCGCGCTCGAATCCGCCCAGGCCAACCAGGCGCGTGCCGAGGCCAACCTGGCCCAGGCCCGGGCCAGCCTGGACCGCAACGAGCCGCTCGCCGCCGCCAAGGCCATCAGCCAGACCGAATGGGTGGCCACCCAGACGACGGTCAAGCTGGCCGAGGCCGACGTGGCTGCCGCCAAGGCCGCCGTCACCACCGCACGCCTGAACCGCGACTACGCCGCCGTGGCTGCGCCGCTGGGCGGGCGCATCGGCCGAGCGCTGGTGAATGAAGGCGCGCTGGTGGGGCAGGGCGAGGCGACGCAGCTGGCGGTGATCCAGCAGATCCACCCGCTCTACATCAATTTCACCTTGTCGGCGACCGAGGTGATGAAGCTGCGCGGCGCCTGGGAGGCCGGCCAGCTCAGGAAGGCGCCCGCCGGCAGCAAGATGCCCGGCGGTGCGGCCGGCCCCGGCGCGGCGCTGCAGGTGGTGCTGGACGATGGCTCCAGCTACCCCTTGCCCGGCCGGCTGCTGTTCTCCGATCTCAGCGTCGACCCCGGCACCGGCCAGGTGCAGCTGCGCGCCGAGCTGCCCAACCCCGAGCGGCGCCTGCTGCCCGGCCTGTACGTGAAGGTGCGTCTGGTGCTGGCGCAGGCCGAAGGCGCCGTGCTGCTGCCCCAGCAGGCGGTGACGCGCAGCCCGGCCGGCGACACCGTGCTGGTGGTGGGCGAGGGCAACGTGCCGGCGCCGCGCCCGGTCAAGGTGGCCGGCTCGCAGATGGGGCCGACCGGCAGCCAGTGGGTCATCAGCTCGGGCCTGAACGAGGGCGACCAGGTGGTGGTGGACGGCTTCCAGAAGATCCGTCCCAAGGCGCCGATCACGCCCGTGCCGTGGACGCCAGGCGGCAAACCCGCCGGTGCCGCAGCTGGCGGCGCCCCCGGCGCCCCCGGCGCTGCGGCCTCGGCCGCCTCGCGCTGAGCCTGGAGGCACTGACGCATGTTCTCCAGTTTCTTCATCGAGCGCCCCATCTTCGCGTGGGTGATCGCGCTCTTCATCGGCGTGTTCGGCACGGTGGCCATCACCAAGCTGCCGGTCGCCCAGTACCCCACGGTGGCGCCGCCCACCCTGGTGATCTCGGTCGTCTATCCGGGCGCCTCCCCGGCGGTGCTGGAAGACAGCGTGCTGGCTGTCATCGAGCGCGAGCTCAACGGCGCGCCGGGCATGATCTACACCGAGAGCACCGCCCAGGCCAACGGCACGGGCGCCATCAACGTCACCTTCGAGCCCGGCAGCAACATCGACCTGGCGCAGATCGAGGTGCAGAACCGCCTGTCCCGCGCCACGCCGCGCCTGCCGGTGAGCGTGGTGCAGCAGGGCGTGCGGGTGGACAAGGCACGGTCCAACTTCCTGCTCTTCGTCTCCATCACCTCGACCAACCCGGCCTGGGATCCGATCGCCCTGGGCGACTACGCGGCACGCAACGTCGTGCCCGAGATCCAGCGCATCGTCGGCGTGGGTCAGGCCCAGCTGTTCGGCACCGAACGCGCCATGCGCGTGTGGATCGACCCCGACAAGCTCGCCGCCCTGGGCCTGACGCCGCTGGACGTGAACGCGGCCATCCGCGCCCAGAACGCGCAGATCTCGGCCGGCGCCGTGGGCGACCAGCCCGGCGTGGCCGGCCAGGGCGTGAGCGCGCTGGTGGTGGTGAGCGGCCAGCTCGCCAGCATCAGCGACTTCGGCGCCATCCTGCTCAAGTCCAATGCCGACGGCAGCTCGGTGCGCCTGCGCGACGTCGCCCGCCTGGAGCTGGGCGCGCAGACCTATGCCACCGCGGCGCGCCTGAACGGCAAGCCGGCCACCGGCGTGGGTGTGCAGCTGGCACCCACCGGCAACGCGCTGGGCACGGCCACCGCCATCAAGGAGCGCATGGAGGAGCTGAAACGCTATTTCCCCGAGGGCGTGAACTACGAGATCCCCTACAACAGCTCGCGCTTCGTCAAGATCTCGATCGAGCAGGTGGTCGAGACCCTGGCCGAGGCCATCGTGCTGGTCTTCCTGGTGATGCTGCTGTTCCTGCAGAACCTGCGCTACACCCTGATCCCGACCATCGTCGTGCCCATCGCCCTGCTGGGCACCTTCGCCATGATGTCGCTGGCCGGCTTTTCCATCAACGTGCTGACCATGTTCGGCATGGTGCTGGCCATCGGCATCCTGGTCGACGACGCCATCGTGGTGGTGGAGAACGTCGAGCGCATCATGGCCGAGGAAGGCCTGTCGCCCATGGAGGCCACGCGCAAGGCCATGGGGCAGATCACCGGCGCCATCATCGGCATCACCATGGCGCTGATGTCGGTGTTCGTGCCCATGGCCTTCTTCAGCGGCTCG
>JBJOKY010000026.1:0-20477 GCA_046045865.1 Pseudomonadota bacterium | reverse complement strand
CCGCGGGGCCGGATCCCGTGCCCGGTGCTGACCCGCTGGTGCCGTTGCTGCCCGGGCCGCGGCTGCCATGGCCGACCAGCCAGTGCTGCAGTTCGCCGTGCCCCTTGTGCAGGCTGTGCAAGAACACGCCCAGCACGCGCAGGTAGGCCGGCAGGCGGTCGCGCACCTGGTACAGGCCGCGGCCCGCGTCCAGCCCCGGTACGCCGAGCAGGCGGGCCCGCCAGGCGAGTTCGTCCAGCTCGGCGGCCGACGCGGCCCCGGTCTGGGTGACCGGGGTGGTGTGGTCTGCGTTGGCCGGGGGGGCACCGTCCGGAGGGTGGGTGGCACCGGTGCCTGCGGTGGCGTGGGCCACCCCCGGCGTGCCTGCCGTGACGCCGGCTGGCTCGCCCGTCAGGGCGGTGGTGCCGCGCAGCGGCAGCCAGCGCAGCAGCGCGGTGTAGAGCTGGGCCAGCTCGACCGGCTTGCTGATGTAGTCGTTCATGCCGGCGGCCAGGCAGGCAGCGCGGTCGGCGGCGAAGGCGTTGGCCGTCATGGCGACGATGGGCAGGCCGGCCCGGCCGGGCAGGCGACGCACGGCGGCAGTGGCCTGCAGCCCGTCCAGGCGCGGCATCTGCATGTCCATCAGCACCAGGTCGATGCGGGTGTCTTCGGTGCCCTGGCCTTGCCGGCTCAGGCGCTCCAGGGCTTCCTGGCCGTCGTGGGCGAGGTCGACCTCCAGCCCGACCGCGCCCAGCAGCCCGGCGGTCACCTCCCGGTTGACCGGCTGGTCGTCGACCACCAGCACGCGCAGGCCCGCGGCGTGGCGGCGCAGCTCGTCCTCCTGCCGGTCGGTGCCGGTGGGCGCTGTGCTGGTGGTGGGGTGCTGGCCGGGCAGCAGCCGGGCGCTGAACCAGAAGCGGCTGCCCACGCCCGGCGTGCTGTGCGCCCCGGCGTCGCCGCCCATGAGGCGCGCCAGCCGGCGGGTGATGACCAGGCCCAGGCCGCTGCCGCCGTGGCGCCGGGTGGTGGAGCTGTCGGCCTGCGCGAACGGTTCGAACAGGCGTGCCAGTGTCGTGGCGTTCAGGCCCGGGCCGCTGTCGACGACCTCGAAATGCAGCAGGCGGGCCTGCTGCACCTGCTCTGCCGCCTCGTGCGGCAGGGGCTGCTGGCGCACGCTCACGTGCACGCCGCCACGTCCCGTGAACTTGACGGCATTGGCCACCAGGTTCAGCAGCGCCTGGCGCAGCCGGGTCGGGTCGCCGCGCCAGTGGTGCGGCGTGTCGGCCAGGTCCAGGCTCAGTGCCAGGCCCTTGGCGCGGGCCGGGTCGCCCACCATGGCGAGCACCTGGGCGCACAGGCCGGCCAGGTCGACATCGAGATCCTCCAGGTCCAGCCGCCCGGCCTCGATCCGGGACACGTCGAGCACGTCGCTCACCACGGCCAGCAGGTGGCGCCCGGCGGTGTCGATCTGCGCCAGGCGGTGGGCCTGTCCGGGGCGCGGGTCCTCGCGCTGCAGCAGCTGGGTCAGGCCCAGCATGACGTTGATCGGCGTGCGGATCTCGTGGCTCATGTTGGCCAGGAACTCGCTCTTGGCGGCGTTGGCGGCCTCGGCGGCGAGCTTGTCCTGGCGCGCCAGGTCGAGCTGGTGCAGTTCGCTGATGTCCTCGCTGTAGCCGTGCCAGAGCACGCTGCCGTCGCTCAGCCGCTGGGGCGTGGCGCGGCTGTGCAGCCACAGCTCGCGCCGTCCGGCACGGCAGCGGTAGCGCGCGCGCCAGTCGACCAGGCGGCGGGCGGATTCGAGCAGGCTGGCCCGGACCTCGGCCAGGTCGTCCTCGTGCACGGTGGCCCACCAGGGCTCGAGCTGTTCGCGCACCGCCTCGGGCGCCAGGCCGTGCAGGCGGCGCAGGCCCACGCTGGCGTAGGGCATGGCCCACTGGCCATCGGCGCCCAGCAGCAGCTGGAACAGCATGCCCGGCAGCTGCTCTGCCGCGCGCTGGGCGTTGCGCAGCTGTTCTTCCAGCCGGCGCCGTTCGCCCAGGCGCACCAGAGCGGCGTGGATGCGCGGCGCCTCGCCCGGCGCGCCGGCCTCGCGCAGCACGGCATTGAACAGCGCGGCCTGGCGCTGGTCGGCGCGCTGCAGGGTCAGCTCGATCTCGTCCGCCCGACCCTGCAACTGCAGCAGCGGCACGACGTGCGAGTGGTAGAGCAGCCGCGAGGCGGGCGTGAGCAGCTCGTCGAAGCGCCGGCCTGGCAGGCTCTCGGGGGCCATGTCCAGCAGCTCGGCCACATGGCGGTTGGCGCGCAGCAGCACGTGGCCGGCGTCGAGCATGAGCAGGCCCACCGGCAGTTGGTCGTGGTCGAAGTCGGGCACGGCAGGGCGGGTGGTGGGGCGCGGTGCGGTGCGGTGCGGTGCGTCAGATCTCAGCCCGGTCCGGCCAGCCAGCTGCGGATCGCGGCGGCGGTCTCGTGCGGATGGCTCATGTGCGGGCAGTGGCCACCGGCCTGCAGATGCACCAGGGTGCTGTGCGGCAGGTGACGGTGCATGTAGTCGCCCACCACCTCGGGCGCGATGATGTCGTCGCGGCACTGCAGCAGCAGCACGGGCCGGGGCAGCAGGGGCAGCTCGGCGCGGTGGTCGCAGGCGAACACGGCACGCGCGAAGCCCCGTGTGGTGGCCGGGTCGCCGGCGCAGAACATCTCGCCCAGCTCCCGGGCCAGTTCGGGGCGGTCGGCGTTGCACATCGCCACCGGGGCGAGGAAGCCGGCCCAGGCCTGGTCGTTGCGCGCCATCAGCTCGAGCAGTTCGGCCACGTCGTCCGGCCGGAAGCCGCCGCGGTAGCCGGGCGGGTCGTCCAGGTAGCGCGGCGACGGGCCGATCATCACCAGGCGCTCGAACAGCGCGGGCTGGCGCAGCGCGGCCAGCAGGCCGACCATGCCGCTGACCGAATGGCCGACCAGCACGGCGTCGCGCAGGTCCAGCGCGGCACAGACGTCCAGCAGATCCTGCGCGTAGCCGTGCAGGTCGGCGTAGCGCCGGGCGTCGTAGGCCGAGTGGTCGGAGCCGCCCGAGCCCACGTAGTCGAACAGCACGACACGGTGGTCGAGCGCCAGGGCCGGTGCCATGCGGCGCCAGGCCTGCTGGTCGCAGCCGAAGCCATGGGCGAGAACCAGGGTGCGCCGGCCCGAGCCCATGACCCGGACGTTGTTGCGGCGGATGGGGTCTTGCTGCATCCCTGACCTTGCTGGCGCCGTTGTTGATCTGGCTGACACTGTAGCCGCGCCCTGCGGCGCCGACAGCGGTGGCAGGTCAGCCGTCATGCAGGTGGCGCTGGCGGACGTGATTCCTTCCGAAGAAGCTTGAGGTGGCTCAAGCCCGGTCGGCGGCATCGTCCGGGGTGACGGCCTGCAGCGCCAGCTGGCGTCGCTGGCCGCGCAGCAGGGCCAGGGCCTGGGCGTGGTCGTAGGCCCGCACCAGGGTGCCCAGCCTTTCCGTGACGGCGACGCCCAGATGCAGGCGCAGCAGGGTGTCGGCCTCGCGCAGGCTGGTGCCGGTGTCGAAGTCGCCGCTGGTCAGCAGCCGGTCCAGGTGGTCCAGCACCGCGTGTATCGCGTCCACCCCGGCCAGGGCACCGGGCGGGGCGGTGTCGCCGCACGGCTCGCCGGCCAGGGGGGACGGCGCCGTGGCGGGGTGGTCTGCCGCATCGCCGTCTTGCGTGCAGGCCAGCACCAGGCGCAGCCGCTCGATCAGGCCGGACAGGCCGGTCGCCAGCTGCACCAGCGCCGGCGCCTGGGTGTCGCAGGTGCCGGCCGGATCCTGCGCGGCAGCGGGTGCGGCCAGGGCGAGCTCGAGCGCCAGTGCCTGCGCCTGCAGCGCGCTGGCGCCGATCATGCCCAGCGCACCACGCAGGGCGTGCAGCCGTGCGCGGGCGTCGTGCGGGCGCTGCTGCACCAGGCAGCTGCGCAGGTCGGCCAGCTGGCTGCCCTGGGTGTCGACGAACACCTGCAGCGCGTGGCGCTGCATGCGCGGGCGGCCGTGGAAGATGCGGTCCACCGCCTGTGGATCCAGGCCGGGCACGCGCAGCAGGCCGTCCACGCCGGGCGCTGCGCCGGCAGCTGTCGCGCCTGGCGAGCCGGCGGACGCCGTCGGTGCGGCGGCTGCGGCAAGTCCGGGCAGGGGGGGCGGCGGGATCAGCGCGGCCAGGCGGCCGGCCTCGGTGTTGGACATGGGCGCCACGTCGAGCGCGCCGCTCGGGTCGGCCGGGCGGGCGTCGGCGTCGATGCCGCCGTCCAGCCAGTGCAGCAGCACGCCGTACAGCATGTGCGGGTCGACCGGCTTGCCGATGTGGTCGTTCATGCCGGCCTGCAGGCAGGCCAGGCGGTCCTCGCCGAAGGCGTTGGCCGTCATGGCCAGGATGGGCAGCCGCTCGCCGCCGGGCAGCGCGCGGATCAGGCGGGTGGCCTGCAGACCGTCCATGCCGGGCATCTGCACGTCCATCAGCACCAGGTCGAAGGGCGTGTCGGTGGCCAGCGCGACGGCCTGCGCGCCGTCCTCGGCCAGCGCGACCCTCAGCCCGGCCGCCTGCAGCAGCTCGACTGCGACGTCGCGGTTGACCGGGTTGTCCTCGGCCAGCAGCACATGGGCGCCGGCGTGGCGCTGGCGCAGCTGCAGCTCGGTCCGGCTGGGGGCGGCGGCGCTGATGGTCAGCTGGCCGCGCAGCAGCTGGGTGAGCTGCTCGTGCAGCTGCGAGGCGGTGACGGGCTTGAGCAGCAACCCAGCCTGGGGGCCGAGCGCGCGCAGCCGTTCGCGCAGGCCGTCCTCGTCGTGGCGTGCCAGCAGCAGGGCGGTCGGCGGGCCGAGCGGGCCTTGCTGCGCCAGCTGCTCGAGCAGGGTCGGGCCGTCCATGCCGGGCAGGTGGGCGTCGACCACCCACAGCCGCACCGGGTCGACCGCCAGCGCGGCCTGACGGGCCAGTGCCAGCGCCGCCTCGGCGTGCTCGAGCAGGTCGACCCGCAGGCCCATGTGGCCGAGCATGGTGCCCAGGGCGTCTCGGGTGGCGGCCAGGTCGTCGACCACCGCGACACGCAGCGGGCCCAGGTGGACCGGGCCGCTGGCCAGCGCGGCGGCGCGGCGGGTGCGGCGCATGCGCACGCTGAACCAGAAGCGGCTGCCCGCGCCGGGGGTGCTGCTGACGCCGACCTCGCCGCCCATGAGTTCGGCCAGATGGCGGGTGATGACCAGGCCCAGGCCGGTGCCGCCGTAGCGCCGGGTGGTGGAGCCGTCGGCCTGCTCGAAGGCGCGGAACAGCCGGCCGACCTGGTCGGGCGCCACGCCGATGCCGGTGTCGATGACGGTGAAGCGCACCACCACCCCGGCGTCGGCCGGCGCCGGCGCCGGCAGGTCCGCGCCGCTGCCGGGGTCGAGGAGCTGGGCGGCCTCGGTGTCCGGGGCAGGGCGGGTGTCGACGGGGTGCGTCGACTCGTCGACCAGCTCGGCGCGCAGCAGCACCGAGCCCTGCTCGGTGAACTTGACAGCGTTGCTGAGCAGGTTCACCAGCGCCTGCGACAGGCGGGTCGGGTCGCCGCGCAGCAGCGGTGGCAGGCCGGCGGCGTCCAGCACCAGCTCCAGACCCTTGGCGCGGGCGCGTTCGCCCACCAGGGCGCAGGCGCGCGCCAGCAGCAGGTCCATGTTGATCTCGGCCTGTTCGAGCTGGAGCTTGCCCGACTCGATCTTGCTCAGGTCCAGGATGTCGTTGATGACGGCCAGCAGGTGCTGCGCGGCGCTGGACACGCGGCCCAGGCGCTCGTGCTGGGCGGGGTCGCGCGCGTCGCGCTGCAGCAGGTGGGTCAGGCCGATGATGGCGTTCATGGGCGTGCGGATCTCGTGGCTCATGTTGGCCAGGAACACGCTCTTGGCGCGGTTGGCCGCCTCGGCGCGGTCGCGCTCGCGCCCCAGCGCCTCGTTCAGGCGGGCCAGCTCGCCGGTGCGTTCGGCCACCAGTTCCTCCAGGTGCAGCCGGTGGTGGTCGAGTTCGGCGGCCAGGCGCTTGCGCTCGGTGATGTCCTCGCTGATGGCCAGGTAGTGCGAGATGTGGTTGTCGCTGTGGCGCAAGGGCACGATGGTGGAGGATTCGTGGTAAGTCTCGCCGCTCTTGCGCCGGTTGACGAACTCGCCGCGCCAGAGCTCGCCGCGGCTGAGCGTGGCCCACATCTCGGCGTAACGCTCGGGCGGCGTCTGGCCCGACTGCACGATGCTGGGGTTGCGTCCCAGCACCTCGTTCACGGCAAAGCCGCTGGCGCGTTCGTAGGCCGGGTTGACATATTCGATGCGGCCCTGCACGTCGGTGATGACGATGCCCGCCGGGCTTTGCTCCACCGCCAGCGAGAGCTTGCGCAGCTGGCGCTCGGCGATGTGGCGCTCGGTGATGTCGGTGAGCGAGACGACCACGCCGGCGTCGGCGCCGGCAGGGCCGCCACTGCCACCGCGGTGTTCGTGGCGATGGCCCGCGTCCACCTCGTCGTGCATGGGTTCGGCGTTGACCAGCAGCCACAGCAGCTGGGTGGCCGGGCCGATCAGGCCGAGCACGGTGTTGTGGCTGCCCAGGCCCCGGGTGAGCGCGCGCTGCAGCGGCTGCTCGTGGCGCGGCATGGGCGTGCCGTCGGTGCGCACGGGCAGCCACAGGGCCAGGCCGCCGTCGCGCAGCTCGTCCAGGCGCATGCCCAGCAGGCGTTGGGCCGAGGGGTTGCAGGCGACCAGCGCGCCCTGGCCGTCGAACACCAGCACGCTTTCGCTCAGCGCCGAGACCATGCTGCGGTAACGCGCCTCGCTCACGCGCAGCAGCTCCTGCTCGTGGCGGCGCTCGGTGATGTCGGTGTGCACGACGACCGCGCCACCGTCGCGCGTGCGCAGCGGCGTGACGGCCAGGTGGAACCAGCGCGTGCGCGCGGGCAGGTCGCCGCGCGGCGGCAGCGGGCAGGCGTAGTCGGTGCTGTAGCTGTCGGACGTGCCGGCCAGCACGGCGCGGATGCCCGCGGCGGTGTCGTGCGCGCCGCTGTCGTGCGGGCCGTGCGCCGTGTCGCACACGGCGAGGTAATTGACGCCGATGTCGCACGCAGCCAGGCTGGCCGCCAGCGCCGCGGCCTTGCTGTCGCTGGCCAGCGCGGCAGGCTGGTTGGCCGCGGCGAAGCGGCCCCAGGCGGCGTTCACGGCCACGACGCGGCCGCTGCGGTCGAGCACGGCCAGGTGGTCGAGGATGGAATCCTCCACCGCCTGCAGCACGGTGGCGGATTCGGCCAGCTCGACGGCGGCCAGGCGGCGCTCTGTGACGTCCTCGATCACGGCGACGAAGTACAGCGGCGCGTGGCTCTGCTCGTCGCGCACCAGCGAGGTCGAGATGCGCACCCAGATCACGGCGCCGTCGGCGCGGATGTAGCGCTTCTCGATGGCGAAACCCTCGGTCTCGCCCGCCATCACGCGGTCCATCTCGGCCTGGTCGGCCGCCATGTCGTCGGGGTGGGTGATGTCCTGGAAGCGCAGCGCCAGCAGCGCCTCGCGGCCGTAGCCGGTGATCTGGCACAGGCGCTGGTTGACGGCGATCCAGCGCCCGTCCAGCGTGGTCTCGGACATGCCCACGGCCGACTGCTCGAAGGCCGCGCTGTAGCGCGCCTCGCTGCTGGCGCGGGCGCGCTCGGCCTGCACGCGCTCGGTGATGATCTCGGAGAGCAGGAAGATGCCGCCGACCTCGCCGCGCTCGTTCATCCATGGCCGCACTTCCCAGCGCAGCCAGTCGACGCTGCCGTCCGGGCGCGCGAAGCTGTCCACGCTGGCGTGCGCGGTCGTGCCGGCCATGCCCAGGCGGTGCACCTTGCGCCAGCGTTCGGGGACCTCGGGAAAGAGCGCGTAGTGGCTCATGCCGACGATGTCGCGCCCGCCCAGGCGGTCGACCACGCCGAAGTCGGTGAGCCAGCGCCGGCTCACCGCCAGGTAGCACATGGCGGCGTCAAGCATGGCGATGGCGGCCGGCGCATGCTCGACGAACAGGCGCAGCCGCTCCTGGCTGGCCCTGAGCGCGGCCTCGGCACGGCGGCGCTCGCTGATGTCGCGCGAGATGCCGAACAGCCCGGTCACGCGGCCCTGCGGATCGTGCAGGGGCCCCTTGGTGGCCAGCCAGATGCGCGTGTCCTGGCCGTCGATGCTGGTGAGTTCCTCCTCGAAGCTGATGGTGCGGTCGTCGGCGATCACGCGCGCGTCGTTGTCCATGACCAGCCGGGCACTGGCGGGCCCGAACACGTGGGCGTCGTCGCGGCCCAGCACCTCGGCGGCGCTCTTGCCGGTGGCGATCGCCGCCGCCCGGTTGAACAGCAGGTAGCGGCCCCGGGTGTCCTTGGCGTAGATGGCGTCGGTCGAGCCCTCGGCGATCGCCTCGACCAGCGCCAGGGCGTCCAGGCGCTCGCGCTGCAGCGCCTGGGCGTGCAGCGAGCGGCGCAGCGCGTCGTGTTCGCGGTGCAGCCAGGCCGCCACGCCCAGCGCGAACAGGGCGAGCACGGCCGCCGCGGCGATCCAGCGCGCCTCGTGTCCGGTCAGTTCGACCAGCTCGTCGCGGTCGATGTGGGCCGCCACCCACCAGGTCGTGCCGGCCAGCGGCAGCACCGCGCCGTACACGGTGCGCCCGCTGCGGTCCTGCGCCTCGAAGGCGCGGCCCGGGGGGCGCTGGCCGCGGATGACCTGGGCGGCCAGGTTGCCGGGCGTGGCCAGCGCTACCGGATGGCGGCCGTACACACCCAGCAGCTGGTCGCCGACCTGGCGCACCAGCAAGGCGGTGGCGGTGCGGCTGGGCAGCGGCCAGCTGTGCAGCGTGGGCAGCAGGTAGTCCTGCGCGTCGACGTGGAAGACGATGGCCGCACGAGCCGGGTCGCCCAGGCGCACGATGGGTGCGACGAGCTCGAAGCCGGCCTGGCCGGGCTGCTCGCTGTGCAGGTCGGTGCGCACGGTCCGGCCGCTGGCCAGCGCCTGCAGGGCGGCGGCGCGGATCGCGGGCGACACCTGGGGCGTGGCGTCCGGCGCACTGGCGCTTGCAGTGGCGGCGCGCGCCAGCACCGGGCGGGCCTGCTGGTCCAGCAGCTGGGCGGACTTGAACTGGTTGGCGGTGCGGTAGTCCTCCAGCCGCTCCAGCATCAGCGCGCTGGCCTGCGGGTCGCCGGCCTCGTGGCGCCGGAACAGCCCGGCGAAGTAGCTGCTGCCGCCGATGAACCTGGCCGCCGCAAGCTGGCTGGCCAGCCAGCGGTCGACCTGTTCGGCGCGCAGGTGGATGATGGCCTCGATGCGCGCGCCCTCGCGCTGCTGGACCTGGCGGTAGTGCAGGAACAGCGCGCCGGCCGCCGCCAGCACGATGGCGCAGGCCAGCAGCGCCACCACCACACGCACGTGGCGGGTGGCGGGCGCGGGCGCGTCGGTCGTGGCGGCCGAGGAGACCCCGGTGGAGCCGGCCTGCGCCTGGCGGTCGCGATGCTGCAGCAGGCGGTACAGCGCCAGCGCGGTGACGAGCACGAACAGCCAGCCCTTGGCGACCGAGATCGGCGCCAGCCACGAGGTGTCGCCGATCAGGCTGGCCAGCAGGCTGTCGCTGCCGTAGATCCACAGCGCGGCGCACAGGGCGTAGAGCAGCACCACGCGCAGGCGCGCCGCGTGCGCCGGCTCGGGGGGCGGGGTGCCGGGCTGCCCCGGCACGGGGGCGGACGGGTCGGGCATGGCGCGCAGGCCGGGCGCCGGCTCAGCGGCCCTGCGGCAGGCCGCGATGCAGGCCGCGGTGCTTGGCCTCGACGCTTTCCTGGCTGTCGTTGTAGCGCCGGGCGATCTCGCAGAACTCGTCGTAGGCAGCGTCGAAGGCGTCGCACACGTCGGGGTCGAAGTGCTGGCCGCGCTGCTCGACGATCATGCGGCGCGCCTCGTCGGGCGGGAAGGGCTCCTTGTAGACGCGCCGCGAGATGAGCGCGTCGAACACGTCGGCCAGTGCCATCAGGCGTGCGGCCAGCGGGATGTCGTTGCCGGCCAGGCCGTCGGGGTAGCCGCGCCCGTCCCAGCGTTCGTGGTGGTGGCGCGCGATCTGCTTGGCGAAGTTCAGGAAGGCGACCGGCCGCAGGGCGTCGCGTTCGGCATGCTCGATGGCGTCGGCGCCGAGCTGGGCATGGGTCTTCATGACATCCCACTCGTCGGGCGTGAGCTTGCCGGGCTTGAGCAGGATGTGGTCGGGGATGCCGACCTTGCCGATGTCGTGCAGCGGCGCCGACTTGGCGAGCTGGTCGATGCGCCGGGCGTCGAGTTCGGTGGCGAAGCGCGGGTGTTCCATCAGCCGCGTGGCCAGGCAACGCACGTAGGCCTGGGTGCGCTTGAGGTGGTTGCCGGTCTCTGGGTCGCGGATCTCGGCCAGGTGGGCCAGCGCCAGGATGCTGATGTCCTGGATCAGCACGTTCTCGCCCAGGCGGCGCGCCACCTCGGCTTCCAGGTCGCTGTTGTGCGCCTGCAGGCGGTCGCGCGCGTGCTTGAGCTCGAGGTGGGCGGCCACGCGGGCCAGCACCACCGCCGGGCGCAGCGGCTTGGTGATGTAGTCGACCGCGCCGAGCTTGAGGCCGAGCTCCTCGTCCTCCGCCGCGTCCAGCGAGGTGGCGAACATCACCGGCACGTCGTGCGTGAGCGGTTCGGCGCGCAGCCGGCGCAGCACCTCGTAGCCGTCCATGCCGGGCATCATGACGTCGAGCACGATGAGATCGGGCGGGGGCGCCAGCACCGCCAGGCGCAGCGCCTCGGCGCCCGAGTTGGCGGCGCGCACGCGGTAGTGGTCGCGCAGCAGCTCGCCCAGCACCGAGAGGTTCTCGGGGCTGTCGTCAACGATGAGGATGGTCGACTTGTGCATGGGTGGGGCTGGTGCTGCCGTGTCGCGCTGGGCCGCTGCCGCGGGGCAGGGTTGCCAGGCCATCATATCGACCCGATCGGCGGCATCATTCAATGCAGCGCAAGCATCAGGGTGCTGTTCCGGCGATGGTGCGGCGCCTGTCTGCCCTGTGGCCTGCCCTCATCCACCCCGTCCTGCCCTGCCCATGAACCCATCCGTCACCATCGACACCGTCCTGAGCCTGGCCGCCGAGGAAGCCGGCATGAACGCCAGCAGCGCGCCCGAGCAGCGCTGGCTGGACGGCTGGCTGCTGCGCCACTGCGCGGTCAAGGCCAAGCGCTCGCGCTGCATCTACCCGCTGGCACCCGGCCGTCTGCCGCTGGCCGAGCGCCTGGCGCGTGCCCGCGCCGCCTACCGCGCGGCCGGCCTGCCCATGGTGCTGCGCCTGCACGACGCCGCCGGCACGGCCATGCGGGACGAGACCGGTCGGCCACTGGACGAGGCCCTGGCCGAAGCCGGCCTGGCGCGCATCGACGACACGCGTGTGCTCGTCCAGCCTGACCTGGCCGGCGGCGCGGCGGTGGCGCTGCTGGCGCGCGCGCTGCCGGCCGGCCTGCGGCTGGAGCCGGTCGAGCCGGTGGCCTATGCCGAGCTGATCGGCGGCCTGCGCGCCAGCCCGGCCGGGCAGCGCAGCGCACACGCGCGCCGGCTGGCGCTGGCGCCCGTGCCCCACCGCGGCATGGCCTTGCGCGACGCACACGGCGAGCTGCTGGCCTGCGGCCAGTACGCGCGCGAGGACACCCGGGTCGGCCTGTACGACGTGGCCGTGCCGGTGGCGCAGCGTGGCCACGGCTGGTCGGCGCTGCTGTGCGCCGCGCTGCTGGCGCGTGCACGCGACGAGGGCGCGACCATGGCCTATCTGCAGGTCGAGGCCGACAACACGCCCGCGCTCAGGACCTATGCCCGGCTGGGCTTCGTCCAGGCCTACGCCTACCACTACCGCTGCGACGCCGCCGAGCTGGGCTGAACCGCACCGCGTGGTACCGGGCCGCACCGGGCGGCGTGCGCCTCAGGCCTGGAACAGCCGGCGCGCGTACAGCGCCAGGCCGGTGGCCACGCTGGCCAGGCGTTCGCCGTGCACCGGCCGGGCGGCCGGGAAGGCCGCGGCCAGCGCCGCGGTCAGCGTCACCAGGCCGGTCGAGCCGCCGGTGAAGTACACCGCGTCCACCGCGGCCGGCGCCAGGCCGGCGCGCCGCACGGTCTCGGTGGCCGCGGCGACGATGCGCTCGATGTCGCCCGCCAGCGCGCCCAGCGTGGGCGCGGCCTGCAGCGTCAGCGCCAGGCCGGGCTCGACCAGGCCCAGGTCGACCGTGGTCGCCTGGCCGGCCGCCACGGCGATCTTGGCGGCCTCGGCGCGCCCGGCCAGGTCGTGGCCCAGATGGGCGTCGACCACGCGCAGCAGGCGGCGCCAGAGCCGCTCGTCGGCGAAGTTGACGCGCATGGCGCGCACCTCGGCCACGCGCGCCGGGCGGTACACGGTGTTGATCAGGTGCCAGGTCGCCAGGTCGTGGTAGACCTTGCTCGGCACTTCGCGCGCCGGCTGGCCCTGGCCGGGCCGGCCGTGGCTGCCCAGGCCGAGCTCGCGCATGACCGTGGCCAGGGCGACGCGGCGGTCGAAGTCGGTGCCGGCGACGTGGATGCCGTGGTTGGCCAGCACGTCGGCCTGGCGGTCCAGCCGCTCGCGCTGCGCCGGGCCGACGCGCACGAGCGAGAAGTCCGAGGTGCCGCCGCCGATGTCGGCCACCAGCACCAGCTCCTCGCGCACGAGCGTGGCCTCGTGGTGCAGGGCTGCGGCGATGGGTTCGTACTGGAAGCCGATCTCGGTGTAGCCGACGCTGCGCGCCGCGGCCTCCAGTGCGGCCTGGGCGGCGGCGTCGCGCGTCGGGTCGTCGTCGACGAAGTAGACCGGCCGGCCCAGCACCACGCGGGTGAGCGGGGCGCCGCCGCGGGCGGTCTCGGCGCTGCGCTTGAGCTGGCGCAGGTAGCTGGCGATCACGTCGGCGAAGCTGACCGCGCGGCCGGCGCCGATGTCGGTGCGCTGGTCCATCAGGCTGGAGCCCAGCACCGACTTCATCGAGCGCATCAGCCGGCCTTCGTGGCCGTCCACGTAGGCGGCGATGGCCGCGCGCCCGTACAGGCGCGGGTAGTCGCCGCCCGGGTGCTGCAGGCCCGGCCCCTCGGCCAGGTAGAACACCGCGGTGGGCATGGTGGGCTGGCCGGCCTCCAGCTCGACCAGCTGCATGCCGGCGCCCGGCGCGTGTGCGCCTGCGCCCGGCACGGCGATGGCCGAGTTGGAGGTGCCGAAGTCGATGGCGCAGTAGTCGGGGTGCACCGGCGGATCAGCCCAGCAGGTCCAGCGCGTGCTGGTAGGGCGCGTGGTAGCTCAGCTCGTCCCAGGGCAGGGGCGGCGTCATGGGCAGCAGCTCCAGGCGGCGCGCCTCGCCGTGGCCGTCGGGCTGCCAGGCGCCGCTGGCGGCGGCCTGCTCCAGGCCGTCGAGCAGCTCGTCGACCGGCTTGCCCTTGCCCTTGGACTGGTTGCACAGCAGCACCAGGTCGCAGCCGGCGTTCAGCGCCAGCACGGCGGCCTCGGCGTAGCCGAGCACGGCGCCGCCATTCACTTCGGCCACGCGGCGCGCGCCTTCCATGCTCAGGTCGTCGCTGAAGATGGCGCCGTGGAAGCCCAGCTGGTGGCGCAACACGTCCTGCAGCCAGCGCTTCGAGTAGCCGGCCGGGCGCGCGTCGACCGCCGGGTAGATGACGTGGGCGGGCATGACCGAGCTCAGGCTGTTGGCCAGCCAGTCGTAGGGCAGGGCGTCGTCGGCCAGGATGGCCTCGAGCGTGCGTTCGTCCACCGGCGTGTCGGTGTGCGAATCGGCCGCCGCCCAGCCGTGGCCGGGAAAATGCTTGCCGCAGTTGGCCATGCCGGCCTGCAGCAGGCCGAACATCAGGCTGCGGGCGAGCTGCGTCACCACGCGCGGGTCGCGGTGGAAGGCGCGGTCGCCGATGACGGCGCTGCGACCGTGGTCCAGATCCAGCACGGGCGTGAAGCTCAGGTCGACGCCGCAGGCGCGCAGCTCGCTGGCCAGCACGTAGCCGGCGGCGGTGGCGGCGGCGCAGGCATCCAGCGAGCTGGTGCCGGCCAGGTCGCCCTCGCCGTCGGCCTCCATCCAGCGCCGGCCCAGCTCGGCCATGGCGGGCAGGTGGGTGTAGCCGTCGCTGCGCAGGCGCTGCACGCGCCCGCCCTCGTGGTCGATGGCCACCAGCAGGTCGGGGCGGATGTCCTTCATCTCGGCGATCAGGCCGGTGAGCTGGGCGCGGTCGCTCCAGTTGCGGGTGAACAGGATCAGCCCGCCGGTGAGCGGGTGGGCGATGCGGCGGCGGTCGTCGGTGCTGAGCTTCGTGCCGGCGATGTCGAGGATGACGGGGGCGTGGTCGGTCATGGGGTGTCCGGGGGCGGGTGGGAGGGCGCGGCGGCGGCCTGTGCAGGCGCGGCCGGCGCGTGTTGTTCGACGACGACGAAGCTGACCGCGGTGTCGGTCTCGTCGCTCAGGGTGACGTGGGCGACCAGGCCGCGGGCGGCGCACCAGTCGGCCAGCACGCCGTGCAGGCGCACATAGGGCTGGCCGCTGGCGTGGTTGAGGATCTCGCAGGCGCGCCAGCTCATGGGCGCGTGCAGGCCCAGGCCGATGGCCTTGGAGAAGGCCTCCTTGGCGCTGAAACGCGTGGCCAGGTAGGCCAGGCCGCGCGACGCGGTGCGGGCGCTGCGCGCGCGCCAGACCTGCAGCTCGGCCTGGCCGAGCACGCGCTCGGGGAAACGCTCGCCGCGCCGGCCCAGGGTGGCGGCGATGCGGCGGATGTCGCACACGTCGGTGCCGATGCCGTAGATGCGGGCGCCGGGCCGGGGCGGTGGCGTGCCCGGCGGTGTGGGCAGCTCAGGCATCTCAGGCCGGGGCATGGGCCTGCCGGATGCAGCGCAGGTAGTCGCGCACGGTCGCGGTGTAGCCCAGTTCCAGCGCGTCGGCGATCAGGGCGTGGCCGATCGAGACCTCGCGCACGCCGGGCACGGCGCGCAGGAAGTCGGCCAGGTTGGCGCGGTTGAGGTCGTGGCCGGCGTTCAGCGCCAGGCCGACGGCCTGGGCGGCGCGCCCGGCCGCGGCAAAACCGGCCAGCACGGCCGGGCCGCCCGGCGTGCCGTGGCTGCTGGCGTAGGACTCGGTGTAGAGCTCGACCCGGTCGGCGCCGGCCTGGCGCGCCAGCGGCATGACGGCCGGGTCGGGGTCGACGAACAGGCTCACGCGCACGCCGAGCGAGCGGCATTCGTCGATCAGCGGCACCAGGCGCTCGAAGTCGGCCGGGGCGCTCCAGCCGTGGTCGGAGGTGAACTGGCCCTCCGCATCCGGCACGAAGGTGGCCTGGTGCGGGCGCACGCGGCGGACAAAGTCCATGAGGTTGTGGAAGGGGTTGCCCTCGATGTTGTACTCGAGCTGGGGCTGGTCCTTCAGCCAGGCGGCGAGTTCATGCACGTCGCTGGCGCGGATGTGGCGTTCGTCCGGGCGCGGGTGCACCGTGATGCCGCCGGCGCCGGCCGCGGCCACCTGCTCGGCCGCACGCAGCACGCCGGGGATGCCCAGGTGGCGGCTGTTGCGCAGCAGCGCGACCTTGTTGAGGTTGACCGACAGCGTGGTCATCAGGGGATGGCCGGCGTGGGGGCCGGCTTCCGGGGCGACGAGTGGGTTCATCGGTGGCGGCCTGGCGGCCGGAGGTGGCGGGGAGGGCAGGGCGGTGCGCCCCGGGGCGGGTGACGAGGATGCGGCGCGTTGGACGACAGTCTGGCCGCGGCGCCGCAGCGTCATCCGCTGCCGATCAGCTGCTGGATGCCCTGCATGACCTGGCGGGTGCGCAGGGCCCGGTCGCCGAAATGATAGTGAAGCGTGCGACGCAGCTGCTGCTTGAGTTCGCCGGGGGCGCCCAGGCAGGCGGTCTGCAGGGCGACGATGTCGCCCGCCTGCAGCGCAGCCTCGATGGCCAGACACAGCGGCGCGAGCAGGCCGCCGCCGCCGTCGTCCTGCAGGTGGCCGAATTCAGCGTCGTGGCGCAGGTGGCGGGCGTCGACCAGGCCGGCCTCGCCGCGCAGCTGGTAACGCGCCTCGGGGTCGTGGTGGTCGAGCGCGGCCTGGGTCAGCGTGACCCGGTCGAACTCGGGCAGCAGGCCGGTGGTGCGCAGCAGCGTGAGCTCGAAGGCGCGCAGCGCCGCGCCCAGGCGGGCGCTGGCGGCGCTGCGTTCGCGGATGACGTCGGCACTGACGCCGGCACTGACACTGTCCGCCGCGCCCGCCAGGTCGCCGCGCTCGTCGTCACCCGCGCCCAGCAGCGGCAGGGTGGCGGCGTAGGCGTCCCACAGCTCGGGGTGGGGGTCGTGGCGGGCCAGCGCGCGCAGCAGCAGCTCGTTCATGTAGAAGCCCGACATCAGCGCCGCGCCCGTGGGCAGGGCCGCGCCGCCGGCCCATTCGGCGCCGCGCAGCAGATGCACCTCGCTCTCGTGCGGGTCGTGCGCCACGTCGGCCCGGGCCTTGCGCGGCGGGTTGACGTTCACGCTGATGCGCTGCAGCGGCAGCAGCACGGCGCGCAGCTGCGAGTGCGGGCGCTTGGCGCCCTTGGCGACGGCGACGATGCGGCCGGCCTCGCGCGTGAACAGCTCGACGATCAGGCTGGATTCGCTCCAGTCGTGATGGTGCAGCACATAGGCCGATTGCGGCGCGTGGGCCGCACCGCGGCGCGTTGCCACGGGCCTATTCGTAGCCGTAGCTGCGCAGACGGTTCTCGTCGTCGGCCCAGCCCGAGCGCACCTTGACCCAGACTTCCAGGAAGACCTTGCCCTCGCCCAGGCGCTCCAGCTCCTGGCGCGCCTCGCTGGCGATGCGTTTCAGGCGCTCGCCGCCGTCGCCGATCACCATGCCCTTGTGGGCGTCGCGCTCGACCACGATGGTGGCGGCGATGCGGCGCATGCTGCCGTCCATCTCGTACTTGTCGATCAGCACGGTGGAGGTGTAGGGCAGCTCGTCGCCGGTGAGGCGGAAGAGCTTTTCCCGGATCAGCTCGGCGGCCAGGAAACGCTCGCTGCGGTCGGTGAGCGCGTCGGCCTCGTAGTACCAGGGCTGCTCGGGCAGATAGGGCGCGACGATGCCCAGCAGGCGCTCGCAGTCGTCCAGCCGGGTGGCGGCCAGGGGCACGAACTCGGCGAAGGGGTGGCGTTCCTGCATCTGCTGCAGCCAGGGCAGCAGGTCGGCGCGGCGGTGCACCTTGTCGAGCTTGTTGGCCACCAGCACCACCGGCTTGCCGGGCGGCACCAGGGCCAGCACCTTGGCGTCGTCCAGGCCGAAGTGGCCTGCCTCGACGACGAAGAGCACCACGTCGACGTCGCCCAGCACCGCCTGCACGGTCTTGTTGAGCGAGCGGTTCAGCGCGGCCGTGCCCTTGACGGTGTGCCGGGTCTGGAAGCCGGGCGTGTCGACGAAGACGAACTGGCTGTTCAGGCCGCCCTCGTGGCTGTCGCTGCCGAGGGTGCGGATGCCGGTGATGCGGTGCCGCGTGGTCTGCGCCTTGCGCGAGGTGATGCTGACCTTCTGGCCCACCAGGCTGTTGAGCAGGGTGGACTTGCCGACGTTGGGCCGCCCGACGATGGCGACCAGGCCGCAGCGCTGGCCGTGGGCGTCGCCCGTGCCGGCGTCGACGTCGGTGTCGCGGACGGATGCCGGGCCCGTGTCATGCGGGTCGTCGGCGTCGTGGGCAGGAAGGTCGGAGGTGCTGATGGTGGGCATGGCGCCGTTCATTCGTGGTCGGCGCGCAGACGTTCGAGCACGAGGCGCGCCGCCTCCTGCTCGGCGGCGCGGCGCGAACGGCCCTCGCCGCTGGCTTCCACGCCAAAGGCGGGGGCGGAGCACACGACGACGAAGATCTGGTCATGGGCGCGTCCGCGGGTGGCTTCGATGCGGTAGTCCGGCACAGGCTGGCGGCGCCCCTGCAGCCATTCCTGCAGCTGGGTCTTGGCGTCCTTGGCCCAGGCCTGGGTGACGGTCTCGGCCACCAGGGGCTCGAAGATGCGGCGCACCAGGGGCTGGGCAGCCTCGTAGCCGGCGTCGATGTAGACCGCGCCGATGATGGCTTCGAGCGCGTCGGCCAGGATGGACGGGCGCTGCGCGCCGCCGCCGCGTGCCTCGCCGTCGGACAGGCGCAGCACGTCGGGAATCTGCAACGACAAGGCGATGCGGTGCAGCGTGTCCTGGCGCACCAGATGGGCGCGCACGCGCGTCAGGTCACCTTCGGGCGAGTTGGCGAAATGCGTGAACAGCAGGTCGGACACGGCCAGGCTGAGCACGGCGTCACCGAGGAATTCGAGCCGCTCGTTGTGGTCGTAGCCGTGGCTGCGGTGCGTGAGGGCGCGCGCCAGCAGTTCGGGGCGGTTGAAGCGATGCCCCAGACGTTGCTGCAGGGCTTCGAGCGGTGTTTTCAATGGGGCGGCCTGGCAGGGCGGATGGCGAGGGAGGCGGCGGCCGGCGGCGCTCAGCTCGAGCGGCCGCGGAACTTGATCAGCAGCGAGACCGGGCCGAACAGCTCGATCTCCTTGTCGTAGGCGTAGGCCACGACGATGCGGTCGTTTTCCTTGCTGATCTCGAGATCCTTGCCCGAGATGGAACTGATGGAGTATTCGATCTGCTTGACGCGGTCGAAGGCGATGCGGACTTCGGACACCGTCTTCGCCCCTTCGCCGGCGATCTTGTTGACGGCGCGCGCGATGGTGTAGTTCTCGTTCACGACCGGGATCACGCGCAGGGCGACCAGGGCCGTGATGGACAGGACGATGGCCCAGAAGATCAGCCCGACCAGCGTGATGCCGCGCGCCTGCGCGCGCCGGCTCGTCGGCCGGCGGGCGTGGACGGCAGCCGCAGGAGGGGGGCGGCGGCTGGACAGGGGGCGATCGAACATGGGGGGGCTCCGTGTCGGTGTCGTCGGGCTGGTCAGTTGAAGCCGCCGACGCGCTTGAGGTTGCCGAAGTTCATCCAGACGAAGAAGGCGCGGCCGACGATGTTCTCGTCGGGCACGAAGCCCCAGAAGCGCGAGTCTTCGGAGTTGTCGCGGTTGTCGCCCATCATGAAGTAGTGGCCGGCGGGCACCTTGCACGTCACGCCGTCGGCGGTGTAGCGGCAGTTCTCGTGGTACGGAAAGGCGTGCGCGCGGCTGCCGTAGTGCGAGGGCAGGCGCGGCTCGACCAGCAGCCTGTGCGGCTTGACGCCCAGGTCTTCCTCGAACTGGCGCAGGTAGTTGCGGCGATCCTCGTCGTAGTAGTCGTCGACCTGGCGCAGCGGCACGGGCTGGCCGTTGAGGTACAGGCGCTGGTTGAGGTAGGCCACCTCGTCGCCCGGCACGCCGACCACGCGCTTGATGAAGTCGATGCTCGGGTCCACCGGGTAGCGGAACACCATGACGTCGCCGCGCTTGGGGTCGTTGATCGCGATGATCTTCTTGTTGATGACCGGGATGCGGATGCCGTAGTGGAACTTGTTCACCAGGATCAGGTCGCCGATCTCCAGCGTCGGGATCATGGAGCCCGACGGGATCTTGAACGGCTCGAACAGGAAGGAGCGCAGCACGAACACCATCAGGATCACCGGGAACAGGCCGGCAGTCCAGTCCAGCCACCAGGGCTGGGCCAGCACCTTGTGGCGCGCTTCCTCGATGTCGCCGTCGACCTGGGTGATGCCCAGCTTGTCCAGTTCGGCGCGTCGCGAGGCGTCCTGTTCGCCCAGCGCCGCCGCTGCAGCCAGACGACGCGGCAGGAAGACCCAGCGTTCGGCGATCCAGTAGCCCAGGGTGACGACAGTGAGCACGAACAGCAGCAGCGAGAAGTTGCCGCTCCATTTGCCCATGTACCAGCCGGCGCCGTAGAAGATCAGGCAGGCGTACAGGAATCCGGTGAAGGGTGCCATCAGGGGTCCGGGTATAGGGTTGGATCGGCTGTGGGTCGCGAGCATGGCGGGCGGCTCAGTCGTCAACCTGCAGGATGGCGAGGAAGGCTTCCTGCGGCACCTCGACCGAGCCGATCTGCTTCATGCGCTTCTTGCCGGCCTTCTGCTTCTCGAGCAGCTTGCGCTTGCGGCTGACGTCGCCGCCATAACATTTTGCCAGCACGTTCTTGCGCAGTGCCTTGACGTCCTCGCGGGCGATGATGTTGGCGCCGATCGAGGCCTGGATGGCCACGTCGTACATCTGGCGCGGGATGAGGGTGCGCATCTTGGCCGCCACCGCGCGGCCGCGGAACTGGCTCTGGCTGCGGTGCACGATCATGGCCAGCGGGTCGACCCGGTCGCCGTTGATCATGATGTCGACCTTCACCACGTCGGCGGCGCGGTACTCCTTGAACTCGTAGTCCATCGAGGCGTAGCCGCGGCTGACCGACTTGAGCTTGTCGAAGAAGTCCAGCACGATCTCGGCCAGCGGCAGCTCGTAGGTCAGCATGACCTGCTTGCCGTGGTAGGCCATGTTGAGCTGCACGCC
>JBJOKY010000192.1:0-8945 GCA_046045865.1 Pseudomonadota bacterium | reverse complement strand
CGCGTATGCTTTCCGTCACCGCCAGCCACAGCCTTGCCGCCACCATGACCACCGCCATTCCTGCCACCCTGATTCCCGGCGACGGGATCGGCCCCGAGATCGTCGATGCCACCCTGGCCGCCCTGGAGGCGCTGGACGCACCCTTCGAGTGGGACCGCCAGATCGCCGGCCTGGGCGGCGTGACCGCCTGCGGCGACCCGCTGCCGCAGGCCACGCTGGACAGCATCCGCCGCACCCGCCTGGCTCTGAAGGGCCCGCTGGAAACGCCCTCGGGCGGCGGCTACCGCAGCTCCAACGTGCGCCTGCGCGAGGAGTTCAAGCTCTACGCCAACCTGCGCCCGGCCCTGACCATCATCCCGGGTGGCCGCTACGACAAGATCGATCTGGTGGTAGTGCGCGAGAACCTCGAAGGCCTGTACATCGGCCACGAGCATTTCGTGGCGATCGACGGTGACCCGCACGCCGTGGCCATGGCCACCGGCATCAACACCCGGGCGGGCTGCCGCCGCATCCTCGAGTACGCCTTCGAGACGGCCATCGCCACCGGCCGCAGGAAGGTCACCATCGTGCACAAGGCCAACATCATGAAGGCCCTGACCGGCATCTTCAAGGAAACGGCCGAGCAGATGTACGCCGAGAAGTACCAGGGCCGCATCGAGATGGACACCATCATCGTGGACGCCTGCGCCATGAAGCTGGTGCTCAACCCCTGGCAGTTCGACGTGCTGGTGACGACCAACCTGTTCGGCGACATCCTGTCCGACCTGGTCTCGGGCCTGATCGGCGGCCTGGGCATGGCGCCGGGCGCCAACATCGGCGCCGACGCGGCCATCTTCGAGGCGGTGCACGGCAGCGCGCCGGACATCGCCGGCAAAGGCATCGCCAACCCCATCGCGCTGATGCTGGCCGCCGCGCTCATGCTCGACCACGTCAAGCTCACCGACCAGGGCAACCGCCTGCGCCAGGCCATCGACGCCACGCTCAACATCGACAAGGTGCGCACCGGCGACCTGGGCGGCACGGCGAACACGGCAGCCTTCACCCAGGCGCTGGTGAGCCGCATCAGGAACGGCTGAGCGCGGCCCCGGCCGGCGCCGGGCGGGCGGGCGGGGCGCGCGCACCGCCTCTGTGCGGTTTTTCGCGTTGACCCGGGTATCGGTGCCTGGCCTGGCTCACTAGGATCGTCTGCTCAGGGGTCGAAGTCGTTGCGTTCAGCCGCGCCGCCCCCGCACCAGGGAGGCCCCGATGGATGTCGGCACGCAGGTTCCGCGCGATGCGGCGGACGTCGTGAGCAGTCTCCCGCAGCAGCACGGTCACCGCCCTCCGGGCGGCTGAACCGTCCGACCCGGCCCGCCTGGTGCGGCCGTCATGCTGCCCAGATCCTCATCCACTGCCGCGCCGGCGGCGCCGGGCGCGCTGCTGAGCGTGCGCGGCGTCTCGCTGCGCTTCGGCGGCATCGTGGCGCTCGACGGCGTGAGCTTCGACGTGCGGCGCGGCGACATCTGCGGCCTGATCGGCCCCAACGGCGCAGGCAAGACCACGCTGTTCAACTGCATGAGCCGGCTCTATCCCTGCCAGGCCGGCGACATCCTGCTCGAAGGCCGGTCCATCATCGGCCTGCCCACCCACGCCATGGCCGGGCTGGGGCTGGGCCGCACCTTCCAGAACCTGGCCATGTTCCAGCACATGAGCGTGCTCGACAACGTCATGGTGGGCGCCCATGCGCGTTCGTCGGCCGGTTTTGTCGCCAGCGCCCTGCGCCTGCCCGGCGTGGCGGCCGAGGAGCGCCGCCTGCGCGCCCGCGCCGCGATGGTGATGGACCTGCTCGGCCTGGGCCCGCTGGCGCGGCGCGCGGCCGGCAGCCTGCCCTTCGGCATGCAGAAACGCATCGAGCTGGCGCGCGCGCTGGCCGCCGAGCCCGGCCTGCTGATGCTCGACGAACCGGCCGCCGGCCTCAACCACGAGGAGCTGCAGGACCTGGCCGCGCTCATCCGCGACATCCGTGCGCGCCTGCAGGTCACCGTGCTGCTGGTCGAGCACCACATGGGCCTGGTGATGGGCTTGTGCGACCACATCGTGGCGCTCAACTTCGGCCGCAAGATCGCCGAGGGCACGCCCGCGCAGGTACAGGGCCACCCCGAGGTGATCGACGCCTACCTTGGCCCGGGGGGCGCAACCGCAACCGCGACCGCAGCCACGGCACCGGCCACGGCCACGGCTACGGCTACGGCCACGCTCGCGCCCAGGGTGAGCCATGGCTGAGCCGCTGCTGCAGGTCGATCAGCTCACGGCAGGCTACGGGCCCAGCCAGGTGCTGCACGGCCTGACCTTCGCGATCCAGGCTGGTCAGATCACGGCGCTGCTGGGCGCCAACGGCGCCGGCAAGACGACCACGCTGCGCGCCCTGTGCCGCATGGTGCGCACCGGCGGACGCATCCGCTGGCAGGGCCGCGAGCTGACCGGCCTGGCCACCGAGGATGTTGCCCGCCTGGGCGTGGCCCATGTGCCCGACGGGCGCGGCACCTTCACCGGCCTGACGGTGGAGGAGAACCTGCGCCTGGGCGCCTACGTGCGGCGCGACAGGCAGGGCGTGGCCGACGACATCGAGCGCGCCTACCAGCGTTTTCCGCGCCTGGGCGAGCGCCGTCGCCAGCAGGCCGGCACGCTTTCGGGCGGCGAGCAACAGATGCTGGCCATCAGCCGCGCGCTCATGCTGCGCCCGCGCCTGCTGCTGCTGGACGAGCCCTCCTTCGGCCTGGCGCCGCTGGTGGTGGCCGAGATCTTCGCCATCCTGCAGCGCATCAACGTCGAGGACGGTGTGACCCTGCTGCTGGTCGAGCAGAACGCGCGCCAGGCCCTGGCGCTGGCGCAGCAGGCCTATCTGATCGAAACCGGCCGCATCGTGCTGGCCGGCAGCAGCCGCGAACTGATGGCCGACGAGGCCGTGCAGCGCGCCTACCTGGGCTGCTGAGGCCGCACCGCCAGACAGGAGCCCGACACCATGGATGCCTTCGTCCACCAGCTCTTCGCCGGCCTGGCCACCGGCTGCATCTACGGCTCGATCGCGCTGGCCCTGGTGATGATCCACCAGGCCACCCACCACCTCAACTTCGCCCAGGGTGAACTGGCCACCTTCAGCACCTTCGTCGCCTGGGCCCTGACGCAGGCCGGCTGGCCCTACTGGGCAGCCTTCGGGCTCACGGTGCTGGGGTCCTTTGTGGTCGGCATGGCGATCCAGCGCCTGCTGCTGCGCCAGTTCGAGAAGGCGCCGGTGCTGACCAACGTGGCCGTCTTCGTCGGCCTGCTGCTCATCGTCAACGCGCTGGCGGGCTGGATCTTCGACTTCACCGTCAAGTCCTTCCCCAGCCCCTTCGCGCAGGAGTCGCTGCTGCGCACGCGCTACTTCTCGGCCCACGAGGCCGGCTCCTTCCTCGTCATGATGGCCGTGCTCACGCTGCTCTATGCCTTCTTCCGCTTCACGCCCATCGGCCTGGCCATGCGGGCGGCGGCGCAGAACGCCGAATCGGCCCGGCTGGTGGGCATCCGTGTGTCGTGGATGCTGGCCATCGGCTGGGGCCTGGCCGCGGCCATCGGCGCGGTGGCGGGCATGATGATCGCGCCGGTGGTCTTCCTCGACCCGAACATGATGTCGGGCATCCTGCTGTACGGCTTTGCCGCTGCGCTGCTGGGCGGGGTGGACAACCCCTGGGGTGCGGTGGCCGGCGGGCTCATCATCGGCGTGCTGGAGAACCTGCTGGGCGCCTACGTGATCGGCACCGAGCTCAAGCTCACGATGGCCCTGGTCTTCATCGTCGGCACGCTCACGCTCATGCCGGCCGGGCTGTTCGGCCGCCGCGTGGTGACCCGGGTATGAGTGCCGCTGCCGCTCCGCAGGCCCTGACCGGCCCGGTCGCGCCGGTCGCCCACCGGCGCTGGTGGTGGCTGGCGGGCGCGCTGCTGCTGCTCGTCGCGCTGTGCGTGCTGCCCTTCCTGGTCAAGAACTTCCGCGTCTTCCAGTTCACGCTGGTGATGGTCTACACCATCGCCATCCTGGGCCTGAACATGCTCACCGGCTGGAACGGCCAGATCTCGCTGGGCCACGGCGCCTTCTATGCCATCGGCGCCTACACCGCCGCGGTGCTGATGGACAAGGTCGGCCTGCCCTACTGGGCCACGCTGCCTGTGGCGGGGCTGGTGTGCTTCGTGTCCGGTTTCCTGATGGGTTTTCCGGCCCTGCGCCTGGGTGGCCACCATCTGGCCGTGGCCACGCTCGCGCTGGCCCTGGCGGTGCCGCAGCTGCTCAAGCACAAGTCGCTCGAACACCTCACCGGCGGCGTGCAGGGCATCGTGCTGAACAAGCCCGAGCCGCCCTTCACCTTCCGCTTCCTGGGCCAGCCCTTCAATGCCGACCGCTGGCTCTACTTCTTCGCCCTGGCGGTCACCGCGCTGATGGTGCTGCTGGCCTGGAACCTGCTGCGTGGGCGGGTCGGCCGGGCCCTGGTTGCCATCCGCGACCACCCGATCGCCGCCACGGCCATGGGTGTGAACCTGCCGCTGTTCAAGACCATGACCTTCGGCGTCTCGGCCGCCTGCACCGGCGTGGCCGGTGCGCTCGGCGCCATCGTGGTGGCCTTCGTCTCGCCCGACAGCTTCACCGTGTCACTGTCGATCGTGCTGCTGGTGGGGGTGATCGTGGGCGGACTGGCCTCGATCGGCGGTGCCTTCTTCGGTGCCCTGTTCATCCAGTTCGTGCCCAACCTGGCCGACGCGGTCTCCAAGGCGGCGCCGGCGGCCATCTTCGGCGTGCTGCTGATCGGGCTGATGGCCGTCATGCCCGGCGGCGTGATGGGCATGGTGCGCCTGCTCGGCGTGCGGCTGCAGCGGCGTCATGCGCAGCGCCTGCAGGCAGGCATGGATCCACACGGCAAGCCGGCTGCCGTACACGCCGGTCCCCTAGTTCCCACACCAAGCAAGGAGACCTGAGATGAAGTCCCGTTTCATTCGGATGGTGCTGGCCGCGGTGGCGCTCGCCGCCTTCGGAACAGGCGCGCAGGCGCAGAAGCAGTACGACACCGGCGCCGACGACAAGGAGATCAGGATCGGCGCCACCCACCCCTACTCGGGGCCGGCGTCGGCCTACGGCACCATCGGCAAGGCCATCGGTGCCTACTTCGACAAGGTCAACGCCGAGGGCGGCATCAACGGGCGCAAGATCAGGTACCTCGACCAGGACGACGGCTACAACCCGGCCAAGACGGTCGAGATGGTGCGCAAGCTGGTGGAAGAGGACGAGGTGCTGCTCATCCTCAACCCGCTGGGCACGGCGCACAACACGGCCATCCAGAAATACCTCAACCAGAAGAAGGTGCCGCAGCTCTTCGTGGCCACCGGCGCCACCAAGTTCGGCGACCCCAAGGCCTACCCCTGGACCATGGGCTGGCAGCCCACCTACCAGGTCGAGGGCCGCATCATGGCCAGGCACATCCTCGACACCAGGCCCAACGCCAGGATCGGCGTGCTGTACCAGAACGACGACTACGGCAAGGACTACCTCAAGGGCCTGGAGGACGGCCTGGGCGACAAGGCCAAGGCCCTGGTCGTCAGCAAGGTGACCTACGAGGTCACCGACCCGACCATCGACAGCCAGATGCTGAGTCTCAAGGCCGCGGGCGCCGACGTCTTCTTCAACGTGACGACGCCCAAGTTCGCCGCCATGGCCATCCGCAAGGCGGCCGAGATCGGCTGGAAGCCGGTGCACTACGTCAACGGCGTCTCGGCGTCGGTCGGCTCCGTGCTCACCCCGGCCGGTCTCGACAACGCCCTGGGCCTCATCACCGTCGCCTACATCAAGGAGCCCACCGACCCGCAGTGGGGCAATGAACCCGGCATGAACGCCTGGCGCGAGTGGATGAAGAAGTACTACCCCACCGGCAATCTGACCGATGGCTACAACGTCTACGGTTACAGCGTCGCCATGACGATGGTGCAGGTGCTCAGGCAGTGTGGCGACAACCTCACCCGCGCCAACCTGATGAAGCAGGCGGCAGCGCTGGACCTGGAACTTCCCGGCCTGCTGCCGGGGGTGAAGGTGAAGACCGGGGCCGACGACTTCTTTCCCATCGAGCAGATGCAACTCGCGCGCTTCGACGGCAAGACCTGGGTAGGCTTCGGCCAGGTCTACGGCGGTCATTGAGCTGCAAGCAGCAGCCTGACGCCCCCACTGCCGCGCGTCAGCCGGCCGTTGTCACGCTCTGCGGCAGGCCGCGCACCAGCCGCTTCAGCAGGGCAGCCGCCTCGCGGCTCAGCGCACTGGGGCGCTTGTGCGCCGGCGTGGCCAGGCACAACACGCTGGTGAGCGCGGGTTCCACCAGCGGGCGCACCACCAGTTCGCCCGCGCGGCCCGAGGCCGCCACGGCGTTGGCGGTCAGCACCGCCTGGCCGTGGCCGGCGCAGACCAGGTCGATGATGGCGGCGATGCTGGAGACCTCCCAGCGGATGTCCAGCGCCAGCCCGGCCAGGGCGGCCTGGGCGTCCAGCAGGCGGCGGATGACATGGCGCCGTTCCGGCAGCACCAGCCCGTAGCCTGGCAGCTCGCGCAGCGGCAGCGGCCGGCCGTCCGCACCGTCGGCGGGGTTGCTGCGCTGCACCAGGCACAGCTGCTCCTCCAGCACCGGCTCGATCTGCAGCGCCGGCTCGGGCTCGGGGTTGTAGAGCAGGCCGATGTCGACCCGGCCGGTGGCGATCCACTCGATCATGTGGGTCGACAGGCCCTCCACGATGGCCAGCCGCGCCTTGGGCAGGTGGGCCTGGAAACCTTCCACCAGCGGCACGGTGAGCTGGCGCGCCACGCTGGGCGGCATGCCGATGGTGATGCGGCCGACGGGCAGCTCGCGCGCCGCGCCCATGTCCTCGCGCGCCTGCGCCACCTGCTGCAGGATGGCCACGCTGTGGTCGAACAGGCGCTGGCCGGCCTCGGTGAGCGTCACGCCGCGGCCGTTGCGCAGCAGCAGGGTCTCTCGCAGGTCGATCTCGAGCGCGCGCACCTGGCGACTGAGCGCCGGCTGGGCGATCTCCAGCACCACGGCGGCCTTGCTGAAGCTGCCCAGCTCGGCCACCTGGACGAAATATTCGAGCTGCTTGAGGTTCATGCCGGCCGGCCGGGCCACCACACCAGCAGTCCGGGCAGCGCCATGCACAGCAGGGCCAGCATTACTGGCAGCAGCAGGCTGCGTGGCTGCCAGTTCGCCTGGCCCAGGCGCGCGACCAGTCGGCTTTGCTTGTAGCCGGCAAACGCGTACCAGACCATGGTGTAGCCGCTCAGCAGGGCGCTGGCGGACAAGCCGCTGGTCGGGCGCAGCTGGCCCAGGCTCACCAGGTACAGGCCCGAGGCCGTGAAGGCCAGGGCCAGGCCCAGCCACATCCAGGCCACACGGCGCAGCCGGGTGTCACCCAGCGCCACGGCGTTGCAGCAGTGCAGCACGGCGCCGAACACGGGCGTGAAGACCAGGCTCAGCAGCGCGGCCGCGTTGGGGTTCCAGAGCTGCAGCGGCTCGTCCGCGGTGTCGGGCGACGAGGCGTCGGTCGCGCCGTCGGCCACCAGCGCCATGCGCGTGCCGGGCGGCGGCTCGGCTTGCGACGTGTCCGGCGCGTCCTGCAGCGGTCGCGCCAACGGTGCCCGGTGCGGGCTGAGGGCAGGGCCCAGGGTGGACATGGCAGGCGGCTCGGGCGGCGAAAGTCGAAAACTCTGCAGCCATGATGCCTGTGCCATCCGTGCACCAGGCTGACAGCCCGGCCACGCTTTACCTATGTTTGTTTCAGCTCCGGTAGCTCGGGTCGATGCGGTCGACCAGGCGGCGCAGGGCGTCGAAGCTGTCCTGGCCGGCGCCGTACCTGGGGTTGAACTGCAGGGCGTCACGCACGCAGCCTTCCAGCACCGGCACGGAAATCGGTCGCAGCCTGCCCATGGGCTGCGAAGCCATCTGCACCTCACAGGCGCGCTGCAGCGTCCACATCATGGCGAAGGCGTGCGGCAGGGTCTGGCCGATGGTGACCGGGCCGTGGTTGCGCAGCAGCAGCACGGGTTTGCCGCCGGCACTGGCCAGGATGCGCGCGCCTTCCTCGCGGTGCACCGTGATGCCCTCGAACTCGTGGTACGCCACCTTGCCGTAGAGCTGGGCGGCGTAGAAGTTGGTGTACGAGAGGCCTTCGTCCAGGCAGCACACCGCCATCGTCGGAGTGGTGGTGGCGTGGATGGCGCCGTGGAAGGTGAAGCCGGCCGGGTTGATCGGCCAGTCGCTGTGGCCGATGGTGTTGCCGTCGACGTCCACCTTCACCAGGTTGGACGCGGTCACCTCGGTGTAGTGCAGGCCGAAGGGGTTGACCAGGAACTGACCCTCGGCATCGGGCACGCGCAGCGAGATGTGGTTGTAGATCAGCTCGTTCCAGCCCAGCATGGCGAAGACGCGGTAGGCGGCGGCCAGCTCGACGCGGGCCTGCCATTCGGGCTCGCTGAAACGGGCGGGGCGGGGGAAGGCGCTCATGGTCGGGTCTCCTTCATCGAACAGGCGTGCTCAGGCGAAACGGAAGCTGACCGACCCCAGCGGGCCGTAGTCGGCATGAAAACTGTCGCCCGCCACGGCGTTGACCGGGCGCGTGAAGCTGCCGGCCAGCACGACCTGGCCGGCCTCCAGGCGCTCGCCGTGCGGTGCGATCTTGTTGGCCAGCCAGACGATGCCGTTGGCCGGGTGATTCAGCACGCCGGCGGCCAGGCCGGTCTCCTCCACCACGCCGTTCTTGTGCAGCAGGGCGCCGACCCAGCGCAGGTCGACGTCCAGCGGGCGCACCGGCCGCCCGCCCAGCACGATGCCGGCGTTGGCGGCGAAGTCGCTGATCGTGTCGGTCACACGGCGCATCACCTTGGTGTCGCGGTCGAACTGCTCGATGCG
>JBJOKY010000003.1:0-35285 GCA_046045865.1 Pseudomonadota bacterium | reverse complement strand
TAGCAGACCCGTGCCGCCATCGCCGAGGGCCTGCAGGCCGAACTGCCGGCGCGCGTGTGGCCGGGGCTGGACGAGTACGACAGCGAGGCGCTCATCCGCGCCCATCACCTCGCGCCGCTGCCGCCGGTGGACGGCCCGGCCGGCTACAAGCTGCACTTCCGCCTGCTGCGCGAGGCCCTGCTCGCATGGATGGCCGGCCGGCTGTCCCCCGCGGGCGTGCCGGCCTATGTTGACTTCAGTGCTGGCGTGATGGCTGCGCTCGACCACGTGCACACGCAGCACCGCGACGCCACCGTGCTGGTGGTGAGCAGCGGCGGGCCGATCTCGACCGCCGTGGGCCGCCTGCTCGGCGCCGCGCCCGAGGCGGTGGTGGAACTGAACCTGCGCATCCGCAACAGCGCCGTGACCGAGCTGATCGACACCGCCGCCGGCCACCGCCTGCTCGGCTTCAACCACCTGCCGCACCTGGACACGCCAGGCGACAAGGCGCTGCACACCTACGCCTGAGCCGGGCCATCAGGTCATCACATGACCCGATGGCCGGACGAGTGGCCGCCACCCCTGGATTTGTGCAGCCGGCGCAGTGTTGCTTTGACCTGCCACGCAGCAATCCGCAGGGGTTAACGCGAGCACGAGATTTACAAGGCGGCAACTAGCATCTTGAAAGTCCCGCGTCAGACAGCGCGGGTTCGTGACAGACCTCGAATCGCCTGAAGGAGACCCGCATGAGCAACTCACCCAAGCAACGCCGCAAGTTCCTGCGTGCTGCCTCTGCCGGCGCCATCGGTGCCGGTGCCGTCGCCGCACCCGCGATCGTCAAGGCCCAGACCACCTCGCTGCGCTTCCAGAGCACCTGGCCGTCCAAGGACATCTTCCACGAGTACGCCACCGACTTCGCCAAGAAGGTCAACGACATGACCGGCGGCGAACTCAAGATCGAGGTGCTGCCCGCAGGCTCGGTGGTGCCGGCCTTCGGCCTGCTCGACGCCGTGTCCAAGGGCACGCTGGACGGCGGCCACGGCGTGCTGGGCTACAACTACGGCAAGCAGAACGCGCTGGCGCTGTGGAATTCCGGCCCCGCCTTCGGCATGGACGCCAACATGCTGCTGTCCTGGCACAAGTACGGCGGCGGCAAGGAACTGCTGGCCAAGCTCTACGCCTCGATCGGCGGCAACGTGGTGTCCTTCCTGTACGGCCCGATGGCCACGCAGCCGCTGGGCTGGTTCAAGAAGCCCATCACCAAGGCCGACGACTTCAAGGGCCTGAAGTTCCGCACCAACGGTCTGGCCATCGACCTGTTCACCGCCATGGGTGCGGCCGTGAACGCCCTGCCCGGCGGCGAGATCGTGCCGGCCATGGACCGCGGCCTGCTGGACGGCGCCGAATTCAACAACGCCACCTCGGACCGCATCCTGGGCTTCCCGGACGTGTCCAAGGTCTGCATGCTGCAGAGCTACCACCAGAGCGCCGAGACCTTCGAGATCACGTTCAACAAGAACAAGTACGAAGGCCTGCCGGACAAGATGAAGAACATCATCGCCAACGCCGTGGAAGCCTCGTCGGCCGACATGTCGTGGAAGGCGATCGACCGTTATTCCAAGGACTACATCGAGCTGCAGAGCAAGGACAAGGTCAAGTTCTACAAGACGCCTGACGCCATCCTGCAGGCCCAGCTCAAGCTGTGGGATGACATCATCGCCAAGAAGTCGGCCGAAAACCCCTTGTTCAAGGAAATCGCGGCCTCGCAGAAGGCATTTGCCGAACGTGCCGTGAAGTGGGACCAGGATACCTACGTCAGCCGTCGCATGGCCGTGGCGCATTACTTCGCTTCCAAGTAAGGCGCACCAGACCCGAATTCACCGGATCCGGGCTATCCATTCAGCCATCCGGGCCACCGTCCGGATGGCTGATTCATTTTGAGCAGGCCAAAACCATGCAGAAACTGCTGCTGACCGTCGACAAGATCAGCACCTTCGTGGGCCAGGCATTCTCCTGGCTGATCGTCGCGCTGACCTTCATGATCACCTGGGAGGTGTTCTCGCGCTACGCGCTCGATCACCCGCACTCGTGGGCCTTCGACGCCATGATCATCCAGTACGGCACGCTGTTCATGATGGCCGGGGCCTACACGCTGTCCAAGGCCGGCCATGTGCGCGGCGACGTGTTGTACGGCTTCTTCGAGCCACGCACCCAGGCCACCATCGACCTGATCCTGTACATCATCTTCTTCATACCCGGCGTGTTCGCCATGACCTACGCGGGTTACTACTTCGCGGCCGAATCGTGGGCCATCAACGAACACTCGAACATCACCGCCGACGGCCCGCCGCTGTATCACTTCAAGAGTGTGTTGCCGCTGGCCGGGGGTTTCCTGCTGCTGCAGGGCGTCGTCGAGATCATCCGCTGCGTCATCTGCATCCAGCAGGGTGAATGGCCGTCGCGCGAGCAGGACGTCGAGGAAGTCGACGTCGACAAACTCAAGGAAATGGTGCATGTGAAGGACGAGGACATCGACAAGCTCGACCAGTTCGTCGTGCAGCAAGGAGCGCACAAATGAAGATACGCAAGGAGCTCTGGTTCGGCTTTTCGCTGATGGCGATCATCCTCACCGTGGTGGTGATCTACACGCCCTGGTCGAATTTCGCCGACGGCCACCTGAACCGCGAGGATCTCGGCTCGCTCGGGCTGCTGATGCTCGCGCTGATCGTCGTGGCCATCATGCTGGGCTTTCCCACCGCCTTCACGCTGATGGGCATGGGCGTGTTCTTCGGCTGGATCGCCTACCGCAGCGTCAACCCGGCGCTGGCCAACCAGCAGATTCTCGACCTGATGGTGCAGCGCGCGTATTCGGTGATGTCCAACGACGTGCTGATCGCCATTCCGCTGTTCGTCTTCATGGGGTATCTGGTCGAACGCGCCAACCTGATCGAGAAACTCTTCAAGAGCCTGCACCTGGCGCTGGCGCGTCTGCCCGGCGCACTGGCGGTGGCCACCATCGTCACCTGCGCCATCTTCGCCACGGCCACCGGCATCGTCGGTGCGGTGGTCACGCTGATGGGCCTGCTGGCGCTGCCGGCCATGCTGCGTGCCGGTTACGGCGTGCAGCTGGCGGCGGGCGCCATCACGGCCGGGGGTTGCCTGGGCATCCTGATTCCGCCGTCGGTGCTGCTGATCGTCTACGGTGCCACGGCGGGTGTGTCGGTGGTCAAGCTGTACGCCGGGGCCTTCTTCCCCGGCATCATGCTGGCTGGCCTGTACGTGGGCTACGTCATCGTGGTCGCCAAGCTCAAGCCGCACCTGGCGCCGCCGCTGTCCGAGCAGGACCGCATGGTCACCCTGCCGCCGCTGGCGCAGACGCTGGCCGGCGGCAACCGCAACGCCATCACCGGCCTGCTGCGCGCGCTGAAGTCACCCACGCTGCCCAAGGGCGCGGTGGCCGGCCAGCTGTTCGTGTCCCTGCTGCCGGCCATCACCATCGTCGCCCTGCTGGGCGTGATGTACGTGGGTGCGACACGCCCGGCGGACGCGGTCGACACCAGCGGTCTGGTGCAGGCGGGTGGCTCCTTCGCCGCCGCCGACGAGCAGCCCGTCAGCCTGGGCGGCGGGCTGGCCGAGCCGCCGAGCGAGTCCGGCGGCCTGAAGGAGCCGCCGGCCGAGGGCCTGAGCGAGCCGCCGGGCGCCGCCAGCGCCGCCGCCCCGGTGGCTGAAGCCGCGGCGCCAGCGGCCGTGCCCGCCAAGCCGGCGACACCGCCGCCCGCTGCGGAACGTGTGCCGGCCGGCACCTGGTACTGGATCGTGTTCGGCGTGGGCATGGCCGGCCTGCTGCTGATCAACCTGCTGATGAGCTGGCAGCGGCTCGAGATCTTCAAGATGCTGCTGCAGTCCTTCTTCCCGCTGGCGGTGATGATCATCGCGGTGCTGGGTTCCATCGTCTTCGGCCTGGCCACACCCACCGAGGCGGCGGCCGTGGGCGCTGCCGGTGGCGTGGTGCTGGCCGGCGCCTACCGTTATGTGGCGGCGCGGCAGGTCAAGTCGGGCAGCCCGATGGTGAAGACGATCAAGGAGCTGGGCGGCATCATCAAGGAGTCGTCCTTCCTCACCGCCAAGACCAGCGCCATGGTGTGCTGGCTGTTCGTGGGCTCGTCGATCTTCTCGGCCGCCTTCGCCCTGCTGGGCGGGCAGGAGATCATCGAGCGCTGGGTGCTGTCGCTGGGCCTGACGACGCTGCAGTTCATGCTGCTGTCGCAGTTCATCATCTTCATCCTGGGCTGGCCGCTGGAATGGACCGAGATCATCGTGATCTTCATGCCCATCTTCATCCCGCTGCTGCCCAAGTTCGGCGTCGACCCGCTGTTCTTCGGCCTGCTGGTGGCGCTGAACCTGCAGACCGCCTTCCTGAGCCCGCCGGTGGCGATGGCGGCGTTCTACCTGAAGGGGGTGTCGCCACGGCATGTGACGCTGAACCAGATCTTCGCCGGCATGATGCCCTTCATGGCGATCCAGGTCTTCGCGCTGTTCCTGCTGTACATGTTCCCGGCCATCGGCCTGTGGCTGCCGCAGACGCTCTACAAGTGAGCAGGCGCGGCTTCCGGCCGGCGTGAACCGGGCGCGACGGCCGGTACACCCACGTCAGACCAGGGGCGATGGGGCCAGGCTCCGTCGCCCTTGCTTCATTCAGGGCCGGTCGCGCGGCAGGTAGCGCGCATCGGTGTAGGTCAGCAGCCACTGCGGCACGAAGGCCACGAAGATGGCCGTGAGGCCGCCGGTGGCGAAGGCCTCGCCCCAGGCGAGCAGGGCATGGGCCAGGGCCAGGGTGCCCAGGTCGCTGCCCGGCGGCAGCGGGCGCCAGGCCACCCAGGCCAGGCCGGCCAGGGTGCTGGCCAGGGCGGTGCCGAAAAAGCCGCGCGCCAGGATGTAGACGAAGAGATGGCGCGGCAGCCAGCGCCGCGTCGCCAGGCCGATGAGCAGGGCCAGGCTGGCGGGCAGCACGCCGTTCCAGAAGGCCAGCACGATGGCCTGCTGCCAGTTGGCGTCGGCCAGCCAGGCGCCCGCGGCGGCGATGGGCAGCAGGCTGACGACGGCCAGCGGCCAGCCGAACATCAGCACCAGCAGGCAGGCGCCCGAAAGCTGCAGCGGCAGCTCGGCCGGCAGCAGACGCTGCACCGCCCACCACCAGGGCAGCAGCACCAATGACGCCAGCCAGGGGTTCTGCAGGGAAGCGGCACGCAGGGTGGCCCAGGGCCGGAAACACAGGGCGACGGCCAGGGCCAGCAGGCAGGCCAGCAGTTCGGGCCAGACGGTATCGACCGGGGGAAGCAGGTTCATGCCACCATCCTGCCTGCTTGCAGGCCGCGGGCCGGCCCGGGTACGCAAAAGTGCGGCGAGCCCGCGGCCTTGCAGCGCCTGGCCGACCGCGGTGCACCATCCCGGGGTCGCTGCCACGCCACACACGGGGATAGACCTGCTGCGCGCAGGGATTCTGGTTTGTAACCTCGGCGGCATGAACACCAAGGCCCCGGTCGACTTCTGGTTCGACTTCTCCTCGCCCTATTCCTACATCGCCTCGGAGTGGATCGACGCCCTGGCCGCGCGCCACGGCCGCAGCGTGCGCTGGCACGCCATCCTGCTGGGCGTGACCTTCCAGGCCGCCGAGCTGCGCAGCCCGGTGGCCTATCCGCTCAAGCGCGACTACGTGATGCGCGACTTCGTCCGCTCGGCGCGTTTCGAGGGCGTGCCCTATGTGCAGCCGGCGACCTTCCCGATCGCCACGCACAACGCCGCGCGGCTGTACTGCCACCTGGCCGCCACCGACCCCGAACGCGCCAAGCAGTGGGCGCGCTGCGGACTGCGTGCCTACTTCACCCGCGGCGTGGACCTGAGCAGGCCCGACGACCTGGCCGAACTGGCACAGGATTTCGGCATCCTCGACGCCCCGCAGGTCTGGGGCGACCCACGCTGGAAAGACGCGCTGCGGGCCGAGAACGAGGCTGCCATCGCGGCCGGCGTGTTCGGTGCACCCTATGTCATCGTCGACGGCGAACCGTTCTGGGGCAATGACCGCAAGGCCCAGCTGGCGGCCTGGCTGGACCAGTCACCCCGCATCGGTCTGGACTGACCAGGCCCGGTCGTTGCAGTGTCCGTGCCGCCGGGTCTCAGGCCAGGTGGAAGGCCCGGCGCGCGGCCAGGCCCAGCATGGCACGCAGCGGGCTGCCGGCGATGCGCTGCTGCTGGGCGGCGCGTTCGCTGCGCACCTCGGCAGCGCTCAGGCGGTCGAACTGATGGGCCAGGTCAGCCAGCATGGCGCTGCCGCAGGAACGGCACAGGCTGAGCACGGCACGCGCGTATTCCTGCGGACCGAGCATGAGGGCGATGTCGACGTCCTGCCCCATCTCGCGCAGCAGCAGGTCGTGGATGCGCGTGGCCAGGACCAGGCGGCTGGTGTCCTGCAACAGCGGTGCGGGCGAGGTATCTGGGGTGGTCCGTTGGTTGTTGTGGTTCATGATGCAAGCTCCCGAAGCTGACGGATGACATCCTCCATGCACCCGGCGTGTGGCGTCACCCCGGCAAACACGCAAAATTGCTTCAAACTGAAAGCGTTGTGGCCTGCGTCACGGCGCTGCATCACACCACCGGACCGGTCATGCTCAGCCGGTCCGGACACCCCTGTCGAGACACCCGATGAAGCTCCCCGAACACGTCACCCTGGTCGAGGTCGGCCCCCGCGACGGCCTGCAGAACGAAGCCCGTCCCGTGCCCGCGGCCGACAAGATCGCGCTCGTGCACCGTCTGCAGGCGGCCGGCCTGCGCGAGATCGAGGTCACCAGCTTCGTCAGCCCCAAGTGGGTGCCGCAGATGGCCGACAACGCCGAGGTCATGGCGGGCATCACCCGCCTGCCGGGCGTGCGCTACAGCGTGCTCACCCCCAACCTGAAAGGCTGGGAAACGGCCCAGGCCAGCCGGCCGGACGAGATCGTCGTCTTCGCCGCCGCCAGCGAGGCCTTCAGCCGCAGGAACATCAACTGCAGCATCGCCGAGAGCATCGAGCGCTTCGCGCCGGTGGTGGCGGCGGCGCGGGCCGCCGGCGTGAAGGTGCGCGGCGCCGTGTCCTGCAGCGTGGGCTGCCCCTACCAGGGCGAGGTGAGCCCGGACGAGGTGGAACGCGTGGTGGTCGGCCTGAAGGACATCGGCGTGCAGCACGTCGGCATCGCCGACACCATCGGTGTGGGCACGCCGCGCAAGGTGCAGGCGGCACTGGAACGTGCGCTCAGGCACTATCCGCTGTCAGAGGTGAGTGGCCACTTCCACGACACCTACGGCCAGGCGCTGGCCAATATCCATGCCAGCCTGCAGCTGGGCCTGCACGTGTTCGACACCAGCGTGGCCGGCCTGGGTGGCTGTCCCTATGCCAAGGGTGCGACCGGCAACGTGGCCACCGAGGACGTGGTCTACCTGCTGCACGGCCTGGGCATCCGCACCGGGGTCGAGCTGGACGCCCTGGTCGACGCCGGCCACGCCATCTGCCAGACCCTGGGCAAGCCCAACGGCTCGCGCGTGGCACGCGCACTGCTGGCCAAGCGCGGCGTGATTGCGGCCTGCTGAGGCGCAGCACCTGTCACCGCGGACCAGCGGCACTGCGCCGGCTCGTCTTCAGCCGGCCTGGTTCCGCCTCAGATCGACTTGCGCAGGTTGGCCGGCGCGATCTTGAGCGCCTCGCGATACTTGGCCACCGTGCGGCGCGCCACCTGGATGCCCTGCTCCTCCAGCATGGTGCTGAGCTGGCTGTCCGACAGCGGCTTCTTGACGTCCTCGGCCGAGATGAACTGCTTGATCAGCGCACGCACCGCCGTGGAGCTGGCGTTGCCGCCGGCCTCGGTGTTGAGCGAGCTGCCGAAGAAGTACTTCAGCTCGAAGGTGCCGAAGGGCGTGTTCATGTACTTGGCCGTGGTAACGCGCGAGATGGTGCTCTCGTGCAGGCCCAGCTCGTCGGCGATCTCGCGCAGCACCAGCGGCTTCATGGCGATCTCGCCGTGGGTGAGGAATCCCTTCTGGCGCTCGACGATGGCCTGACTGACGCGCTGGATGGTGTCGAAGCGCTGCAGGATGTTCTTGACGAACCAGCGTGCCTCCTGCAACCGTGCCGACAGGCCGGCGCCACCGTCCGCGCCGTTGTTGCCGCGGTTGTTCGAGCGGTGCTGGCGCAGCACCTGGGCGTACATGTCGTTGATGCGCAGCTTGGGCATCACGTCGGGGTTGAGCACGACCTTCCAGCCCCGCCCGGCCTTCTGCACGATCACGTCGGGCACGACGATGTTGGCCTCGGCCTTGGCGAAGCGCCGCCCCGGCTTGGGCTCCAGCGACAGGATCAGGCTCTGCGCCTCGCGGATCAGCTCCTCGTCCGCCCCGGTGGCGCTGACGAGCTTCTTCATGTCGCGTCGCGCCAGGATGTCCAGATGCTTCTGGCAGATCAGCAGCGCCACGCGCTGGTCGGCGCTCTCGGGCAGTTCACGCAACTGCAGGCACAGGCATTCGGACAGGTCGCGCGCGCCCACGCCGCTGGGCTCCAGGCTGTGCAGCCAGGCCAGCGCGCAGCGCAGCCGCTCCAGCAGCTCCTCGCGCAGCAGCAGCAGCTCGTCGCCGGCTTCATCGCGGCCCTGCATCAGGCGTTCGGCGATGTCGTCCAGGCTGTCGGCCAGATAGCCGTCCTCGTTGAGCGAATCGATCAGGGCCTCGACCAGCAGCTGGTCGTCCTCGTCCAGGCGCATGCCCAGCAGCTGGCGGCGCAGGTGCTCGGTGAGCGAGTCGGCCACGCTGTTGCGCTCGCTCCAGTCGCTGTCATCGTCTTCCAGCGCACCGTTGCGGGTGCGGGTGTCGCCACCGGCCTCGAAATCGTCACGGTCGCCGCCGCTTTCCCAGTCGTGGTCGGCGGCGCTGAAGTCGAGCTTGTCGATGCTGACCGCGCCGTCGACGTCGCCGCCGCTGCCGCTGCCGCCGTCGCCGCCGGCATCTCCGCCCGCATCGCCACCGGGTCCGATAACGGAATCGCCGAAGTCGCTGTTGCCGGCACCCGGCCCGGCTCCGCCGCCATCGGACTGGGCGCTGTCCCAGCTGTCGTCGGCCGCGGTGGCCTGTTCGCGCGTGGGTTCGGCAGGCGCCGGGGCGTCGGCCACGGGTACCTCTTCCAGTGCCTCCAGGAAGGGGTTCTGTTCGAGCATCTGCTCGACTTCCTGGTGCAGTTCCAGGGTGGACAGCTGCAGCAGGCGGATGGACTGCTGCAGCTGGGGCGTGAGTGCCAGGTGCTGCGACAGCCGGACTTGCAAGGACGGTTTCATGCTCAGTGCTTCGTCCTGTGGCTACATGCGGAAATGTTCACCGAGATAGACCTTGCGCACGTCGGCGTTGTCCACGATCGCTCCGGGCGTGCCTTCGGCCAGCACGCGGCCTTCGCTGATGATGTAGGCGCGGTCGCAGATGCCCAGCGTCTCGCGCACATTGTGGTCCGTGATCAGCACGCCGATGCCGCGTGCCTTGAGGAAACCGATGATGCGCTGGATCTCGATCACGGCGATCGGGTCGACGCCCGCGAACGGCTCGTCGAGCAGGATGAAGCGCGGCTGCGTGGCCAGGGCGCGCGCGATCTCGACCCGGCGGCGTTCGCCGCCCGACAGCGCCAGCGCCGGGCTGGCGCGCAGCTGGTCGATCGACAGGTCGGCCAGCAGCGTCTCGAGCTGCTGCTCGATGCGTGTGGTGCCGAAGGCCCGGCCGGCCTCGTCCTGCTGCAGTTCCAGCACGGCGCGGATGTTCTCCTCCACCGTCAGGCGGCGGAAGATCGACGCCTCCTGCGGCAGGTAGGACAGGCCCAGTCGCGCGCGACGGTGGATGGGCAGGCGCTCGGCCGCCGTGCCGTCGATGCTGATGCTGCCGGCGTCGGCCCGCACCAGGCCGACGATCATGTAGAAGCTGGTCGTCTTGCCCGCGCCGTTGGGGCCCAGCAGGCCGACCACCTCGCCCGGGCCGACAGCCAGGTGCACGTCCTTGACCACCTTGCGCGCACCATAGGACTTCTGCAGCCCGGTGGCGACCAGCTGCCGTGCCGGTGGCGTACCCCCGACCGGCGGCATCGCCGGGGCCACGCTGGCGTGAGGCATGGCTGCCATCTCAGCGTGGCTCCGCAGCCCGCACGGCAGAGGCCGGCCGGGCCGGCGCCCTTGCGGGCGACCCGCTGCGTGGCGCCACCACTGCGCGCACGCGCCCGCTGCCGTCGCCGCTGCTGCCGGCCGGGCTGCCGGCCGCGCCGCCGTTCACCTCGAAGGTGTCGCGCGCATGGTCATAGACGATGGTCTGGCCGCTCAGGTCCTCGGCCAGCCGGGTGCCCATCCAGCGCTTGAGCTGGGCGGAATGGTCGAGCTTCAGGGTCTCGCTCGCACTGTCGTAGTCGATGCGCATGGCCTGGCCTTCGACCAGTTCGTCGACGCCGTCGCGCTTTTGCCGGAAGCTCGCCGGCACACCGGCGCTCCCCAGTGCCACGGCCACCTCACCGTCGGGTGTCTCGCGCAACTCGATCTGCTGGGCGCGGATGAGCAGACTGCCACGGCGGATCTCGACACCACCGCTGAGCGTGCGCACCTTGCGCTTGCCGTCGATGCGCACCTGGCCGGCATCGATCTCCAGCGGCATCTCGCGATCGGCCCGCTCAGCACGTGCCGGGGCTGCCGCGGTCAGGCCGACCAGGAGCAGAGCCAGGGCAGGATCGCGGAAAAGCTGCAACATGAGGTGGGGTAGGCTCGGGGCTGAAGGCATGGAAATTGCAGAAAATTGTAGCCCCCGGGCGAACCCTGATCACTGCACATGGGTCGAGTGGCGCGATCGCGACACCCGCAGGCGCCGCAGCGCCCCGCTGCGCGCCAGGAGCGCCGCGGCGGCCTCAACCGCCCTTGCGGATGCGCTGCAGCAGCTGATCGGTCAGCGCCAGCACGGCGGTGTGGCCCTCGGACTCGGGCCTGTCCTCGCCGCCGGCCATCGAGGGCGAGGTGTAGAAACGCCCGTTGATGCCCAGCGCCGGCACGCCGTCGACCTTGAAGGCCTCGGCCAGCTGCTTGCCCTGGCGCACCTTGCTCTGCACGCCGAAGGAGCCGTACATCTCGACGAACTTGGCCTTGTCCACGCCCTGGCTGGCCATGAACTCGATGATCTGCTCAGGCCGGTCGAGCTTGATGCCCTGGGCATGGATGGCGTGGAAGATCTTGGCCTGGTACTGCTCGATGATGCCCAGGCTTTCCAGCGTAGCGGCCAGGCGCTGCTGTGGCTCGAAGGCCGGGCGGAAGGCCACGTGCACGCGGCGGAAGACCACGTCGGCGGGCAGCTTCCTGACCCAGGCGCTGAGCACCGGCTCGAAGGCATTGCAGTGCGGGCAGCCGTACCAGAAGAACTCGACCAGTTCGATCTTGCCGGCCGGCACGCTGGTGGGCAGGCGCTGAGCCAGGGTGCGGTAGTGCTTGCCCTCGGCAAAGTCCTGCGCCGAGGCCTGGCCCGCCACGCCCGCCAGGCACAGGGCAGCACTGCTGCTGATGAAATCACGACGCTTCACGGGGAGCTTCCTTTCAGTAGAGGGATGAGGCTGTGGATGCCGGTGGATCCGGCCCGGCCGCCACAGTTCAACGGCCGGGACCGCCGCGCGGCGCACACCAGCCCTGGGGGGCGACCGTCGCACTCAACGGCTGGCCGAAGGTTGGCGAACCCGGCTGCCCGCCTCAGGTGGGAGGCCGACCTGCTCAACGGCCCGCACGCATCACGGTCGCCTCGGCATAACCGGCGGTCACGGCCTGTTCACGTGCGGCGTCGGCTTCCTCGCGGCTGGCGTAGGGCCCCAGCCGCACACGGTACACCACCTTGCCGGCCGGGTCGCGCTCGCTCACCTTGGCGATCAGGCCGGTGATCGAGAGCTTGGCGCGCTGCTGGTCGGCATCCTCGGCACGCGCATAGGCACCGACCTGCACGATGAACGGATTGCCGGCATCGGCCGGCCCACTCGCCGCGACGGCACTGGCTGGTGCTGCGCCGGCGCCCGAGGCCCGCGGAGCAGCCTCGCTCACCACGGCAGGCGCAGCCGAGGCTGCAGCCGGCGCGGCTTCCAGCACACCCGACGCACTGCGAGCGCCGGCCTTGCCGGCCAGCAGCGCATTCGGATCCCAGTTGCGGTTCTTCTCGGCATCGGCGGCTTCCTGGCCGGCGTTGCGCTGCGGCACCTTGTCCACGAAGGGCACCGGCACCTTGGTGACGTAGACCGCCACGGCCAGCGCCAGCGCCAGCCCGATCAGCACGCCCACGACCAGGCCGATGGCGAAACCGCCGCGTTGACCCTTCATGCCAGACACCATCTCGTCACCTCCAGGTCGGCAGCGGCACGGTGCGCCGCGCTGCCGCCGCTTGATCCATCGGCGCCACCACGCGACGCCATCACATCTTCACCGGTGCACTCACGCCCAGCACGGCCAGCGCGTTGCGCAGCACCTGGGCGGTGGCGGCCAGCAGGGCCATGCGCGCGCGCATCGGCTCGGCCGCACCGTCGAGGAAGCGCACCGCACCGTAGTAGCTGTGGTAGTGCGCCGCCAGGTCGCGCAGGTAGAACGCGACATCGTGCGGCGCCAGGTCGGCGGCCGCGGCGGTCAGCATCTCCGGGTAGGTCGACAGCTTGTTCATGAGAACGAACTCGGTCGCCTCGGTCAGCAGGCCCAGGTCGGCGTCGCCCAGCGTGGCCAGGTCGCCCTGGTGCTCGTCGACATAGCGGGCCAGCACCGAGCAGATGCGCGCGTGGGCGTACTGCACGTAGAACACCGGGTTCTCGTCGTTGGCCTTGAGCGCCAGGTCGATGTCGAACACGAACTCGGTGTCGGCCTTGCGGCTGAGCATGAAGAAGCGCACCGCGTCGCGGCCGGTCCACTCGACCAGGTCGCGCAGGGTGACGTAGCTGCCGGCGCGCTTGGAGATCTTGACCTCCTCGCCGCCGCGCATCACGGTCACCATCTTGTGCAGCACGTAGTCGGGGTAGCCCTCGGGCACACCGGCGCCGGCGGCCTGGATGCCGGCGCGCACACGCGCGATGGTGCCGTGATGGTCGCCGCCCTGGATGTTGATGGCCTTGGTGTAGCCGCGCTCGTACTTGGCCAGGTGGTAGGCCACGTCGGGCACGAAATACGTGAACGTGCCGTCGGACTTGCGCATCACGCGGTCCTTGTCGTCACCGTAGTCGGTGCTCTTCAGCCACAGCGCGCCGCCGTCCTCGTAGGTCTTGCCGGCGGCGACCAGGCGGCCCACCGCGTCCTCGACCCGGCCGCTGCTGTACAGGCTCGATTCGAGGTAGTAGTGGTCGAACTGCACGCCCAGGGCCTTCAGGTCCAGGTCCTGCTCGTGGCGCAGATAGGCCACGGCGAACTGGCGGATGCTGTCCAGGTCGTCAGTGTCGCCCGAGGCGGTGTACTCGCGGTCGTCGGCGTGCACCGTCGCCTTGGCCGCGAAATCGTTGGCCACGTCGGCGATGTAGTCGCCGTTGTAGGCCGATTCGGGCCAGCCGGGCTCGCCGGGCTTGAAACCCTTCAGCCGCGCCTGCACCGAGTTGGCCAGGGTCGCGATCTGCACGCCGGCGTCGTTGTAGTAGAACTCGCGGCTGACCTGCCAGCCCTGGCTGGCCAGCAGGTTGCAGATGGCGTCGCCCAGGCAGGCCTGACGGGTGTGACCGGTGTGCAGCGGGCCGGTCGGGTTGGCGGAGACGAATTCCACCAGCACCTTGCGCGCGTCGGGCGCCTTCAGCCCGTAACGGTCGCCCGCCGCACGGATGGCGCTCACCACCTGCTGGCGCGCCGCGGCGTGCAGCCGCAGATTGATGAAACCCGGCCCGGCGATGTCCATGCCCGCCACCCAGCGCTGCACCGCCGGCAGGGCCTGCAGCGTCTGCACCAGGGTCTGGGCAACCTCGCGCGGATTCTTCCTGAGGGTGCGCGCCAGCTGCATGGCCGCGGTGATGGCCAGGTCACCGTGGCTGGCCTGGCGCGGGCTTTCCAGCACCGCGTTGTGCGCCGCGCCGGGCGCCAGGGTGGCCAGAGCCTCGTTCAGCGCAGCCTGGAGCTGCTCTTTTGCTTCGATCATCAAGGCATTTTAGGGCTAGGGTACGGACCATCCGCGGCAGACCCTGCCTGCCGCGAATCCGTCCCCCACCGCGAGAATCCAGCCTACCTATGGTCAAGACCATGCCTGTCGATCTCGACCCGGACCTGCCGCTGCGCATCGGCAAGTACCGCGTCATCCGCCGCCTGGGTGAAGGCACGACCAGCGAGGTGTTCCTGTGCCACGACGCCTTCAACGAGCGCGAGGTCGCGGTCAAGCGCGTGCGCGCCAACATGCTGGGCGATGTCGACGAGGGCGCGACCTTCGCGCGCTTCTTCGCCTCCGAAGCCGCGCTGGCCGGACGCCTGAACCACCCGAACGTGGTGCAGATCTTCGACGCCGTGCCCGACCCGGTCGGCCCCTACCTGGTGATGGAGTACGTGGCCGGCACGACGCTGCGCACCTATTGCCAGCCCGGCCAGCTGCTGCCGCTCGAGCAGATCGTCGAGATCGGCTTCAAGTGCGCCATGGCGCTGAGCTACTGCTACCGCCAGGGCCTGGTGCACCGGGATGTGAAACCGGCCAACATCCTGGCGGTCGAGCGCGCCGGCGTGGTCACCGACGTCAAGATCAGCGACTTCGGCAGCGCCCTGAACCTGGCCTCGGACGCCACCCAGATCCACCGCGTGGGCTCGCTGGCCTACATGTCGCCCGAGCAGCTCGACGGCAGCCTGCTCGACTGCCGCGCCGACATCTATTCGCTCGGCGCGGTGCTCTACCACCTGATCGCCGGTGCGCCCCCCTTCGACGGGCCCAGCCAGGCCTCGGTCATGCACCAGATCTGCAACGCCCAGCCGCCCAGCCTGGTGGGCACGCGCGCGGGCGTGAGCGAGGCGCTCGACGAGGTCGTGCAGCACGCCCTGGCCAAGAAGGCCAAGGCGCGCTACCCGAGCTGGGACGCCTTCGGCGAGGCGCTGGCCAGCCTGATCACCAAGCACCATGTGCCGCGCGGCGCGCTGCAGAACGTGCTCGATTCCGAGCGCTTCAACCTGCTGCGTGCACTCGACTTCTTCTCGACCTTCGGCGACGTCGCCCTGTGGGAGGTGGTGCACCGGGCCCGCTGGCAGCGCTTCCCGGTCGGCCACGCCCTGTACACCAAGGGCGAGGAAGGCCGCACCTTCCACATCATCGCCGCCGGCGCGGTCGAGGTGTACCGCGAGGGCCGGCGCGTCGCCCACCTGGGCGCGGGCACCTCGGTGGGCGAGATGGCCTACCTGGCGCCCAGCCCCGAGTTGCGCCGCCACAGCACCGACGTCATCGTCACCGAGGATGCCACCGCCATCTCCTTCACACCCGACACGCTCGGGCGGCTGAGCCCGGCCTGCCGCCACCTGTTCGACGAGGCCTTCATCCGCGTGCTGGTGCGCCGCCTGCATGCCGCGCACGAGGCCATGGCCCACCCGCGCCGCATCCTCTGACCCTGGGGAAGTGCCGGCTGCGCAGGCCGCCCCCCCGCCCTACACTGCCCGCGCCGCGGGCATCCGCCCCGGCCCAGCCCAGCCCCCACTGCTCCACAAGGACATATCCCATGCGTGCTCTGTTTGCCCTGATCGCCCTGACCGTCTGCACCGGCGTGGCCCATGCCGCTTCCTGCGACGAACAAGCCACCGAGAAGAAACTTGCCGGCGCCGCCAAGAGCAGCTTCGTCAAGAAGTGCGAGAAGGACGCCGCCGCCGCCAAGCCTGCCGCCAGCTGCGACGCCATGGCCACCGAGAAGAAGCTGGCCGGCGCGGCCAAGAACAGCTTCGTCAAGAAGTGCCAGGCCGACGCCGCCGCGTCCAAGTAAGCTGCCTGCAGGAGCCGGCCTGTGGTGGCTGCGCCACTGCAGACGGCTCCGTATGATGTGCCGATGGACAACCCCTACCTCTGGGCCAAGACCCTGCACATCATCTTCATCGCCAGCTGGTTCGCCGGGCTGTTCTACCAGCCGCGCATCTTCGTGAACCTGGCCATGGTGGCGGACGACAGCCGCGCCGAACGCGAGCGGTTGCTGCTCATGGCGCGCAAGCTGCAGAAGTTCGCCACCCTCATCATGCTCATCGCCCTGGCCACCGGCCTGTGGCTGTGGCTGGGCATCGGCATCGGCAAGGGGCCGGGCAGCGGCTGGATGCACGCCAAGCTGGCCTTCGTGGTGGGCGCGATCGGCTTCCACCATGTCAACGGTGCCATCCTCAAGCGCTTCGAGGCCTCGGCCAACCAGCGCAGCCACCGCTGGTACCGGGTCTACAACGAGGTGTCGGTGCTGCTGTTCGCCGCCATCGTCATCCTGGTGGTCTTCAAGCCCTTCTGAGCCGCCGATTGCGCCATGGGCCAGCCGAGATCCTCCGCCTGGCCGCTGGCCTGGGTCTGGTTCGGCCTGATCGTCTGGGCCTCGCTGCATCCCTTCACCGGCTGGCGCTGGCCGCCCCACCCTGACTGGAGCGCCGACCTCACGCGGCTGTGGCTGCCGGTCACGCATTCGTCGCGCTTCGACCTGTGGGCCAACTTCGGCGGCTACCTGCCGCTGGGCCTGCTCACCGCGTTGGGTTGGCTGCGCCGCGGCGACCAGCCGGTCGAGGCCGCCAGCCGCGCCCTGCTGCTGGCCAGCGCCTTGTCGCTGGCCATGGAGCTGACCCAGACCGTGCTGCCGCTGCGTGCGCCCTCGCGCATCGACTGGGGCATGAACACCGTGGGCGCCGGCGCCGGTGCCTGCCTGGCACTGCTGGCGGCGAGGCTGGGCTGGCTGGCACGCTGGCAGCGCTGGCGCGATCACTGGTTCGTGCCGCACGGCCCCATCGGGCTGGCGCTGCTGCTGTCCTGGCCGGTGGCCCTGCTGTTTCCGCCCCCCCTGCCCTACGGCCTGGGCCAGGGCCTGAGCCTGCTGGCCGCGTCGCTGAACGACTTCCTGGCCCACACCGACTACGCCGACTGGCTGCCCGCGACCGACCCCGAGGCGCGCCTGAGCCCGGCCAGCGAACTGCTGGTCGTGATGCTGGGCGCGCTGGCGCCGTGTTTCGTGGGTTACGAGATGGTCAGGCGTTTCGGCCAGCGCCTCATCCTGCTGGCACTGGGCCTGCTGGTGGGCGGGCTGGCGTCGACCTTGTCGACAGCGCTCAACTTCGGGCCGGAACACGCGCTGGCCTGGATCTCGGCGCCGGTGCTGCCCGGGCTGGTGCTGGCGCTGCTGCTGGGCGTCGTGCTGGGCGCGCTGCCGCACCGCGGCCTGGCGGCGCTGGGCCTGGTGGCGCTGACGACGCAGATCGTGCTGGTCAACCAGCTCGGCGCCGACCCGTATTTCGCCCTGAGCCTGCAGGCCTGGGAGCAGGGCCACTTCATCCGCTTCCACGGTCTGGCGCAGTGGGTGGGCTGGCTGTGGCCCTGGGCGGCGCTGGCCTTCCTGCTCACGCGCGCCACCCAGCGGCGCTGACCGAAGGGCCAGGTGATCGGCCCGCGCGATGTGGCCGACTTCTACAATGCCGGCCATGAGCAGTTACTATGAGCGCCACGTCTTCTTTTGCCTCAACCAGCGCAGCAACGGCGAAGCCAGCTGCGCCGAGCATGACGCACAGGCCGCCTTCGACCACTGCAAGGCCCGCGTCAAGGCCGACGGCCTGGCCGGCCCGGGCAAGGTGAGAGTGAACAAGGCCGGTTGCCTGGACCGCTGCGCGGGCGGGCCGGTCGCCGTGATCTACCCCGAGGCGACCTGGTACACCTTCGTCGACAAGAGCGACATCGACGAGATCGTCGACCGTCATCTCAAGCGCGGCGAGGTGGTCGAGCGTCTGTTGCTGCCGCCCGACGTGGGCCGCTGAGGCGCGGCGCGCACCGCACCCGCGACCCCACACGCCGCCCGGGCCGAACGCCGCCCCGGGCGCCCCGGCCTCATCACCCCGGCCTGCCCGGCTCCTGCAAGATGAACGCCCATACCCGAAAGATCGTCATCCCCGGCGCGGCCGGCGCCATCGAGTGCGCCCTGGACAGCCCGCCCGCCGGCGCGCTGCCGCCGCGCGGCCTGGCCGTGCTGGCTCATCCGCACCCGCTGTTCGGCGGCACCATGGACAACAAGGTGGTGCAGACCATGGCGCGCGCCTTCCTGGCGCTGGGCCACGAGGTGCTGCGCTTCAACTTCCGCGGCGTCGGCGGCACGGCCGGTGTGCATGACGAGGGCCGCGGCGAGGCCGACGACCTGCTCGCCGTGGTCGCCCACCAGCGCCAGGCCGGCATGCCGCTGGTGCTGGGCGGCTTCTCGTTCGGCGCCTACGTCACCACCCTGGCGGCGGCACGCCTGGCCGAGCAGGGCCAGCCAGCCGCACGCCTGCTGCTGGTCGGGCCGTCCACCCAGCGTGCCACGCCGGCGCCGGTGCCGGCCGACAGCGTGGTCATCCACGGCGAGGCCGACGACGTCGTGCCCCTGTCCGCCACGCTGGACTGGGCCCGCCCGCAGCAGCTGCCCGTCATCGTCATGCCCGGCGTGGGCCATTTCTTCCACGGCCAGCTGACGCAGCTGCGTGAACTCATCGTGCGAAGCTGGCGCTGACGCCCTGCGCAGCCCTGCCTCGCCTCCACTTCCGCGACCGCTACCGCCCATGACCGCCACCCCGATGAGCCTGCCCCACCGTCTGCTGGCGCGCCTGAGCGCCGTGTTCCTCAGCCTGCTGCTGGCGGCCCTGGCCGACCCGGCCGGCGCCCAGCCCCAGCCGCCCGAGGTGGCCGCACGTGCCTGGCTGCTGCTGGACGTGACGGCGGGCCAGGTGCTGGCCGCGCGCGAGCCCGATGCCTCGGTCGAGCCGGCCTCGCTCACCAAGCTGATGACGGCCTACCTGGTCTTCCAGGCGCTGAAGGACAAGAAGCTCACCCTCGACCAGGAGCTGACCATCTCCGAACGCGCCTGGCGCACCGGCATGACCGACGCGTCGCGCATGTTCATCCAGGTCGGCAGCAAGGTGAAGGTCGAGGACCTGGTCAAGGGCATGATCGTCATCAGCGGCAACGACGCCACCGTCGCCCTGGCCGAGGCCGTGGGCGGCACGGTGGAGGGTTTCGTCGAGCTGATGAACCGCCAGGCGCAGGCCTTCGGCCTGAAGTCGACCAGCTTCCGCAACCCCGAGGGCCTGCCGGCCGCCGGCCATGTCAGCACGGCGCGCGAGCTGTCCATCCTGGCCAGCCGGCTGCTGCGCGACTTCCCGGGCGACATGCGCTACTACTCGATGCGCGAGTTCGCCTACAACATCAAGCGCCCGCAGCAGAACCGCAACCTGCTGCTGTGGCGCGACCCGACAGTGGACGGCCTGAAGACCGGCTACACCGACGCCGCTGGCTACTGCCTGATCGCCACCGCCAGGCGCGACAACCCCGGCGCCCCCGGCACGAACCGCCGCCTGCTCGCCGTGGTGCTGGGCGCGGCCAGCAAGGAAGCACGCGCCACCGAGGCGCACAAGCTGCTCAACTGGGGCTACGCCTCGACCGACGCGGTCCGGCTGTTCGACGCCAACCAGGCGGTGCTGAGCGCGCCGGTGTGGAAGGGCGCCAAGCCCACCGCGCCGGTCGGTTCGCGCACGCCGGTGGTGGTGGTGGTGGGGCGCGGCGAAGGTGCCCAGCTCAAGACCGCCGTCACCCGCACCGACCCGCTGCTGGCGCCGCTGGCCGCCGGCCAGCAGGTCGGCACGCTCAAGGTCACCAGCGGCGAGCGCGTCGTGGCCGAGGTGCCCATGGTCGTGCTGGAGGAGGTGGCCCAGGCTGGTTTCTTCGGCCGCCTGTGGGACAGCTTCCGCCTGTTCATCAAGTAAGCCGCAGCACGCCTGCACGTACCGGAGCCGGCCGTGGACATCCCGCCAGACCAGTCCTTCATCACCTATCCGAGCGCCTTCCCCATCAAGGTGATGGGCGCGGCCGTGCCCGGCTTCGTCGAGGCCATCACGCGCGTGGCACAGCAGTTCGACCCCGGCTTCGACGCCGCCACGGTCGAGCGACGCCCCAGCAAGGGCGGCAACTACCTGGGCATCACCATCACCGTCACGGCCACCAGCCGCGAGCAGCTCGACGAGCTCTACCGCACCCTGTCGACGCACCCGATGGTGAAGATCGTCCTGTAGCAGCCCGCGGCGCCAGCTCGGGCGGCGTGTGCCTGCCTCACATGTCGAGCAGCCAGGCGATCACGCTCTTGGCCACGAAGCCCAGCATGCCGAAGGCCAGCACGACGAAGAGCACGAAGGTGCCGAAACGCCCCGCCTTGGCCTCGCGCGCCAGGTTGGCGATGATGAACAGCATGTAGAGGATGAAGGCACTCACCCCCACCGTGAGGCCGAACTGCGCCAGCTGTTCTTCCGTATAACCAAACATCGTCGAATCTTTTCAGCGCTATGTCAGGGGTGCATCAGCGTTGCATCAGGGGCAGGGCACTGGCGTCGACCAGGTCGCGGTAGGCGTACCAGCTCGCGTGTCCCAGCATCGGGATCACGAACACCAGGCCCATCAGCGCGGCACCCAGGCCCAGCAGGCAGAACCCCATCACCAGCGCGGCCCACACGGCCATGGGCACGGGGTTGTCCATCACCACGCGCCAGCTCGCCAGCACGGCGTCGAGCACACGGATGTCGCGGTCCAGCAGCAGCGGCAGCGCCACCACGGTGGAGGCGAACACCGGCGCGGCGAGCAGCCCGCCCAGCGCCAGCCAGACCTCGAACAGCCAGCCGCGGGTGTCGGCCACCACCACGCGCAGGAAGTCGGCCGGCATGGCCACCGGTGCCGGCGCGAACAGCGTGATGAGCGCGGCCGAGGTGACGACCCAGCCCGTGCCGGCCAGCGCCAGCAGCGCGCCGAAGAGCATCAGCCGCCGGTCGAACGAGCGCCAGACGCGCCAGACCGTGCCCACGCCGACCGGCTCGCCGCGCTCGAGTGCTCGGCTGATCGCGTACAGGCCGGTGGCCAGGATGGGCGCCACCAGCAGGAAACCCGACAACGCGCCAGCCAGCACCCAGAAGCGGTGATGCGCCACCAGCAGCATGAGGCCGCCGAACGCGGCCAGTGCCGCACCGTGGCCGAAGCTGAGCGCCGGGGTCAGGCGGATGTCATGCCAGGCACGCTCCAGCCAGCCCAGGGGCTGCAGCGGTCGGATGGTGCGGATCAGGATCTGGCTCTGGACGCTCATGGGTGGAATCGGCAGGCTGCCTACAGGCGACGGACGGTGCATCATGCACCGGGTCGCCAGCCACCGGCCTGACAGTGCGGCCGGTGCCCGGACCGCTGCAACGCGAGAACTGGCCCGCCCCGGCCCCTTGCTTGCAAGGATCACCGCGAACGGCCAGGGCGCACAGTCATGCAGGCCGGGGGCCGCGCATGCTAGGGCGGCCGATCCGCGTCCAGCACGACGCAGATCAATTCCCGGCGCCGGCCCGTGCCGGCCTATGTCCCGTTGTCCCTACGCCCGTCCTGCCATGCTGAACTCCGCCTTGCCCGATCTGGCCGCCTGGACGGCCTGCCTGCGTGACGCAGAGATCCCGGTGCTGGCAAGCACCGCCGCCGACATCGCCGACCTGGCCGAGGCCGAGGCTGCCGGCGGCGAGGTCGCACCACAGACGCTGGCACAGGCGGCCAACGGCGACCCGCTGATGACGATCAAGATCCTCATCGACGCGGCGCGCCGGCGCAGCCCCGGCCAGGTGACCGACGCGGAGAACGTCACCGCCACCGTCATCCTGATGGGCACGAGCCGCTTCTTCCGCAACTACGCCCGGCTGGAGACGGTCGAGCAGCGCCTGGCCGACAACCCGGCCGGGCTCGACGGGCTGATGCGCGTGGTGCGTCGCTCGCACCGTGCCGCGCGCTTCGCCCTGGGTTTTGCCGTGCACCGGCGCGACGGCGACGCCGCGGCCATCCATGACGCCGCGCTGCTGCACGACTACGCTGAACTGCTGCTGTGGTGCCACGCACCAGGGCTGGCCATCCAGATCCGCAACCGCCAGCTCGCCAACCCCAGGCTGCGCTCGACCGACGTGCAGATGGAGGTGCTCAACATCAAGCTCGACGACCTCGAGCACCAGCTCATGCTCGCCTGGCACCTGCCGGACATCTTCGTCGAGATCACCGACGAGACCGAGAACCACCCGCTGCGCGCCACCCAGCGCCGCATGGTGCAGCTGGCGGTGCGCCTGGCGCGCCACAGCGCCGACGGGTGGTCCAACCCGGCGCTGCCGGAGGACCTGTTCCACATCGCCGAGATGCTGCAGCTCTCGCACAGCGCCACCTTGCGGCGCATGCACGAGATCGACATCTAGAGCGGCACCGGCCGCGTCATCGCCACGTCCAGCCCGGCCGGCATGGTCAGGCCCCAGGTCGCGCTGCCGGGGTTCTCGTCCAGCAGCCACAGCACCAGCTCGACCACGCGGTGGTCGAAGGCCAGCTCGATGTGGGCCAGGCCGGCCAGCAGCGCCTCGCGGCCACCGTCCAGGCAGGCGTTGCGCGGCGGGTAGACCATGTTGTCGCAGTCGCTGTAGAGGCACACCCAGTGGGGCCGCTCGCCGGCCGACAGGTCGGCCTCGAACTCGCGCAGTTCGGCCAGCCAGGGGCTGCCCTCGCGCATCTGCTCGGCCGCGCGGCCCAGGCCCAGGCCGGCCACCCAGGTGCCCTGGTGCGGACAGGCCAGGCCGACGATGTCCAGCGGCGCGCCCAGCCGCCCGGCCCGCGCACCTTGCTGGACCCGCTGGCGCCACCAGGCGCGCACCACCAGCCCGCCCATGCTGTGGCACACGATGAGCGGCGCCACGCCCGTGGCCGCGTGCAGGCGGCGGAATTCGGCCTCGACCTGCTGCGCGTAGCTGTCGATGTTGGCCAGCGCCGGCTGCAGGCTCACGCAGGCATAGGGACGGCGCAGCTGGCGCAGCCGGCGTGTCCAGGGTGACCAGAAGCCGCCGCTGCACATGTAGCCGTGCACGAACAGGATGGCCCGCCCGCTGGCGTCGCCCTCGCCCGGCAGCAGGGCCAGGCTGGACGCCGGGCTCCAGGGCTGCTGCCAGCCGTAGGACCGTGCACACATCCAGACCTCCGCCCACCAGGCGCGCCACCAGGCGGCGCGCGTGGGCACGGGCGGCGTGGCATCGCCCGCCTGGGCACGCCGGCGCGCCGAAGCTGCCGCCAGGCGGAACTGCAGGCCCAGCCACACCAGCGGTCCGACTCCCGCCAGCCCCCCCACCAGCGCGGCCAGCGGCCACCGACCGGCCTGCGCCAGTCCGCCCACCAGCGACACGGTCACCAGCAGCGCCAGCACCTGCACGCTGCGTTGCCAGGACTGAACCTTCATCGACTCCACCTCGTCATGGCTGACTTCTTTCATGAACGGACGGCTCCTGCCATCACGCGACCACATTGTCTAGTGCAACTACCGTGGCAGACACCCGGGGTCGCACCGAACATGGCACGTCCATCAGGAGCCACGATGAATGCCGTCCTCAATGCTCGAAGCGTGCCAGATGCCACGCCCCATGCCGCACCGGCCGCCACGCCGGCCGACGCCACGGCGTCGCGCCCCTGGCTGGCGCAGTACCCCGACGGCGTCGCGGCCGAGCTGCACGCCGGGCCGCACGGCAACCTGGTCGACCTGCTGGAGCAGTCCTTCCGCCGCCACGGCGAGCGCGAGGCGGCGGTCTTCATGGACGAGCCGCTGCGCTTCCGCGACATCGACGAGCAGTCGCAGGCCCTGGGCGCCTGGCTGCAGGGCTGCGGCCTGGCCCAGGGCGCGCGCGTGGCGCTGATGATGCCCAACGTGCCGCAGTACATGGTGGCCATCGCTGCCGTGCTGCGCGCCGGCTACGTGGTCGTCAACGTCAACCCGCTCTACACCGCGCGCGAGCTGGAGCACCAGCTCAAGGATTCCGGCGCCGAGGCCATCGTGGTGCTGGAGAACTTCGCCCACACGCTGGAGGACGTCATCACGCACACGGCGGTACGCCACGTCGTGCTGTGCGCGCTGGGCGACGCCCTGCCCTGGTGGCGGCGCCAGCTGGTCAACCTGGTCGTGCGCCACGTGAGAAAGCTCGTGCCCGAGTTCCGCCTGCCCATGGGCACAGCCCCCGGCGACCCGCCCGGTGCACCGCCACGCAGCGTGCTGCGCTGGGCCGATGCCCTGGCGCAGGGCGCACAGCGCCGCCTGAACCGCGTCGCCATCGGCGAGCACGACGTCGCCTTCCTGCAGTACACCGGCGGCACCACCGGCGTGAGCAAGGGCGCGACCCTGCTGCACCGCAACGTGGTGGCCAACATCCTGCAGACCGAGGCCTGGTTCGGCCCGATGCTGCGCAAGGTGGGCGACAGGCAGCTCACCGCCGTGTGCGCGCTGCCGCTGTATCACATCTTCGCCCTGACCATCTGCTACTTCATGGGCGCGCGCATGGGCATGCGCAACGTGCTCATCGCCAACCCGCGCGACCTGCCCGGCATGGTCGCCACCCTGGCGAAACACAAGGTCAACATGTTCCCGGCCGTGAACACGCTGTTCAACGCCCTGGCCAACGACGCCGATTTCGCCCGGCTCGACTTCTCCGGCCTGGTGGTCAGCAACGGCGGCGGCATGGCGGTGCAGAAGGCCACCGCCGACAAGTGGTTCAGGCTCACCGGCTGCCCCATCGCCGAGGGCTACGGCCTGTCCGAGACCTCGCCCGTGGCCACCAGCAACCGGCTCGACATCACCGGTTTCACCGGCACCATCGGCCTGCCCATCCCGTCGACCGACATCGCCATCCGCGACGACGACGGCCGCGACCTGGCCATCGGCGAGCCGGGCGAGATCTGCATCCGCGGCCCGCAGGTCATGGCCGGCTACTGGAACCGGCCCGACGAGACCGCCAAGGTCATGACACCCGACGGCTACTTCAAGTCCGGCGACGTGGGCGTGATGGACGCGCGCGGCTACATCCGCATCGTCGACCGCAAGAAGGACATGATCCTGGTGTCGGGCTTCAACGTCTACCCGACCGAGATCGAGCAGGTCGTCAACCTGCAGCCCGGCGTGCTCGAATGCGCCGCCGTGGGCGTGGCCGACAGCCATTCGGGCGAGGCCGTCAAGCTCTACGTCGTGCGCAGCGACAGCACGCTCAGCGAGGACGACGTGGCCAGGTACTGCCGCGAGAACTTCACCGGCTACAAGCGGCCGAAATACATCGAGTTCCGCGACGAGCTGCCCAAGAGCAACGTCGGCAAGATCCTGCGCCGCGAGCTGCGCAGCGCCGCCAGCTGAGCGGCCGGGCGGGCCGTCCGAGCGCGGGCCCGCGCGGATCTACCTGGCCGGTGGCTTGCCCGTCGGCCTGGCCTGCGGCCTGGGCGCCGCAGCGGGCACGCTGGCGGCGCCAGCGCCAGGTGGCGCCGCTGGTGCGCCCGGCCTGGCGGGCGCGGGCGCAGATGCAGGCGTGTCGCCAGCCTGGTTGAGCACGCGCCAGATCTCGGCCTCAAGCAGCATCGCGTCGGGCATGGCGCCACACTGCTTCAGCACGGCGGCCACCAGCTGACCGCGCGTCATGGCATGGGCCGAGGCCCGCTTGACGATGACCTTGGCGATCGGCCCCAGGCTGCGCACCAGCACGCCGGTGACACGCGCGTCGTCCTGCGGCCGCACCGGAGCATGGGCGCCGCTGGCGGCGGGGCGGTTGTCAGGCGCACTGCCGGTGGCTGTGCCGCTGCTGCCACCTCCTGCTGCGCCAGCCACGCCACCCAGGGTGCCGGGGCCGGTCGGTGCGCCGTCCAGCTGACCCGGCTGGGTGCTGCGGCCGAAACCCGAACTCGCGCGTGACCCCGGGGGATTGAGGAAACGCTCGCGCTCCAGCTCGTTCGGGATGGCGCTGGCCAGCGCCGCGCGCAGATCCTCGGGCGTGTGATGGCTGCGCGCGCCGCGCTGCACCAGTACACGTGCGACCGGGCCGACCTGACGCGCCAGATCGCGTTCGATGCGGCCGAGCTCGTCCAGCGTCCAGCCCGGCGGCACGACGCGGCGCACCGCATGCAGGTGGTCGTCCGACGGCACGGTGGGCGGACCGAACTGGCTGGGCAGCGTGGGCGGCTCGGTCTCGGCCGAGGTCGGGTGGGTGAGCGCGTCGTCCAGCCCCAGCTCCAGCGGCTGCGGACGAGAGTTCGCGCCACTGCGCGGCGGCAGAGGCCGCCGGATCGTCTGCGACACCGTGCTCGACAGGGTGCCGGGCATGGTGTGGCCCAGCGAACCGGCCAGCGTGGCGGAGGGCAGACCGCCGCGGGTGCCATGCCCGTCCTCGCTGCGCCCGGCCATGGGCAGGGTCGGCGCGGCCAGCAGGCGCTGGTGCGGCAGGGCGTCCGCCACCTTGTGGCCGACCAGGTCGAGCAGCGTCTCGCGGAACACGCGTGCGCTGGCGTACCGCTGGTCGGGCTGCTTGGCCAGGGCCTTGGTCAGCACGTCGTTGTAGCGCAACAGATCCGGATCGCCGTCACCGGCGGCAAGCGGCTCGGGCTCCTCGTGCATGACCGCCTCGTCCGTGCCGCCGAAGGGCAGGTGGCCGGTCAGGAGCTGGTAGAGCACCACGCCGGCGGCGAAGACGTCCACGCGCCGGTCGATCTCGGCACCGGTGTACTGCTCGGGCGCCATGTAGCCGGGCGAGCCCACCACGGCATTCACGCGCGTGACGTGGCTAGATTCGATGCGGGCGATGCCGAAATCGGTGATCTTGAGCCGCCCGTCGTCCGACACCAGCAGGTTGGCCGGCTTGATGTCGCGGTGGATCACGCCGTGCATGTGGGCGTAGTGCAGCGCGTCGAGCAGCTGCACCATCAGGCAGATCACCTCGTCGCGCTTGAAGCGCGGCGCACGCGCGATGTACTGGCGCAGGCTGTAGCCCGGCACGTATTCCATCGCGATGTAGGCACAGCCCGGATCCTCGCCGAACTGGTAGACCGCCACGATGCCCCGGTGGTTGAGCCGCCCGGCCGCCTGCGCCTCGATCTTGAAGCGCTCGACGAAGTTGCTGTCGCTGCCGGCGCTGTCGAGCAGGCTCTTGTGGATGGTCTTGATCGCCACCGGGCGGTCGAGCATGGGGTCGTGGCCCAGGTAGACCATGCCCATGGAACCCGAGCCGATCACGCCGCGGATCGGGTAGGGGCCGATGCGCTCGGGCAGCGCCTCAGGCGGCGCCGGCGGGCGCCTGGGTTCACGCATGGACAAGCTGCTGCTCATGGCCTAGGCATCCAGCATCTTCATCGCCTGCTCCATGCTGCGGCGCAGGCGCGAGAACGATGCTGCCAGCGTGCCGATCTCGTCCTTGCTGCCGGTGCCGAACTCGGGCGCCTCCAGCTCGCCCAGGCTGACACGGTCGGCCAGGTTGGACAGGCGCGTCACCGGCCGGATCACCAGCCCCCAGAGCATGAAGTTCAGCACCACGCCGATGGCCAGGAAGATGCCCACCATCGACAGCATGAAGACCTTGAAGGTCTGCTGCGCGCGCGCCAGCGGCACGCTCATGGGCACCGAGACCAGCTGCACGCCCACCACCTCGTTGAGCTGCCAGCCGAAGCCGTTGGCACTGCCGTACTTGTCGATCAGGGTGCGCGGCGCGGCTTCCACCGTGCTGTGGCAGGCCAGGCAGGCCGGGTCGGAGATGCGCATGGGCCGGGCGATGTAGAGCATGCGGCCCAGTGGCGTGTCGCGCTCGCCGATGATCTCCTTTTGCTCGGTCGGACCGCGGAAGCGGTTGATCAGGTCGGCCTCCCACTCGATCGCCCGGTCGCGCGGGTTGGTCGGGTTGAGTGTCGCTTCCTTGTAGCTGTACTGCGGATAGGCCTTGGCCAGCTGGCCCAGCACCTCGGTGGCCGCAAACGCCGGCACCGACTCGGGCAGGAAGTTGTACTTCATCTGCGTTTCCAGCAGCGGCTTGATCTTGCGCGAGGTGTAGCCGCGCACGGCCTGGGCCTTCTCCATCGTCAGCCGGGCGTGCTCGAGGATCTCGTCCTGCGCGTTGCGCAGCAGCAGTTCGCGCGAGACATAGCCGGCCCCCGCCAGACCCGCCATGAAGACGATGAGAAAGATCAGATTGAACTTGAGCAGCAGACGCATGGTGGAAAGACTCCAGGGCGCGGTTCAGGCACAGGACACACCCTGACCGGCAGCCGGTTTCGACTCGGGATCAACGACTCGCGACGCCGCTTCAACGCGACGCGCCACTGCGCGAGACGAAACGTTCAGGGAAGACGACGCGCTCCCACTCGCCGTGCAGCGCCAGGTTGGCCTGCAGGGCGGAGCGGAAGGCAGGATCGCTGGCACGGCTGCGCCAGCGTTCGAGCAGCGCCAGACGCATGGCCGGCTCGCCGCGCAGCCAGGGCGAGACATCGGCGTAGCTCACGTCGCCTTGCGGTGCAGGCGGCACACCCTTTTCGCCCATCCGCCCGGCGCGCGCGGGCAGCGCGTCGCGGAAGGCTGCCGGCAGCGTGGCCAGGAATTCACCGGCCGGCTTGCGCAGCAGCAACGGCCGGTCGGTGCCGCGCAGGCCGAAGTAGTCGTCGGGCTTGAGCAGCCAGTTGCGGTTGGGCTCGCCCCGCTCGAGCACGCGGAAGCTGCCCGCCTCGATGAAGGCGTTGAGTGCCGGCAGCCCCTCGCTGGCCGCGTCGGCCAGCATGAACACCATGCTGCCGGCCTGGGGCGGCGACTTGCCGTCACCCACGTCGTGGCTGATGGTCCAGCCCGGCGTCGCGAACTCGTGGTGCGAGGCCGCTGGCTGGCTCAGCTTGAACCAGCCTTGCAGCAGGTAGGCCCGCAGGTGCGGCGACGCACCACGCTTGTGCAGCCAGCCTGGCTGCAGCATGAGCCGGCCACCTTCGGCCAGCGCCAGCTGGGTGCCGTCGGAGAACTCGACCTGCACCACGCTGCCCTTGGGCGCCTCGACGATGTCGTCGGGCTGCAGACGCACCCCTTCGAGCAAGGTGTAACGGGTGGCCTGGCGCAGCAGCACGGCCGGCCCGTCGACGATGCCGGCCACCGGCAGACCCCGGCCCGCCACGGCCGACGCAGCAGGCGCCGGCGCCTGCTGGGCCCAGGCCGGCGTGCTGATCAGCGCCCAGGCCGACATCAGCCTGAACAGCCGTGCGGCCCAGCTCGCCACCTGCACGGCAGCGCCTGACGCACGCGCCGGACGGTAGGGAAAGGGTCGATGTATGAGCCTGCTCACTGGGTGTACTGAATATTCAGGGGGATCTTCCCGTGCGGACCTGGGGGCGTCAATCCCTGCTCGCACGCAAGACTGCAACAGCCGGACCCGCAGTGTCGTCGCACGGCAGGGGCCCGCTGGTCAAGGAACAACTCTGTGGATACAAGCGGCAACAACTGCGTACCTGTCCACAGGTCGGCGCCACACGGCTGAGTTGTCGACATTGCGCCGCCAGGCTCCGGGTCAGCTGCACACAGGGTCCTGAACACGCCAAGTGCGCGACGCAGCAGGACAAACCCGCTTTATCCACAGCACAGGCCGCGCTCTACTACAACGACTACGTTCAAAGAACTGATAAGAAAGAAGAAGGCGGCGCCAGATTTTTTTCCACGGCCGGGCTGTACAGCGGGCTGTTGCCCGGGTGATCCAACCGGCCCGTCGGGCCGGAAATAATTTCCCCGACATGCACCGGCAGACGCTTTTGCCGGTTCAATGCGCCGCCTGGACCGCAGTTGCCCGATCTTTTCCACCGCCGGCGCGTGATGCACCGGCCTATCTGCCTGGAGACTTCGATGACGCGACTTACCGTGAACGGCAAAGCGATGGAGCTGGATGCCGAACCAGAAACGCCGCTGTTGTGGGCGCTGCGCGAGCAGCTGGGCCTCACCGGCACCAAGTACGGCTGCGGCATCGCCCAGTGCGGCGCCTGCACCGTGCACATCGACGGCGAGGCGGTGCGCTCCTGCGCCCGACCGCTGTCCAGCCTGACGCCTGCCCACAGGATCATCACCATCGAAGGCCTGGCACCCAACGCCAGCCATCCGCTGCAGAAGGCCTGGGCCGAGCTCGATGTGCCGCAGTGCGGCTTCTGCCAGTCCGGCATGCTGATGGCCGCCGCTGCCCTGCTCAAGGCCAAGCCGCGGCCGACGGACGCTGACATCGACACCGCCATCACCAACATCTGCCGCTGCGGCACCTACAACCGCGTGCGAGCCGGCATCAAGCGCGCCGCCGGCATCAGCACCGCGGCGGTCAGCAGCATCGAAACCCAGGCCTGATCGAGGAGAACGGACATGACGGACATCTCCAACCTCGACACGGTGTCGAAGCCTCAAGCCGGCGAGCCTCTGGACAACTCTGTGGATAATCTGCCGCGCCGGCACTTCCTGCGCTCGGGCGCCGCGGCCGGCGGCCTGGTGGTGAGCTTCAGCATTCCGCTCACCGGCAGCGTGCTGGCGGCCGATGCCCCAGCCGCAGCGAGCGGCGCCGCCGACGGCGGCGAGATCAACGCCTGGGTGGTGGTGAAGCCGGACGACAGCATCGTCATCCGCATCGCCCGCTCTGAAATGGGCCAGGGCAGCCTGACCGGCCTGGCCCAGCTGGTGGCCGAGGAACTCAACGCCGACTGGAGCAAGGTCAGCACCGAATACCCGACGCCCGGCGCCAACCTGGCGCGCCAGCGCGTGTGGGGCAATTTCTCCACCGGCGGCAGCCGCGGCATCCGCGAGTCGCACGACTACGTGAGGAAGGGCGGCGCCGCCGCACGTTTGCTGCTGGTGCAGGCCGCAGCCAACGCGTGGCAGGTGCCGGCGAGCGAGTGCAAGGCGGTGAAGAGCGTCATCACCCACGTGCCCAGCGGCCGCACGGTGAGCTACGGCAAGGTCGCCGCTGCCGCGGCGCTGCTGCCGGCGCCGACCGAGATCACGCTCAAGGATCCCAAGGACTGGACCATCGCCGGGCGCTCGCTGCCGCGCCTGGACACGATCCAGAAGGTCGACGGTTCGCAGGTCTACGGCATGGACCTCAAGTTGCCCGGCATGCTCAACGCCGCCATCCGCGACTGCCCGGTGTTCGGCGGCAAGGTGAAGAGCTTCGATGCCGCGCAGGTGGCCAGCCGGCCGGGCGTGAAGAAGGTCTTGAGGGTGGGTGATTCCGCCGTGGCCGTGGTCGCCGACACCTGGTGGCGCGCCAAGACCGCCCTGGACGCGCTGGACATCGTCTGGGACGAAGGCCCGAACGCCAGGCTCTCCAGCGCCGACGTGGCTGCCACCCTGGCTGCCGGCCTGGATGCCACCGACGCCGTGGCCGGTCACCAGAACGGCGACGCGGCCGCTGCGCTCAAGGGCGCTGCCAGGGTGATCGAGGCGGTCTACGCCTACCCGCACCAGAACCACGCCACCATGGAGACCATGAACGCCACGGCGCGCTGGACGCCCGAGCGCTGCGAGGTCTGGACGCCCACCCAGAACGGCGAGGCCGCGCTGGCCGCCACCTCCGAAGCTGCCGGCCTGCCGCAGACGAAATGCGAGGTCTACAAGATCCACCTCGGCGGCGGTTTCGGCCGGCGCGGCGCCGTGCACGACTGGGTGCGCCAGGCGGTCACCATCGCCAGGGAGCTGCCCGGCACGCCGGTCAAGCTGATCTGGAGCCGCGAGGAGGACATGCAGCACGGCCGTTACCACCCGGTGACGCAGGCAAAACTGCGCGCCGCGGTAGACGCCAGCGGCAAGCTGACGGGCCTGCACATGCGCATTTCGGGCCAGTCCATCCTGGCGGCGGTGTTGCCGGGCAACGTCAAGAACGGGCTGGACCCGGTGGTCTTCCAGGGCCTGAACAAGGGCGGTGCCGAGGCCGCCTTCGGCTACGACGTGCCCAACCTGCTCATCGACCACGCCATGCGCAACCCGCCGGTGCCGCCCGGCTTCTGGCGCGGCGTGAACCTGAACCAGAACGCCATCTACGTCGAATGTTTCATCGACGAGGTGGCGGCCGCGCTCAAGCGCGACCCGCTGGAGCTGCGCCGCGAGCTGCTCGCCAGGTCACCGAAACACCTGGGCGTGCTGGAGGCGGTGGCGAAACGCGCCGGCTGGGGCACACCGGCGCCGGACGTGAACGGCCAGAAGGTCTACCGCGGCCTGGCCCAGACCATGGGTTTCGGCAGCTATGTGGCGGCCTGCGCCGAGGTGTCGGTGAGCGCCAAGGGCGAGCTGAAGATCCACCGCATCGTGGCGGCGACCGACAGCGGCCACGCCGTCAACCCGCAGCAGATCGAGGCGCAGGTCGAGGGCTCGTTCGCCTACGGCCTGTCGGCCGCGCTGTACGGCCAGTGCACGGTCAAGGACGGGCGCATCGAGCAGACCAACTTCCACAGTTATCCACCGGTGAAGATGGCCGACATGCCCAAGGTCGAGACTGTCGTCATGCCCTCGGGCGGCTTCTGGGGCGGGGTGGGCGAACCGACCATCGCCGTGGCCGCGCCGGCGGTGCTCAACGCCATCTACGCCGCCACGGGCGTGCGCATCCGCAAGCTGCCCCTTGCCGACCAGAGCCTGAAGCGGGCGTGAGCGTGGCCAGCCGGCTGGGCGCCATGCTGATGAGCGTCGCCACCGGTTGCGCGGTGGCGGCCGAACCGCTCTGGTCCGGCGACGCGATCGAGGCGCCGCTCACCACCGGGCAACAGGCTGGCGACGCTCGACGCGGCCGCAGCATCGTCGAGAGCCGGCAGATCGGCCTGTGTCTGCTGTGCCACAGCATGACGGGTGCCGATACGCCGTTGCAGGGCAACCTGGCACCGCCGCTGGCCGGCAGCGGCGCGCGCCTCACGGCCGCCCGGCTGCGTGCACGCCTGGTGGACAGCCGGCGGCTTGACCCGCAATCCATCATGCCGGCGTATTTCGTCGCCCTGCCGGCTGACCGTGGCGCCGACGGGGGGACGCCGTCAGCCGACGACAACGACGGCGACCAGCGGTTTCGCCGCGTCGGCACCAGCTGGCGCGGCCGCAGCCTGCTCGATGCCCAGCAGATCGAGGACGTGATTGCCTACCTGCTCACCCTGAAGGAGCCGCCCTGATGCCTGACGCCGATCCAGGCTGCGCCGCGCCGCCGCCCGCCCGCACAACCGCCATCACCGCCGACAACGCCGACCACCGCGCGCCGACCACCCGTCGGCGCTGGCTGATGCGCACATCCGCGCCTGGACCGCCGGCGCACCGGTGCACGAGGGCCGGGTCGAGATCGACATCGCCGAACTCATCGACAACGGCAACGCCGTGCCCGTCACCCTGGCCGTGCCCGCCAGCCCCATGACGGCGGCCGACCATGTCGTGGCGCTGGCCCTGTTCGCCGAACGCAACCCCTTGCCTGACGTGGTGTCCTTCCAGCTCGGCCCGCGTGCCGGCCGGGCCGAGGTGGCCACACGCATCCGCCTGGCCACCAGCCAGCAGCTGGTGGCGGTGGCGCGGCTGAGCGACGGTTCGTTCTGGCAGCGCTCGGTCAAGGTCATCGTCACCCTGGCCGCCTGTGTGGAAGACGCATCGGAGGGGGGCTGATGGCTGCCGCAGCGAACGAAGATGACATCCACAGCGCCGGTGCCGGCCTGGGTGCCCGCACCCTCATCAAGGCGCCGGCGCGCGCCCGGCGCGGCGAGGTCATCGCGCTCAGCGCCCTGATCGGCCACGTGATGGAGACCGGTTTCCGCCCGGACGGCAACGGCCGCCACAACGTGCCGCGCAACATCCTGCGGCGTTTTGTCTGCCGCTACAACGGCGTGACGGTCTTTGCGGCCGATCTGCACCCGGCCATCTCGGCCAACCCCTACCTGGCCTTCCACACCGTGGCCACGGAAAGCGGCACGCTGAGCTTCCACTGGCGCGGTGACCAGGGTTTCGAACACAGCGTGAGCCGGGCCATCGAGGTGGTGGATGGTGCCTGAGCCCCGCCGCTCAGGCCTGCACGGCCAGCCTGTGCACAAGCCCGGTGCGTTTGTGGTGCGCGGGCTGATCCTGCTGGCTTGTGGATGGATGTGTGGACAAGTGCTTGCGCCGGCCCGCGCGGCCGAGCCTGCCGGGGTGTCTCCACAGCCGGCCGTGCCGGTCTTATCCACACCGGCGCGCCATGCGGGCCACCTGGACATGAGCCCGTCCCTGCAGGCCATGCAGGCCGACGACAGCCAGAACCCGGCCATGCTCTGGGTGGCCGGCGGGCGCGAACGCTGGGCGCTGGAATGCACCGGCTGCCACGGCGCGGAGGCGGCCACCCGCATGCGCGGCGTGGCGGCGCGCTACCCCGCCTGGGACGCCACGCTGGGCCGGGTGCTGACGCTCAACCAGCGCATCCGCCACTGCCGCACGCGGGCGCCTGGCGCGTCCGGCGCTGCTGCACCGGCAGCTTCGGGCGAGGGTGCGGCGCCAGCGGTTGCGCCCTCCGCAAGCGTTGCGGCGGTGGATCGCGGCCCGGCAGATGCCGTGTCACAGCCCCGTCCGGCGCTGCGCGACAACACGCCGGATTCCGAAAATGTCCTTTCCCTTCAAGCACTTGTCGCATTGCAGTCGCGTGGCATGGCGATTCAGCCGGCGCAGGATGACGCCACCGCCGCCCTGGCGCGCCAGGGCGAACGCCTGTTCCAGCGCCGCCTGGGCGCGCTCGAACTCTCGTGCGCCGACTGCCACGAGCAGCGCGCCCCTGCGCGCCTGCGTGGTGGGGGTGCGCGCCACGCCGTTTGCGCCCGATTCCACCGAGATGCTGGCGCTGGAAGCCTGGCTGATGCGCCGCGCCGCCGGCCTGACGATGGACGCGCCGGGCCTGCGGCCCTGAGCTTCACGATCCGCCGCCACGGCGGCCGGACAGCCTGTGGCGCACAGTTGTCCAAAGAGTCATCCACAGCCCTGTCCATGGGGACAAGCACTGCCCATCCACTGTGGACAAACAACTTGCACACGCGCTTGTCGACAGCCTGCGCACTGCCGGACCGGGGGTTTTGAACCTCGAGTCGACAGCTTGTCCCATGGCTGTCCAGGGGCTTGTGCCCAGCCTTGTCCACAGGCCCATGGCGTGCAAGGACGCGGCAGGGCCGACCGGCCTGTTCGCTGCGGGCCGACGTGCTGTGCCGGCTACGCCGGTGATGTCTGCTGCTGCAACTGACCGCGCGCATAACGCGTGACGCATTTCGCCAGCGCGGTCTTGGCGGCGGCCTGCAGTTCCGCCAGCAGGGCGTGGCGCACGGGC
>JBJOKY010000191.1:0-8412 GCA_046045865.1 Pseudomonadota bacterium | reverse complement strand
GCGCGCCCGCGCCGCGGGTACCCTGCTCGACCAGCCGGTGCATGCCCTGTGCCCCGCGCTGGAGGACCAGTGCTTCTGGACCGACCCGACCCTGTGCGGCACGTCGGGCAGCGGCCTGCACAGCGACAGCCTGGTGCGCCGCACCGATGGCAGGCTGCTGGAGGTCGAGCGCAGCCTGGCCCCGCTGCCGCTGCCCGACGGTCGCCACGGCTGGCTGCTGACCTGGCGCGAGCTGCGCGGCCAGCGTGCCGTCGAGGCCGAACTCGACCAGTTGGTCGCAGCGCTGCAGGCCGACGTCGACCTCGGCCCGGCCGATGCCCTGCTCGTCACAGACCTGGACGGCGCCATGTGCGCCTGCAGCGCCACCTTCGCCGCCCTGTGGGGCCTGCCCGACGAGCTGGTGGCGGCACGCGACGGCCAGCGCCTGCACGCCCTGCTGCACACCCGCCTGGCCGACCCCCTGGCCTACGACCGGCGCCTGGCCGAGCTGGCGCTAGCACCGCGCAGCCGTGCCACCGATCGCCTGGCGCTGGCCGACGGACGCTGCATCGAGCGCCGCCGCCTGTCGCAGTACGACCGCGGCAGGCTGACCGGCCATCTTTGGATCTGGCGCGACATCTCCCGCGCCCTGGCCGACGCGGCCCGGGCCCGCCTTGTCGTCCAGGTGTTCGACGCCAGCCTGGACGCCATCCTCGTCACCGACGGCAGCCACCGGGTGCTGGCCGCCAACCCGGCTGCCGCCCTGCTGCTGGGCCAGACAGAAGCTGCGCTGCAGGGGCGCGCGCTGCATGAACTCCTGCTGGCGGCCGACGCAGCCGGCATGGGCCAGGCGACCGACGCCGGCACCGATGCCACCGCTGCATCGACCGGCACGGCAGCCGCCGACGACGACGGCCGGCCGACGGTCGAGCGCGCGCTGACCGAGGCGGCCCGGCACGGGCGCTGGGCCGGCGAGCTGGCGCTGCGCGGCGCGACCGCGCCCATCCCCGTGCAGGCCACCCTGCAGTGGCGCGGCGACACGGCCGCGGGCGGCTACCTGCTCATCCTGCGCGACCAGCGCGAACACCAGGCGCAGCAGGCCGCCCTGCACGAACTTCTGCAGCTTGACCTGCTCACCGGCCTGCCCAACCGCCAGCGTCTGGGCCGGCGGCTGGCCGAGCTGCAGGGTACCGGCGCCGCAGCCATGCCGGGCACCTCCGCGCCAGGCACCACCCCCTCGTGCTGCGGCCAGGGCGCCAGCACACCGACCGGGGCGGGCTGCGGTGGCACGACCGCCGAGGCTGACCCCGTCCAGGCTGACGCCGTGCCGCCAGCCCGCGCCGCCGTGCTGTTCATCGGCCTGGAACGCTTCACCGCCCTGAACGACGCCCTGGACCAGGGCGGCGGCGACCGCGTGCTGATCGAGGTCGGCATGCGCCTGGCCGCCGGCGTGTCCGACGCCGACATGGTCACCCGCCTGGGCGCCGACAGCTTTGCCGTGCTGCTGGCCGGTGCGGACGCCACGGCTGCCGCCGCCAGCGCGCGCCACCTGCAGGCCGCGCTGGGCGCGGGCATGTGCGTCGACGGCGTCGACTTCAACCTCGACGCCAGCATAGGCATAGCCTGCTGCCCGGCCGACGGCCGCAGCCTGGACGAGCTGCTGCGCCACGCCGACAGCGCCATGCAGCGCGCGCGCCAGCGCAGCGGCGGCGGGCTGTGCTTCTACCAGCCGCGCATGAGCAGCGAGCTGCTGCCGCGCATCCGCCTGGACCACGCCATGCGCATGGCCCTGGTGGCCGGCACCTTCCGCCTGCATTACCAGCCGCAGGTCGACCTGGCCAGCGGGCGCATCGTCGGCGCCGAAGCGCTGCTGCGCTGGCGCGACCCGCAGCAGGGCGAGATCCCGCCCGGGCGCTTCATCCCGGTGGCCGAGGAGAGCGGTTTCATCGTCGAGCTGGGCCTGTGGGTCATGGCCGAGGCGCTGGCCCAGGCCGGGCGCTGGCGCGCCGCGGGCCTGGCCATGCCGGTGTCGGTCAACGTCTCGGCGCTGCAGTTCCAGCAGGCGGGCTTCGTCGACCAGGTCGCCGCCCTGCTGGCTGGCAACGGAGTGCCCGCCGCGATGCTGGAGCTGGAGCTGACCGAAAGCGTGCTGCTGGGCGACATCGAGACCATCGTCGACCAGCTCGAGCGCCTGGCTGCGCTGGGCGTGCGCCTGGCCATCGACGACTTCGGCACCGGCTACTCGGGCCTGGGCTACCTCAAGCGGCTGCCCATCCACCGCCTCAAGATCGACCGCAGCTTCATCAAGGACCTGCCGCACGACAGCAGCGACGCCGCCATCACGCGCAGCGTGATCGGCCTGGCGCGTGCGCTGCACCTGCAGGTGATCGCCGAAGGCGTGGAGACGCAGGCCCAGCGCGACTTCCTGGCCGACCTGGGCTGCGACGAGATGCAGGGCTGGCTGGTCGCCCCGGCGCTGGAGCCGGCCGCCTTCGAGGCGCGTGTGGCCGCCCAGCCACGCCTGCCGCGGCCGCGGCGCGGCAGGGCGCCCGCCCCGCTGCGCCCGGCGACACTCGCGGCATGAACAGCAGCAGCACCGGCACCAGCAACGCCGACGCGCCCGGCCCGACCGTCGAGCACCGGCCCGGGCGTTTCTCCATGCGGGTGGAGGGCCAGCTCTGTGTGGCCGACTACCGCCCGGCGGTCGTGCCGGCCGGCCCGGCGGCGCCCGTCATCGACGTCGTGCACACCGAGGTGCCGCCCGCGCTGCAGGGTCGCGGCCTGGCCGCCGTGCTGATGCACGCGCTGCTGGCCTGGGCCCGTGCCGAGGGCCTGCGGGTGCGGCCGGTGTGCTCATACGCTCGCAGCTACATGCGCCGCCACGCCGACACGCACGATCTGCTGGCGCGCTGAACCGGCCGGGCGGGGCCTCGGATCCTGCCGCGTTCGCACCGCCACCGCAGCCAACTCACTCACGCAGGTCGATCACCTTCACCTTCACCTTGCGTTCGCGCTCGCCGCGCCGCACGGTCAGCTCGACCTGCGCCTCGATGCCGGCACGGTCAAGCTCGGCGACGAAGGTCGACAGCGTCTCGATGCTGCGCCCGTTCACCGCCACGATCACGTCGCCCAGGTCGCCGGTGCGCCGGTTCAGCGGCTGCAGGCCGGCGCCGGCGGCCGGTGTGCCGCGCGCCACCTCGGCGATCACCACGCCGCTCAGTCCGGCGCGGGCGACCAGGTCCGGGCGCACCGGCGTGATGCCTATGCCCGGCAGCGGCGCGCGGCCCTTGCTGATGAGCGCCGGCACGACGCGGTTGACCAGGTCGGCCGGGATGGCGAAGCCGATGCCCGAGCTGCTGCCGCTGGCCGAGCGGATGGCGCTGTTCACGCCGACCAGCCGCCCGGCACTGTCCAGCAGCGGGCCGCCGGAGTTGCCGGGGTTGATGGCCGCGTCGGTCTGGATCACGCCCAGCACCTCGCGGTAGTTGGCGGTGGGCAGCTCGCGGTCCAGCGCGCTGACCAGCCCGCGCGTGAGCGTGCGCGACAGGCCGAAGGGGTTGCCGATGGCGTAGACGGTCTGGCCGATCCTGAGCTCGCGCGAGCTGCCCAGCGGCAGCGGGCGCAGCTCGCGCGGCAGCTTGAGCAGCCGCACCACCGCCAGGTCGTACTCGGGTGCTGCGCCGACCAGTTCGGCCTCGACCGGCTTGCCGGCGTCGAGCTGCACGAACACGCGCCGCGCACCTTCGACGACATGGAAGTTGGTCACCACATGGCCCTGGGCGTCCCACACGAAGCCGCTGCCGGCGCCCTGGCCGACCTCGGCGCCGAAGAAGTTGCGCTGCACCGTCTCGGTCGTGATGTAGGCCACCGAGGGCGAGGCTGTCTCGAACAGCCGCACCACCGCGGCCTCGTCGGCCAGCAGGGCGCCGCGCGGTGCGACCTCGCGCGGCTGGGCAGCGCGCTGCGGCTGCGCCTGCCCCACGACGGCCGCAGCCAGTCCGGCCAGACCCAGCAGCAGGGTGATCAGCAGGCGCAGCGGATTCAGGTGGGGCATGGGCTCTCCTGGCGGGCGGGTGCGGGCAGTGGACAGGTGCAGCGTGGCCACAACATCCGCCTACGATAGGGGCAGCCGCCGCGGCTTCAAGGGTGCACATGCCGCGCAGGCTTGCCGGGCCGGCGCAGGTATGCTCGGCGCCCCCGTGCCAGGCCGCCCCGCTGCCGGCCACGCCGGTCGCGCCGGCCCCCGCTGTACAAGGTCCGCATGCAAAGAGGCATCGTCTACGCCGCCCTCGCCTACGTGTTGTGGGGGCTGTTCCCGCTCTACTTCGTCGGTCTGCGCGAGGTCGCCGCACTGGAGGTGCTGGCGCACCGCATCGTGTGGTCGCTGGTCTTCCTGGGCCTGGTGCTGGCGGCGCGGCGCCAGTTCGGCTGGCTCGGCCCGGTGCTGCACCAGCCGGCGCTGCTGCGCATGTTCCTGCTCAGCGCCACGCTGCTGGGGCTGAACTGGGGCGTGTACGTGTGGGCCATCGCCCAGGGCCGCGTGATGGAGGCCAGCCTGGGCTACTTCATCACCCCGCTGGCCAATGTGCTGACCGGGCGGCTGCTGCTGCACGAGCAGCTCTCGCGGGCACAGTGGACGGCCGTGGCCCTGGCCACCCTGGCCGTGCTGTGGATGACGCTCGGCCTGGGCGCCGCGCCCTGGGTCGCGCTGACGCTGGCGGCCAGCTTCTCGACCTACGGCTACCTGCGCAAGACTGCTGCCCTGGGCGCACTGGAAGGCCTGGCGCTGGAGACCATGGTGCTGGCGCCCGCCGCCATCGTCGGCCTGGGCTGGGCGCTCTGGGCCGGGCACAGCCAGTTCGCCCAGGGGCCGGTGTCGGTGCAGGCACTGCTGCTGGGCGTGGGCCCGCTCACCGCCGTGCCGCTGCTGCTGTTCGCCGCCGGGGCACGGCGCATCCCGCTGGCCGTGCTGGGCATGCTGCAGTACCTGGGCCCGAGCATCCAGATGCTGCTGGGGCTGTTCTACTTCCACGAACCCTTCGAGGGCGCGCGCGCGCAGGGCTTCGTGCTGATCTGGATCGCCTGCATCGTCTTCAGCGCCGACCTGCTGCTGCGCCAACGCCGCGCCGCCCTGTCCCCTGCCGCCACATGACCTCCGCCCACCGCATGTCCAGACTCCGCCGCTCCCTGCTCACGCTGCGCGACCTGCTGCTCACCGCCGGGCCGGTCGGCCTGATCGCGGTCGGCCTCATCGTGCTGGCCTACTGGTGGCTGGACCCCACACCGCCCAGGTCGCTGGTGCTGGCCACCGGCCCGGCCCAGGGCGCGTATGCCGAGTTCGGCCAGCGCTACGCGCGCGCCCTGGCGCAGCACGGCATCACGGTGGAGCTGCGCCCCACCAAGGGCTCGTCCGACAACCTGACCCTGCTGCAGAACGGCGAGGTCGATGCCGCCTTCGTGCAGGGCGGCATCGACACCACGCCGCCGCCCGAACTGGAGGACGCCAACGACGAGCTGGCCAGCCTGGGCAGCCTGTTCCGCGAGCCGGTGTGGGTGTTCTACCGCGAGGCCGCGGCACGTGCCCACGTCGGGCGCACCCAGCTCGACAGCCTGGCGCAGATGAAGCGCTTCCACATTGACATCGGCCACCAGGGCAGCGGCGTGGGCGGGCTGATGCGCCGCTTGCTGAACGCCAACGGCCTGGATGCCGGCAAGATGAAGCTCAGCCGCCTGGAGCCCACCCCGGCCGTGGTGGAACTGCTGGCCGGCCGGCTCGACGCCCTGGCCTTTGTCTCCGCCCCCGAAGCCCCCATGGTGCAGCTGCTGCTCATCACGCCGGGCATCCGCCTGCTCGACTTCGCCCAGGCCGAGGCCTACGCCCGCCGCGTGCCCCAGGTCAGCCCGGCCCTGCTGCCGCGCGGCGTCATCAACCTCGCCAGGGACCTGCCGCGCGAGGACGTGCGCCTGGTCGCCACCACCGCCACCCTGGTGGTGCGCGACGCCACCCACCCGGCCCTGCAGCACCTGCTGGTGGAAGCGGCCCAGAAGATCCACAGCCCGGCCAACTGGTTCCAGCGCAAGGGCGAGTTCCCGCAGGCCGCGCCGGGCGACTTCGCGCTCTCGGACGAAGCCGACCGCTACTGGCGCAAGGGCCCGACCTGGCTGCAGCGCTGGATGCCCTTCTGGCTGGCCAACCTGCTCGACCGCATGTGGGTGGTGGTGCTGTCCATCCTGGCCGCGCTGATCCCGCTGTCGCGCGTGATCCCGCCGCTGTACGCCCTGCGCATCCGCCGCCGCATCTTCCGCTGGTACGGCCTGCTGCGCGGCGTGGAGGAAGACCTCGCCAGCGGCCGCCGCGAACCCGCCGCCCTGCTGCGCGAACTCGAACAGATCGAGACCCGGCTGGAAAAGCTGCACGTGCCGCTGGCCTACACCGACCAGCTGTATGCGCTGCGCGGGCATATCCAGCTGGTGAGGAAGCGGATATTGGCCAGGCCGGCGGGGGTGGGGCAGGGAGAGGAGGCGCCGGGAGCGGCAGCCTCGGCGGCGGCGACACCAGCTTGAACTTGCCTGCGGTCCACCTCGATAAACTGGTCGGCATGCCACAGAAATACCTTCGTGCGACCGATCCGGTCAGCCTGCGCCGGATCGTGCAAGCCTGTGGCGATCCGACGACCACGCCTTCCCAGCGAATCGCCGCAATCCATGTCGGGCAAGATGGTCGGTTCGGAGACGAAGTGTGACGACCAGAAAGGTCATCATCATCGCCGGGCCGAATGGCGCAGGAAAGACCACCTTCGCCCGCTCCTTCCTGCCTGCCGAAGCGCACTGCCCGCGCTTCATCAACGCCGACCTGATCGCAGCAGGACTGGCGCCCTTCGCACCGGAAACCGCTGCCGTGAAGGCCGGCCGCCTGATGCTGCAGGAAGTGGCGCAATGCACTGCACGCGGCGACAGGTTCGCCGTGGAAACGACGCTGTCAGGCACGATGTATCTGCGCCACATTCAGCAATGGCGCCAACTCGGCTACCACGTCAGCCTGTTTTTTCTGGCCTTGCCTACTGCCGATGTCGCCGTGGCCAGGGTGGCCGAGCGTGTCAAGCAAGGCGGGCACCATATCCCTGAAGACGTGATACGACGGCGTTTCACGGCCGGACGCAACCATTTCGATCAGCACTACCGCACGGCCGTTCATGCCTGGGCGCTCTACGACAACAGCGGTCCGACGCCAGCGTTGCTGGCCTGGGGAGAAAACGAATGACGACTCAGCAACAAGCACATGACCTGGCGCAGGCCAAGGACCCGGATCTGCGCACCTCGCTGCAGGCCCTGCAACGCGCCGCCGAGCTGGCACGCAAGACTGCGGTACAGACCGGCACGGACATCGTGATCGTAGAGAACCAGCAGCTCGTGCGATTGACAGCTCAACAGCTTCTTGTTCAAGGCATGGCTGCATAAGCGCGGCAACAGCGAAGCAACAGCCACAACAAAAGAGCCCGGCAGCCATCACCCTGAATCGGGCCATGAAGACCGCCGGGCCGGGCGCTCACCCTGGCGGGTGTTGAACGCTGCCGTGCACACCCGCCGGTTCCATTGAAACCGGCAGCTCCGGCGTTGCAACGTGCTGGCGACTCGGAAACCCAAATTGTTGTTGCGGTTCGAGAGCGTGTTGTTGTTGCGTCTGGCAGACCGCACGTTCTGCGGTTTGTTGTTCCAACTGCCGCCGCGAACAACACGCCGGCCACGACGCCAGCCAGGCTTTCAGGTGGGCGGGTTCACCCGGACGCTTCGCGCGGCCCTGCCATGGCAGTCAGGCCAGATCCGGCCGGTGCCGGGCCAGCCAGGTCCGCACTCGCTGCAACAGGGCCTGGGCCTGCTGGACGGCCTCGGCGACCGCTGCCGGGCTGATCGGTACGCCGTCGTAGTCGTTCACGTTGCGCTGGCGGCGCAATGTGTCCAGCAGCACCATGGTCCTGGCGTCGAGCGCTATGGTCAGCGTCAGGCTCTGGATGGCCGTCTGGTGATGGCCCGGCTGGCTGGTCGAGGTGCGGTAGCCGTGGGCCCACAGCGCTGCCATGGCGCTGCATGATGCATTTGTAGGCGGCATCGAATCGGTTCTCTTCGCTGATCGCCGCCACACCCGCGTCGGCCAGGTTGCGCCCTGCCGCGGCCAGCAGGCGCTGCACGTCAGCCCGGCCCGCCTCAAACGCCAGCAGGCGCTGGATGGCCAGCAAGTTCTGCAAGGTCATCGGCGCCTCCGATCAGGAAGAGTTTGGGCCGGGCCACGATCTCGCGCGCCCAGGTATTGCCCGCCGCGAGCAGGTCGACAAATTCCGCCGGCCGGTAGACCACCGGGTTGATCTCGCGGCGCAGCACGTCCTGCGGCGGGTGCAGCGCCACCACCGCGTCGGCCAGGCCCAGGTCGCCCAGCAC
>JBJOKY010000190.1:0-8539 GCA_046045865.1 Pseudomonadota bacterium | reverse complement strand
GGGCGGGCGCGCGCCGGCCCGGGTGGAGCTGGGTGTGAGCGGCAGCACCGTCGAGCCGGCCCCCGGCCAGCCCATCCCGGCTCGCCAGGCGCGCAGCGCCAGCACCACCCTGGTCACCCCGCTGGGCCGCTGGACCACCTACGCCGCTACCGGCGGCGACAGCCCGGCCCCCGCGGCCACACGCGCCGGCGCCGGCAAGGCCCGTGTGCTCGGCACCCGCGAGCAGCAGGCCGCGCCCGAACGCCAGCTGCTGCAGCTGCGGGTGAGCGTGCAGTGACGGGCCGGCGGCACAACCGCGCCGCTGTCGTGCAGGACGTCACCCATCTGCTGCCCATCTGCCGCCCGGCCGGCGTGCGGCGCCGCAGGCGCCGCCGCGATGACATGAAATGCGGGCCCGACCACCCGACGAGCCGACGACATCCATGGACAGGAAGAAGACGCTGCTGATCGCTGCCCTGCTGGCCGCCACCCTGGCCGTGGGCGCCGCGGGTGTGCATGTGATCCGCCTGATCACGCCGCAGCCGCCCAGGCTGGCGGCCGGCGGCCGGGCGCAGGGCCCGGACCTGGCCCACCCGGCCCGCTTCGACACCGCCACCGCCATGCTGGCCGTGCACGGCGCCTACGACGCGCAGCGCCCCGGCACGCTGCTGCCCGCCGGGCTCACGGCAGGCTGGCAGCTCGCCCAGGCCACCGCTCTGGCCACACCCATGCTGGCGCTCACCTACGACGAAGACGGCCAGCGCCTGGCCGTGCTGGTGGAGCAGCGCCAGCAGGTGCAGCAGGGCGAGGTCGCGTTCGCCCATGCCGAGGGCGCGACCGTGGCGGTGCACGTGTTCCGGTTCGACGGCAAGGTCTGGTCGCTCGCCCGGACGAACGCCGACGTCATCACCACCGGCGCGCATGGCCAGGCACCGCCGGTGCGGCTGGTCCAGACCGGCGACCAGCGCCACGGCCTGCTGTTCGAGGGCAGCGACGTGCACCAGGGCTACACCAACGGCTACGCCTTCCTGGTCGGCCTGAGCGAGCCCGCCATCGAGCTCATGTTCAGCACAGAGACCGAGGAGTCCAACGGCGGCGCCTGCTCCGACGATGCCCAGGAACGGCAGGAGTCCGACGGCCTGATCAAGCCCTGCTGGGGCCACGAGGCCCGCATCGACTTCCTGCGCCACGCTGGCGCGACGTACTACAGCCTGCGCCTGACCGACAGCGGCACGCTGCAGGACGACCGGGACGGCGACATCCACCCCGTGCTGGCGGTGACGCTGCACGTGGTGCAGGACGGCAAGTACCAGCCCGCCACCGACCCGCGGCTGCTCGACGACCCGGTCGTGCCGGCCGGCGCGACAACAGCGGCAACAGCACCTCCAGCGGCGAGGGCAGCCAGCCGCCCTGCCCGCCCGGCCAGCAACGGTGCCAGCCATGCCGACTGAGGTGCCGACCAACGACACCCCGGCCCAGCCCGCGTTTCCGCAGCTCGACACCGCGCGCCTGCGCCTGCGCGAGCTGGTCGCCACCGACGCACCCGCGCTGCTGGCCATCCACGGCGACGCCGAAGCCATGCGCCACCACGACACCGGCGCCGGAGGGCGCCTGAGCCCACGCCCGCGCCCCGCCCGATCCGCCTGGCGGCAGCCCGCCCGCAGGAGCCCGCCCCCATGTCCACCGACGCCAGTTTTGTCGAGTATCTGCACGACCAGCTGGCCGGTGCCGGCGCCATCACCTTTCGGCGCATGTTCGGCGAATACGCGATGTACTGCGACACCAAGGTGGTGGCGCTGGTATGCGACAACCAGCTCTTCCTCAAACCCACCGCGGCCGGCCGCGCCCTGCTGGGCGATGCCGCGCGCGAGGGCCTGCCCTACCCCGGCGCCAGGCCCTGGCTGCTGATCGGCGACGAGCTGGAGGACCGGCCGCTGCTGGCGCGGCTGGTGCGCGCCACCGCCGCCGATCTGCCGCTGCCGGCGCCGAAGCAGCCCAGGGCACCCAGACCCCGGGCCGCACCGGCGCCCGGGGCCCGCAAGCGCCCGCCCGCCGTCTGAGCGCCCCCCGGCGCGGCCTGCGGCCCGGCGTTTCCTCGCGTGCCCGCGGCGCGGCAGGGGCGGAACTGCCCGGCCGGCGGCGCATTCATCCACGCTCTGCCGCGCAGCCGGACTGCCTAGAGTGCGACCATGAGCAAGCACGCCCCCCACGCCGAGACGCTGCAGCAGTGGCTGGACCACCTGGCGGACGAGGGCGGGCCGGGCCCGGCCGGCCTGCTGCGCCGCCTGCTGCCGCTGGTGGACGCCGACATCGACGCCGCCGACCGCCTGGCCCTGCACCGGCGCCTGTGGGCGCTGTGGGCCGAGGCGGACGGCGCCACCCGCCTGGCCACCGCCACCGGGCTGGACGGCCGCCACGCCCCCTGGTGCGACTGGATGCACACCCCCTGGCACGCACCCGCCACCTGGCTGGCGCTGGCGCGCGCCCACCTGGACGGCAGCTGCGGCGCACCGCTGGCACCTGGCTACGTGCTGGCGCTGCTCGACAGCCACGAGCCCCACCCCGCGCCGCTGCAGCCGGCCGCGCGCTGGCTGCGCCTGCGCGCCCGGCTCAGCCTGGACGACGCCGACCTGGCACCCGCCACCGCCGCCGGGCTGGTCGACGAGGTGCTCGAGCACGTGCGGCGCGGCACCCTGCCCTGGCCGACCGGCATGGCCACGGTGTTCGAGATCGCGGTGCGCTGCGGCGCCGACGAGCTGGCCGCCCGCACGCTCGAAGCCTGCGTGATCGGTCGACCTGGCACCCACGGGGTCGACGGCCAGGGCACACCCGGCGACGACAGCCAGGGCGGCGCAGCCGCCATCGCGCCGGCCTGGTTCTGCCGCTGGCTGGGCGCCGGCCAGCCGCTGCAGCTGCGCGCGCCGCTGCAGGCGCACTGGCTGCAGCCGGCACGGCTGCGCGACCCGGGCTGGCGCCGCCAGCTGTTCGCGGCGCTGCAGCGCGAGGCGCCGCGCCAGCGCCTGCTGGCGCTGCACCTGGCACTGGAGCAGGCCCTGGGGCAGGCACCCGCCCCGCCCCCGGACGCCCCGCCCACCCACCTGGCCTGGCGCGGCCTGCGCACGCTGGATCGCGCCTATGCGCTGGCCGAACAAGGTGCGCTGACGACCGACATCGCCCACAGCCTGATGACCAGCGGCATGCTGCCCCCCGACGCGGCCGCGGCCCTGTGCCGCGCCCTGGCCCTGCAGGCGCTGGACGCAGGCGATGCGCAGGCGGCCGCGGCCGCGCTGGCACAAGCCCGCCTCGCGACACCGGACGCACAGGCCCGCCACTGGCTGGCCGACCTGCTGATGCTGCTGCTGCCGCAGCCGGCAGCCGATCTGGCCGATCTGGCCGGTCTGGCCGGTCTGGCCGAAGGGGCCGAAGAGGCGTGCGCCCGGGCTGCGCCGCCGCATCCGGCGCAAGCCCTGGCCGGGCTGCTGCGCGCGGGCTCGGACGGCACGCCCGACGGGCCGGAATGGCCGCTCTGGCAAGCCCTGCAGCACTGCGCGGGTGACGCCCCCGGCAGCGCCACGCTGCGCGAGATCGCCACCGCCATGCTGGCGCGTGCCCACCTGCACGGCTGGCTGCAGGCCGGCAAGGGCGTGCGGCGCGCCGACCTGCCGCGCGCCGCGGCCCTGTGGCAGGCCCTGGCCGGCGCGGCGGCCGACGCCTGCACGCCGCCCGACGGCGCCAGTCCGGCCGGTGCCGCGGCGCCCGCCACGGCTGCCAACGCCACCGGCCACGCCACCGCGCTGCACGACGAGGCCCGCCGCGCCCTGGCCAGCGCGCCGCTGCAGCACTGGCTGCCACGGCAGGCGCGCGGACCGGCGCCCGGGCACGAGCCCCATCTGTGGGTCGAACCGGGCGGCACACCGACGGGCGAGCTGCTCGTCGTCCTGTCCTGCCTGGACAGCCGGCATGGTTATGCCCAGGTCGAGCGCCTGCGCGCCGCCCTGCCCGGCCACCACCTGCTGTTCGTCAACAACCCGGCCTTCGACTGGTACAGCGACGCCAGCTTCGACGCCCTGGTGGCGCTGGTCGAGCAGCGCGTGCTGCCGCACTTCGGGCGCGACCGGGTGAGCTGCCACTTCGGCAGCATGGGCGGGCACGGCGCGCTCAAGCTGGCGCTGCAGTTCGGCTTTCGGGCCGTGGTGTTCAACCCCCAGGTGGACCTGGACCTGTGGGCGCTGTTCCGCCCGCACGAGCGCCAGCGCCTGTGGGCGGCCGGGCGCCACGCCCGCCCGGGCGACTGGCCGGCGCAGGCCTGGGCCGACGCGCCGCTGTACCTGGCCGTGGGCAGCGGCACGGCCGACCGGCTGGCGCTGGGCGTGCTGATCGACCAGCTGCGCCGGCTGCACCATGGCCAGTTCATCGTCGAGAAGTTCGCCGACCCGGTGCACGCCGGGCTGGTGCGCCGCATCGCGCTGGACGGCAACGTGCCGCGTCACGTCGACCTGGCCAGCCGGCGCCTGGCCGTGCTGCGCGCCCTGCCCGACGACGCCGCGGCGCTGGCCGGCGCCGGCCTGCACGAACTGCCGCACGCCGCGCGCGACGAGTTCTGGCGCACGCTGGACGACGCCTGCCAGCTCAAGCTCGAGATCGTGCTGCGTGGCGGGAGGCTGTACCGCGGCGGCTCGACGGGCTGCGGCACGCGCTGAGCCAGGTCAGGTCACGTCACGCCGCGGCGTGCCGAACCGCTGCGCGCCGCACCGGTGCCCGGCCGGCCGGGCGGCAGCCCGCCGCCACCCGCCTTGCCGTGCGCGCCGGGCGCAGCCACACTCGCTGCCGACGCCGCGTGGCGGCAGGCCGGCCCGCGGGGCGGGCGCCGACCGCGCGGGCCAGCAAGGCCAGCAGCATGAACGAGCAGCACCAGCAACAGCACCAGCATTTCATCGGCGGCGCCTGGGTCGCCGCAAGCAGCGGCGTGACCCTGCCCGTGATCGACCCGGCCACGGGCGCGGCCTTCGGCCAGATCCAGCGCGGCAACGCCGCCGACGTCGACCGCGCCGTGGCCGCGGCGCGTGCGGCCATGAACGGCGAGTGGGGCCGCAGCACGGCCACCGAACGCGGGCGCATCCTGCACAGGATGTCGCAGCTCATCCTGGCCGGGCACGAGCAGCTCTCGCAGCTGGAGGCGCTCGACACCGGCAAGCCGATCGGCCAGGCGCGCAACGACATCACCGTGGCGGCGCGCTACTTCGAGTACTACGCCGGCGCGGCCGACAAGCTGCACGGCGAGCAGATCCCCTACCTGAACGACTTCCACGTCGTGGTGCTGCGCGAGCCCTACGGCGTGACCGCGCACATCCTGCCCTGGAACTACCCGGCGCAGATGTTCGGCCGCTCGGTGGTGGGCGCACTCGCCGCCGGCAACGCCGCGGTGCTCAAGCCCTCGGAAGACGCCTGCCTGACGCCGCTCGCCCTGTGCCGCATCGCCCAGGCGGCCGGCCTGCCCGCCGGCGCGCTCAACGTCGTCACCGGCCTGGGCGAGGAGGCGGGCGACGCGCTCACCCACCACCACGACATCGACTACATCAGCTTCACCGGCAGCCCCGAGGTCGGCACACTGGTGCAGAAGGCCGCCGCCGAGCGCACGCTGAAATGTGTGCTGGAGCTGGGCGGCAAGAGCCCGCATGTCGTCTTCGACGATGCCGACCTGGAGCGGGCCGCCGGCTTCGTGCTGAAAGCCATCACCCAGAACGCCGGCCAGACCTGCTCGGCCGGCAGCCGGTTGCTGGTGCAGCGCGGCGTGCACGACCGCTTCGTCGCCATGGTGGCCGAGCGTTTTGCGCACAGCGCGGCCGGCACACCGGCCATGGACCGCGACTGCGGCCCGCTCATCAACGCGAAACAGCAGCGCCGGGTGCTGGGCTACATCGAGCGCGCCCGCGCCGCCGGCATCCCCGTGCTGGCGCAGGGCCGCATCGCCGAGGGCGTGCCCGCCGGCGGCTACTACGTGCCGCCCACCCTGTTCGGCGCCGTGCCGCGCGGCCACGAGCTGGCCTGCGAGGAAGTCTTCGGCCCGGTGCTGGCCGTGCTGCCCTTCGACGACGAGGCCGACGCCATCGCCCTGGCCAACGCGACCGACTACGGCCTCATCGCCGCCATCTGGACGGCCGACGGCGGGCGCCAGACCCGCCTGGCCAAGGCCATGCAGTGTGGCCAGGTCTACCTGAACTGCTACGGCGCCGGCGGCGGCGTGGAGCTGCCCTTCGGCGGGGTGAAGCGCAGCGGCCACGGCCGCGAGAAGGGCTTCATGGCGCTGGAGGAATTCACCAACGTCAAGACGGTGGTGCAGTACCACGGCTAGCACGGCCAGCGCAGTCGGCGCGGCCAAGGCATCGCGCCCGGCTAGGCTTCAGACCTTGGGTGTGCCGCCCTGGTTGTCCGGCGGCACCGACCGGGGGTAGGCAAAGGGCGAGAAGGGCACGCCCCAGTTGCTGGCCATGTCCATGACTTCATGGAAACGGTGCACCCAGGTCGAGGACGTCGGGTAGCACTGGTTCCAGAACGCGAAGATGCCCCAGGCCAGTGCCTCGAATTCGGCCGGGCTGGCGCCGGTCCATTCAGCCATCATCATCAGGCGGGCCGTGGTGAAGGACGGCCCGGCCCAGATCGGCATGCCCTGCAGGCGCGCCGCCATCACGAAGCCGCTGTTCTCCTTCAGCGTGTAGTGGGCGCGCGCCTGATCGTCGTTCTTGTAGCGGAAGTCGGCCGTGCCCTGCAGCGGACGACGCGAGTACTCCGGCTCGCCCGTCGCGTTGACGCGCACGAAGGTGCCCAGGGTGCGCTCGGCCGGCGCCTCGACCAGGCCACCCGCCTTCTTCTTGAACCAGGAGCAGCAGTCGTGCAGGGTGACGACATGATCCTGGAAGTGGTAGGCGTCCGGATCCTTCAGCACCTTGGCGATGTGCGCGGACTTCTTCCTGTAGAGCGGCTGGTACTCGAGCTCGGCAAAGCTCCTCGATTCGTCCAGCAGGAACTTGAGCTCGGCCGGTGTGTCGGCCCTGGCCAGCTTCCAGCGCAGTTTCTCCAGCAAGGCGCCGAGCTGGGCCCGGATGTAGCGCGACTGCACGGTCGCCCTGCCCAGGCGGTTCTCGCTGTCGTCCAGCGCCATGCGGCCGAGGAACTCGCCGAACAGTGCGCGCACCATGTTCGTGTGATCACCGAACTCAAGGATATGGCGCTGCTGGCCATGGGCGGCGCGGATACGCCAGGCAGCCGGGTCATCGCCGCCGGTGGCACTGATCCATTCGCGCAGGATGCGCAGCACGTCCTGCTTCTGATGGACGACGAAGTGGATGAACGCGCCCTGGACGTTGTCGCGCAGTTCACGCCAGACCGCCTCGGCATCGGTCATCTCGCGCTGCATACCATTCCGATCGCGGAAACGAAGCATGTTGCATCTCCATCAAGCCAGGGCTTGCCTGGCATCGTCGCCGCGAAGTGGTGCGCCCCGGCATGACCTTGGACACGCGGGTGCACAGCGCCTGCAGCAGGCACCGGCGCGCGTTTCCACGCCTGTGATCGGGCCGCCGGCCAGGGCAAGATGGACCGTGAGCACGGTGCGCAGCCTGTCGGGCAACTTCGGCACCGCACGTCAGACGTCAACTTCCGGCTCGCGTCACCTGAGCTCCGATCACCATCCAGACCCCATGCACACCGGCCCACAGAACCACCCCGCCAACTTCCAGGACATCCGCGACGCGGTGCGCGCCCTGTGCGCCGGTTTCCCGGACGAATACCACCGCCAGATCGACGCTGCGCGCGCCTACCCCGAGGCCTTCGTCGAGGTGCTGACGAAAGCCGGCTGGATGGCCGCACTCATCCCGCAGGAATACGGCGGCTCGGGCCTGGGCCTGGCCGAGGCCTCGGTCATCATGGAGGAAATCAACCGCTCGGGCGGCAATTCCGGTGCCTGCCACGGCCAGATGTACAACATGGGCACCCTGCTGCGCCACGGCTCGGCCGAGCAGAAGCAGCTCTACCTGCCGCGCATCGCCACCGGCGAGCTGCGCCTGCAGAGCATGGGCGTGACCGAGCCGACCACGGGCACGGACACCACCAAGATCAAGACCACGGCCGTGCGCAAAGGTGATCGCTACGTGGTGAACGGCCAGAAAGTGTGGATCAGCCGCGTCCAGCACAGCGACCTGATGATCCTGCTGGCGCGCACCACGCCGCTGGCCGAGGTGACGAGGAAGAGCGAGGGCATGTCGATCTTCATCGTCGACCTGCGCGAGGCCATCGGCAAGGGGCTGGACGTGCGGCCCATCCCGAACATGGTCAACCACGAGACCAGCGAGCTGTTCTTCGAGAACCTGGAGATTCCGGCGGAAAACCTGATCGGCCAGGAAGGCCAGGGCTTCAGGTACATCCTGGACGGCCTGAACGCCGAGCGCACGCTGATCGCGGCGGAATGCATCGGCGACGGCCGCTGGTTCATCGACCGGGTGACGGCCTACACCAAGGAGCGCATCGTCTTCGGCCGCCCGATCGGCCAGAACCAGGGCGTGCA
>JBJOKY010000189.1:0-8553 GCA_046045865.1 Pseudomonadota bacterium | reverse complement strand
CGCAGCTGGAGTTTGCGGTGGAGGTTCATGTCAGGCAGCTTGATTCAGGGTGGTCGCGGGTCGCGACACGGGGGTGGAGTGCTCGATCACCGCCAGCGAGGTCTGCAGGGCGCTGGCCGGCATGCCCTGGCCCCAGGGCAGGTCGACCGGATAGGGCGTGAGCAGGCAGTCGTCGGGCAGGCAGTCGATGGGGGTGAAGTCGCGGTGCGCAATGTATTCGGGGCGCTTGTGGCGGCGGATGTGGTTGCTCACTGCGCACAGGCTCAGGTACACGCTCACGCGGTTGAAGGGGCTGAGGTTGCTGGTCGAGGCGTGCACCAGGCAGGAGTGGAACAGGATCATCGAGCCCGCCGGCCCCACCGGCGAGACGATGCCGGCCGGCTGGTAGTGGCCCTGGGCGTCGTAGCTGCCGGCGCCGCCGGCGCGGTCCACCAGTTGGCGGATCAGGTCGTTGTCCACCGTCCACAGCGGGTAGCTGGTGGTGGTGAGGTCGTGCCGGGCGTCGATCACGCCCTTCTTGTGGCTGCCGGGGATGAACATCAGCGGCCCGTTGAACGGGTTCACGTCGTCCAGGAAGATGGCCACGTTCATGGCCCGCTCGGTCGGCATCAGGTCGTCGTTCTTCCAGGTGCCGTAGTCCTGGTGCCACTGCCAGACGTCGCCTTCGAAGGCCATCTTGCCGTTGATCTTGAACTGGTGCATGTAGACCTGCTCGCCGAACAGGTCCATCACCGGCCGCACCATGCGCGGGTGGCGCGCCAGGCGGGCGAAGGGCTCGCTCACCAGATGGGCGGCGAAGTTGGTGCGCACGGCGTCGGAGCCCTTCTCGCGCACGTTGTAGGCCTCGCGCCGGCCGTACAGCTCGGGCACGGCGGCGTGCAGGCTGGCCATCTCGGCGCCGCTGAACAGGCCGGGGAAGAAGAGGTAGCCGTCGCGGTCGAACTGGGCGAGTTGTTCAGGGCTCAGGTGCATGGCGTGTCTCCGGTGGGGGGGCGAGGTGGGCGTGCATGTGGGCGCTGGCGCGCCGGTCGTGCGTGCTCATGAGTGCGCCGGCCAGGGCTGCATCGCCCAGGTGGATGGCGGCGGCGATGGCGGCGTGTTCGTCCCACACCGTCTGGCGCACGGTGTTGCGTTGCAGCACCAGCCCCATGGCGCGGCGGATGTGCCACCAGTGCAGGGTGGCGCTGCGGCCGATGAGCGGGTTGCCGGCGGCGTCGTACACGGCCTGGTGGAAGGCCAGGTCGGCGTCGATCATGGCCGTCACGTCACTGCCGGCGGCGGCGGCGCGGCCCAGGCTCAGCAGTTCGGGGGCGATGCTGGCGCGGCGTTCGGCCGCCAGTCGGGCAGCCAGCACGTCCAGCGCCTCGCGCACCTGGTAGACGTGGGTGATCGCGCCGGCATCCACCGGCGCCACGACCAGGCCGCGCCCGGGCGCCTCGGTCAGCAGACCGTCCGCCTTGAGCAGGCGCAGGGCCTGCAGCACGGGCTGGCGCGACACGGCGAGCTGGCGCGCAATGTCCTCCTGCGTCAGGCGCTGGCCGGGCGCGAGCGTGCCGCTGCTGATCGCGTCGAGCAGGGCGCGGTGCACCTGTTCGACCAGATCGGGCGTGGCCGGGAGCTTGACAAGGGCGGCAGGCAAGGCGGGCTGCAGGGGCAAGGCGGGCTGACTGTAGTCTGTATACAGAGTACAAGCTGTGCACTGATGTGCCGCCCGGGTTTGCCCGCGGTCAAGCCTGGTGGTGGCATGGCGTGGCCTGTGGCTGGTCCTGCCGCCAGGGCGCCGGCCCGTCGTTATGCTTGCCGCCATGTCATCCAAGCCCGCCCCAGCCGGTTCGTCCGCCCCGTCCCCCACGGACGGCCTGCCGGCCAGGCCATACAAGCGCCCGGTCTCGGTGCTGGTCGTCATCCACACGCCCGCACTGGACGTGCTGCTGATCGAACGCGCCGACAAGCCCGGCTACTGGCAGAGCGTGACCGGCTCGCAGGACGCCGAGGACGCCAGCCTGTTCGAGACCGCCCGGCGCGAGGTGGGCGAGGAGACCGGCATCCATGTCGGCCCCGCCGCGCCCGGCTCCGGCTGGCCGCACGGCCTGCCGCTGGCGCAGCTGCGCGACTGGCAGCTCAGCAACGTCTACGAGATCTACCCGGTCTGGCGCCACCGCTACGCGCCGGGCGTGACGCACAACACCGAACACGTCTTCGGGCTGACCGTGGCCCCGGGCACGCCGGTCACGCTGGCGCCGCGCGAGCACACGGCCAGCCTGTGGCTGCCCTGGCGCGAGGCGGCCGACCGCTGCTTCTCGCCGTCCAACGCCGAGGCCATCCTGCAGCTGCCGCGGCTGGCCGGGCGGCTGCCGGCCTGACGCGCACCATGACGAGCGCCATCACGAGTGCCATGCCGACCGACCTGACCGACGCCCCCACGACCGACCTGCCGGCTGCGCCTGCCGCGCGCACCATCCCGAGCCATGCGGCCGACGGCGCCACCGCCGTGGCCACGCCGCAGCGCACGCTGCGCGTGGCGACCTACAACATCCACAAGGGCGTGCGCGGCGTGGGGCCGCGCAAGCGCCTGGAGATCCACAACCTCAGCCTGGGCGTGCAGGCCTTCGACGCCGACCTGATCTTCCTGCAGGAGGTCCGGCTGTTCCACCACCGCGACGCGCGCCGCTTCGACCACACCTGGTTCGGCTGGCCGCGCGAGGGCCAGGCCGACTTCCTGGCGCCCGAGGGCTACCACAGCGCCTACCGCACCAACGCCGTCACGCGCGACGGCGAACACGGCAACGCGCTGCTGTCGCGCTGGCCGCTGGGCGAGGTGGGGCACCACGACGTGTCCGACCACCGTTTCGAGCAGCGCGGCCTGCTGCACGTGCCGGTGCACTGGCAGGGCCGCACGCTGCACGCCATCGTGGCGCACTTCGGCCTGATGCACGCCAGCCGCAAGCGCCAGGCCGAGCGCCTGGGTGCCTACCTGGCCAGCGAGGTGCCGCCCGACGCGCCCACCATCGTGGCCGGCGACTTCAACGACTGGGGTGAACGGCTCGATCCGCTCATGAGCCGCGCCGGCCTGCAGCGTGCGCGCACCACTTCGCCGGTGCCGCGCACCTTCCCGTCGCGCCTGCCGGTGTTCTCGCTCGACCGCTTCTACACCCGCGGCCTGCGCTGCACCCGGCTGCAGGCGGCGCGCGGGCCGGCCTGGGTGCGCATGTCCGACCACCTGCCGCTGATCGCGGAGCTGGAGCTGGCGTGACCCCCCCCGGCGCCGCTGCCGCCGCCGCCCAGGCTGCTGCCGCCGCGCCGCCCTGGACCTGGTACTTCCTGCCGCGCGCGCACGACAGCGGCGGCAACCAGGTCACGCTGCTGCGTGGTGGCGCCGAGCTGTTTCCCGCCATGGCGGCGGCGATTGCCACGGCGCGCGACGAGGTCTGGCTGGCTACCTACATCTTCCACACCGACGCCAGCAGCCTGGCCCTGGTGAGCAGCCTGTGCGAGGCCGCGCGGCGTGGCGTGAGGGTGCACGTGGTGGTGGACGGCTTCGGCTCGCTGCACAGCGCCCGGGTGCTGCGCGAGCTGTTCGAGCCCGCCGGCGTGCGCCTGGCCGTGTTCCGCCCGCTTCGCCGCCTGGCGCACTGGTTCAACCCGGGCCAGCTCAGGCGCCAGCACATGAAGCTGTGTGTGGTCGACGCGGCCACGGCCTTCGTCGGCGGCATCAACGTCATCGACGACCACATCGACCTGCGCCACGGCCACAGCGAACAGCCGCGGCTGGACTATGCCGCCCAGGTCCGCGGCCCGGCCGCCGCAGCGGTGTGCCAGGCGGTGCGGGCGGTCTGGTCGCGCGCCTACATCGGCCGGCAGTGGCGCCGCGAGGTGACCCGCCTGCTGCAGCGCGGCGCCAGCGATGCGGCACCACCCTCCGCCGGCGGGCCGGGCGTGGCCGGGGGGCAGCCACCGGTCGATCCGCTGGCCGCGGATCGCCCCCCCGCCGACCCGCCGCCCGCTCGCGGCCGGCTGCGCTGGCTGCGCCAGCAGATGCGCCAGCTGCAGGTGGTGCTGGGCCGGCCGCACCGCGGCGCGGCGGCCAGCGCCGCACTGGTGCCGGTGCATACCTGCTTCATCGTGCGCGACAACCTGCGCCAGCGCCGCAGCATCGAACGCACCTACGTCGACGCCATCCGCGCCGCGCGCCGGCGCATCCTGATCGTCTGCCCCTATTTCTATCCCGGCGGCGAGTTCCGCCGTGCCCTGTGCGACGCCGCCCGGCGCGGCGTGCAGGTGCAGCTGCTGCTGCAGGGCAAGCTCGACTACCGCCTGGCCGGCCTGGCGGCGCACGCGCTGTACGACGAGCTGCTGCGCGCCGGCGTGGCGATCTTCGAGTACACGCCCGCCTTCCTGCATGCCAAGGTGGCGGTGGTGGACGAGGCCTGGGCCACGGTGGGCAGCTCCAACATCGACCCGTTGTCGCTGCTGCTCAATCTCGAGGCCAACCTGGTGGTGCATGACGCCGGCTTCTGCGCGCATCTGGCCGGGCAGCTGCAGCTTGATCTGGCCGTCTCGCGCCGGGTCGATGAACCGGCCGCCCACCACCAGGGCTGGCGCGGCTGGGCCGGCCTGGTGCGCCGCGGCCTGGTGGCGTGGGTGGCGCATGTCTACCTGCGCGTGGCGGGGGTGACGGGGCGGTACTGAGCTGCCCCGCGTGCCGCCCGGCGGACGGCCTGTGTCCCCGTCCTCGCGCGCGGATCAGCGCAGCTTGTGCAGTGCCGCGACGCGCTCGGCCATGGGCGGGTGGCTGGCGAACAGCGCCATCAGGCCGCCGGCGCGGCTGCTGATGCCCATGGCGGCCACGCTCTTGGGCAGCTCGCCGGGGTCCAGGCCGCCCAGGTTGCGCAGGGCGCGGATCATGGGCTGCTTGTTGCCCAGCAGCTCGGCCGAGCCGGCGTCGGCGCGGAACTCGCGCTGGCGCGAGAACCAGGCCACGATCATGGCCGCCACCGCACCCAGCAGCAGGTCGAGCACGATGGTGGTGACGAGGTAGCCCAGGCCGGGGCCGTCGCGTTCGTTCTTCAGGATCACGCGGTCGACGAAGTAGCCGATCACGCGCGACAGGAAGACCACGAAGGTGTTCATCACGCCCTGGATCAGCGTCATGGTCACCATGTCGCCGTTGGCGATGTGGGCCACCTCGTGGCCGAGCACGGCCTCGACCTCCTCGCGGTCCATGCTCATGAGCAGGCCCGACGACACCGCCACCAGGGCCGAGTTCTTGAATGCGCCGGTGGCGAAGGCGTTGGGTTCACCTTCGTAGACCGCGACCTCGGGCATCTGCAGGCCGGCCTTGGCCGACAGGCGCTGCACGGTGTCGACCAGCCAGCGGTGCGTCGGGTCGGCCGAGTCGTTGATGACCACGGCGCCGGTGCTCCACTTGGCCATGGGCTTGCTGATGAGCAGCGAGATGGTGGCGCCGCCGAAGCCCATGAGCAGCGCGAAGCCCATCAGCGTGCCCAGCTGCAGGCCGTTGCCGCGCGCGAAATTGTTCAGGCCGAGCACGCTGGACGCGATGCCCAGCACGACCATCACGGCCACGTTGGTGAGCAGGAACAGCACGATGCGTTTCATGAATCCTCGTCGAGGTGGTAGCTGCAGGAAGGGTGGCACGGCGGCTGGCCGCAGTCCGGACAGATGCGGCCGGCGCGGCAGGTCTCAAGGGCGCCGGACTCGTATTGTGTAGATTTGTGAAGTCTGCGTGAGGGGCGGGTCATGCCGCCTGCAGCCGCCAGGCCAGGGTTTCGCCGCCCGCCAGGGGCTTGAGCTCGGCGTCGCCGAAGGCCAGGGTCTCGGGCAGCTGCCAGGGCTGGCGCACCAGGGTGATGCTGTCGGCGTTGCGCGCCAGGCCGTAGAAGTCGGCGCCATGGTGGCTGGCAAAGCCTTCCAGCTGGTGCAGCGCACCGGCGGCCTCGAAGGCCTGGGCGTACAGCTCGATGGCCGACAGCGCCGTGTAGCAGCCGGCGCAGGCGGCGGCGTGTTCCTTCAGGTGGGCCGGGTGGGGGGCGCTGTCGGTGCCCAGGAAGAAGCGCGGGTTGCCCGAGGTCGCGGCCTCGACCAGCGCGGCGCGGTGCTGCTCGCGCTTGAGCACCGGCAGGCAGTACATATGCGGGCGCAGGCCGCCCTGGAAGATGGCGTTGCGGTTGTAGAGCAGGTGGTGGGCGGTGATGGTGGCGCCCAGGTGCGCGTCGCCGGCGGCCACGTACTGCGCCGCCTCGCGGGTGGTGATGTGCTCGAAGACGATCTTCAGCTCCGGAAAGTCCCGGCGCAGCGGCTGCAGCACCTGGTCGATGAACACGGCCTCGCGGTCGAACACGTCGACCGCAGGGTCGGTGACCTCGCCGTGCACCAGCAGCAGCAGGCCGGCGCGCTGCATGGCCTCCAGCGTGGCGTAGGTGCGCCTCACGTCGGTCACGCCGGCATCGCTGTTGGTGGTGGCGCCGGCCGGGTAGAGCTTGAGGGCGACGACACCGGCGTCCCTGGCGCGCCCGATCTCGTCGGGCGGCGTGTTGTCGGTCAGGTACAGCGTCATCAGCGGCGTGAAGCGCCCGGCCAGCTCGGCGGGCAGGGCGGCCTCGATGCGGCCGCGGTAGGCCAGCGCCAGCGCGGTGGTGGTCACCGGTGGCTTGAGGTTGGGCATGACGATGGCGCGGCCGAACTGCGCGGCGGTGTGCGGCAGCACGGCGGCCAGGGCGGCGCCGTCGCGCAGGTGCAGGTGCCAGTCGTCCGGGCGGGTGATGCGCAGCGTGTCGGTCGTTGTCGAGCTCGGGGGCGGCGTGGTGGCGTGGTCCATGGGCGGGGCGATCGTCGCGGTCATTGCGGGGCAGGCGTCTTGATGGGCGGCATTGTCGGCCTTGCGCCGGGTCGGCCGGGGCGGCTGCGTATGATTTCACGCCCCGTGGCCCGGGCCGGGCGCGGTCTGCGGTCGGTGCCGGCCAGGGGGCTTGCAACAAGGATGTCCCCATGCAGCACAAGCACTCCCTGGCCATCACCAGCCTTGTCACCGCCCTGGCCGGCGCCGCGGCGACGCCCGCGCTGGCCCAGTCCGGCCTGCCGGTGCGCCCCTTCGTCGGCTTCGGCCTGACCGGCGGCGGCGACGAGCTGGCCACCGTGCGGTTCACCGACGGCAGCAGCGAGTCCATCTCGGCCGGTGGCCTGATCGAGTTCAAGGCGGGGGTGGACTGGCGCGTGGCCGGCCCGTTCTCGCTGCGTGGCAGCTTCGGCTACCACGTCGACGACAGCTCGGCGCGCAACGGCAGCATGCGTTTCGAGCGCTTCCCGCTCGAGCTGCTGGCCTGCTGGCATGGCAGCGACCGTTTCCGCCTGGGCGCGGGCGTGCGCCAGGCCACCGGTGCGCGCCTGCGCAGCTCCGGCCGGGCCGGCGGCGTGGACGGCGACTTCACGGCCGACCCGGGCACGGTGTTCGAGGGCGAATACTGGTTCACGCCGTACATGTCGGTCTACGGACGCGGCGTGGCCGAGACCTACAGGATCAGCAGCCTGCGCTTCAACGGCAACCACGTCGGCGTGGGCGTGAACTTCTATTTCTGACCGCCAGGTCAGCGCCGCAGGCCTGGCCGGCGCGCTCAGCCCGGTGCGCCGCCCGCGCCCTGGCGCTGCGCGGCCAGGAAATCCCACAGCGCCAGGGCATCGGGCTTGGAGTGGCGCGCCAGCTCGGGCTTCTCGCGGTACAGGCGGATCTCGATCGCCACCTCGAGCGACTTGCCGTTGGACGTCGGCCCGGCCGGGATGAGCCGGCGCGCGCGCAGCTCGTTCCTGACCGAGCTGCCGGGCAGGAAGGCCAGGCCGTGGCCCTCCATGGCCATGGCCTTCAGGCCGTCGGCCATGTCGGTCTCGTAGATCGGGTCGAGGTAGAGCGGCTCGCCGGCCTGCTTGAGCAGCAGGTCGACCAGCCGGCCCAGGTAGGCGCCCGACGAATACGCCAGGAAGGGCACACGCTCGTGCGGCTGGCCGGGCAGCGAGAACAGCGGGCGGCCGTCGGCGTCGGCCTTGGCGTAGGGCGCAAGCGTCTCGCTGCCCAGGCTGAGCATGTCGTAGCGCTCGGGGTTGAGCTGCAGCGGCTGGGTGGCGTGGTGATAGGCCAGCAGCAGGTCGCAGCTGCCTTCGGTGAGCTGCATCACGGCGTCGTGCACGTTCAGGCCCACCAGCCGGCTCTTGAAGGCGCCGAAGCGCTGGCGCAGGTCCATCACCCAGTGCGGGAAGAAGGTGAAGGCCAGGCTGTGCGGCACGGCGAAGTCCACCATGTCCTGGGTCTGGTTCTGGTGCCCGAGCAGCAGGTTGCGGGTGGCCTGCAGGTTGCCGATGATCTCCAGCGCCTGGCCCAGCAGGGTCTGGCCGGCGGGGGTGAGGCGGGTGGGGTAGGACGAGCGGTCGACCAGGTCGACGCCGGCCCAGGCCTCCAGCGCCTGGATGCGGCGCGAGAAGGCCGGCTGCGTCACATGCCGCAGCTGGGCCGAGCGCGAGAAGCTGCGCGTCTCGGCCAGGCTG
>JBJOKY010000025.1:0-21211 GCA_046045865.1 Pseudomonadota bacterium | reverse complement strand
CGGCCTGCCGGTGTATGGCGCGGCGCGCGGCTGCACCACATCCCACCAGCTCGCCCTGCCGGCGCTGGCCTGGGGCGGCGGTCAGGCGGCGGCGAAACGCCTGGCCCAGGCGCGCCTGTATGCCTGCGGCATCGGCCTGCCGGACACGCTCGAGTCACCAGCCGTCAACACCCCCGGCGAAACCAGCGGCCTGCGCCTGGGCGTGCCCGAGATAGTGCGCCTGGGCATGACGCCAGCCGACATGCCGGAGCTGGCGCGACTGATCGCCGGAGCGCTGGACGTGCAGCGCAATCCGGCGGATCTGCTGGCGGGTGAGGTGACGGCGCTGCGGGCGCGCTTTGCGCCGGATGCGAAGGGCTTGCGCTTCATCCTGGCGCAGGGGGCGGGGGATGACGGGGGGACGTCGTGAGGATCATGTCGCGCACGCAGTCCACCAGGCATTCCTGCCGGCCTGCGTGACTGCGCTGACACGGCTCATTGCAAGACGCCGCCAGACATTGTCATGACATTCATGAGGGAATGTGCTAGGGTCAGCGCCACAGGAGCAACCAAGATGGCCACAACCAACCGAACCGAAAAGCTGGACCTGCGGCTCACACCCGCTGCCAAGCAGGCATTGATTGCCGCGGCGGCGGCGGACCGCCGTTCGCTGAGCGAATTCGTGCTGGACAGCGCCCTGGCTCGCGCCGAGGAGACCCTGGCCCTGCGCCAGAACTTCGGGCTCGATGCCGCGCAGTGGGTTGCATTTGTCGAGGCACTCGACGCGCCCGATCGAGCCTTGCCCCATGTGCAGGCGCTGTTCGCCCAACCCGGCCCATTTGACGTTCAGCCGCCGACAACGTGACGATCTTCCGCATCGAGAAACTGGCACGGCCACACGCCGTCGAAGGTTTCGACTGTCGCGAGGCCGCCCTCAATCGTTTTCTCGCCCGCTTTGCCTGGAGCAGTCAGCAGGCCAACGCCTCGCAGACCTATGTCGCGCTGGCAGACGACGCGGTGGTGGGCTATTACACGCTGGTAGTGGGGCAGGTGTTCATTGATGACGCCCCCGATCGCCTGACCAAGGGCCTGGCCCGGCACCCCGTCCCCCTGCTGCTGATTGCCCGGCTGGCCATCCACAGCAACTGGCAGGGCCAGGGCCTGGGCGCCGGGCTGCTCAAGGACGCCATGCGCCGCACCGTCCGGGCAGCCGACATCGCCGGCATCCGCGCCCTGGCGGTGCATGCCAAGGGCGAGAAGGCTGCTGCGTTCTACCGACGGTTCGACTTCATGCCTTCGCCGACCGATCCACTGCATCTGTATCTGCTGGTCAAGGATCTGGCGAGGGTTGTGTAGGGCGGGTTGAGGCAAGACTCAAGATCTGGCCCCACACGCGTGCACCACTGCCGATCCTGGAAGTGCGTAGCGACTCCACCGCCGCCTACAGCCGCGACCGCAAGTTTGAGTCGTATCGCTAACTGATGGAGTTGCAGGAGGTGGCCGACGCTGTCTGGTAGTCAATAGGTGTCCACCGACGCGGGCGCCTCACCCCCGCCGGTAATGCAGCAACCGCCCCCGCCAGGCCGGCGCTGCCCCCACCGGCGCATTGAGCAGCGCCGTTTCCGTCAACACATACCCCAACTCCACCATGCGCCGGTGAAACGGCGTGCGGTTCGCGCGGTTCGGGTCGACGATCAGCACCTCGCCCACGTCAGCCGCGTGGCGGGCGATGAAGGCGGGCAGGATGCCGGCCTCGTCGCGTTCATAGAGCACGTCGCTGCCCATGATGAGTTCGAAGCGGCCCATCACGCGCGGGCCCTGGGCGCATTGCGCGTCGAGTTCGGCCTCCTGCGGCGCGCCCCAGTCGCCGTGGCGATAGGGCAGCGGCGCCATGCCGTTCAGGCGCACGTTGCGGCGCAGGAATTCGCCGGCCAGGGGATGGCAGTCGCTGGCCGTCACGCGGGCGCCGCGGCGGTGGCACACCAGGCTGGCCAGGGCCAGGCCGCAGCCGATCTCCAGGATGGCTTCGTCCGCCTGCACCGGCCGGCGCGCCACCACGGCGGCGAGCTCGCGCGCTGACGGCCACACCAGGCCGAACAGCGGCCAGGCGGCGGATGAGATGCCCAGGGCCTCGGCGGCGCCGTCGGCGTCGTCGTACTGCTGCTTGTCCAGCAGCGACCGGATGGCCATGTCGGCCACGCCGTCCACGGCCACGGCCTCGTGCTTGATGCGGTAGGCCAGGGCGGCGTCGGCGGCAGCCAATGCTGCCGCACCGGGCAGGTGGTCTCGTGTTCGCGGCATGGCCGGGAGTCCTTCAACAATGCGCCACGGCCAGGCGCGAGCGGGTCGCGCGGTTCAGGCGCGCTCGAATTCCATGATCTGGTACAGGCCGGCGAAGTGGGTGCGCCGGCTCAGCAGCTTCACCGGCGCGTCGGCCGGCATCCAGTGCTCGATCTCGTGGCCCCACAGGTCCAGGGCATAGGGCTCCAGCGTGGCCAGCACCGCGCGCATGGGCAGGTGCAGCGGGTGCCAGGCACGCGGGCGGTGGTAGTCGACCACCACCAGCCGGCCGCCCGGCTTGAGCACGCGCAGCGCGTTGGCCAGGGTGCCGCGGCGCACCGCCTCGGGCTGCTCGTGCAGCAGGAAGAAAAGCAGCGCGCGGTCCATGCTGGCGTCGGCCACCGGCAGTGCCGAGCTGTCGCCCAGCAGCATCTCGACCTGATCGGCACCGGCCACGCCGGCCAGCTTGTGGCGCAGGTTGGCGAGCTGCTGGGGCAGTACATCGACCACCGACAGCCGGCCTTCGCCGGCCGGCACGCGCTTGAGGATCTCGGCCGTCAGGTCGCCGTAGACACAGGCGATCTGCAGCGTGCGCCCGGGCAGGCGCTGGCCCAGCAGGTCGAGCGCGGCGTTCAGCAGCGTGCGGTAGTTGCCGAACAGGATGGCGTTGACCAGCCACTGGCGCTCGAACACGTGCAGCGCGCGCGGCGACACGTAGGCCCAGTTGTAGACCTCGGTCAGGTAGCCAGGCACGCCGGGGGGGGCCGTGCCCGGGCGGGGCGGTGTGGCCACTTCGCGTGCGGCGGCCTGGGCGATGGTGGCCGTGGCCGCCGCGGCCGCATCGGCTTCGTTGCACAGGGAGGAGGCCGGCTGCGCAACGAGCTTGCTGCCGCCTTGCTGGGTGTCGACCAGGTGATGGCCGTCGGTCGTGTTGAGCAGAGAGTTCGCGTAGGCGGGCGCGGTCAAGAGCTGGCTCCTTGCTGTGATCCTGATGGAGGCCTGCGGGCCTCCTCGCGGCGGGGCCGGCATCGTAGCGGCGCCGGTCGTCGCGCCAAGTGTCGACGCTGGCCGGCGCCGCAAGGGTAAACGCCCGTGCGCCGATTGAGTCACATCAATTTGCTGCGGCGCACCCGACGCGGGTCTTTGCCCGGCCGGTCGACTTGGCGACGCCATGTGTGCTTGCACCGCGCCCGCCGGCCGGCTGGTGTCGGCCGGGTGTGACGGTGCGGCCCGGGCAGGCCGGCGCTGACCTGGCGGCTCAGCGGCGCGCGACGCGCTGCGGTTCGCGCTGCAGCGGTGGCAGCAGGTCGCCCAGGCCACCCAGCAGCACGGTGCAGCCGGGGCTGCGGTAGCACAGGGTGGCGCGGGCGAGCTGCTCCAGCCACTCGGCGTCGGTGGCCGGCGCCAGCAGCTCGACGGTGTAGACCCGCGCCGGGTCGAGCGGATAGGCCGTGCCGTGCACCACGGCGGTCGTCGCCGGGCGCGCGCCAGGGGCCGGCACGGCAGTGGTGCCGTCGCCTGGCTCGGCGTCGGCCGTGTCGGCCACGCAGACCAGGCGCAGCGAGTCCTCGCTCAGGCTGCACAGCCAGGGCGGCGGTGCGGCCACGGCCACGTCGTTGGCCAGCAGCAGACCGGCGCCGAGCAGGGCCAGGCGCAGCAGCTGCCGGCCGCGGCTGGCACGGTGCATGCATGGCTGCGGCCGGCGGCCGGGGGGGGTGGGCGCGGGGTGAGTGGACATGGCGGCGTCTCCTGACACCCGCCATATCGGCCGCGCCCCGTCCGGGCTGGACGGCCTGTCGGGACGCCCAGCCACGCCACGCGCGGCGGGCGCCCGGATCTCACGAAAACCGTGCCGGTCCGCCTGGCCCGTTCCGGTCCGGCCGGCGCGTCACACCACCCGGCAGCGCGCCTGCCGGGTGGCGTCGGCCCAGCGCAGCCGTGCGGCCAGGCGGGCGGTGGCAGCGCTGCCGCCCTGGCCGTCCTGCACGAGCACCTGGTCCACGCCCAGGCGCCCGGCCAGCGCCGGCCAGCGCTGCGGGCCGGCCACCAGCAAGGCGGTGGCGGCGGCGTCGGCCAGGCTGGCGTCGGGGTGGACGACGGTCACGCTGCCCAGGCCGGGTGCGGGCGCCATGGTGGCCGGGTCGATGATGTGGCCCAGCTGCCGCACGCCGATCTGGCGCCAGCGTTCGTACTGGCCGGAGGTGACGACGGCCTCGTGCGCCGCAGGTCCGGCGGGCTGCGCCGCCAGGCTGGCGAGCAGGCCGGCCGGGTCGGCGTGGGCGTGCCGTGCGTCGCGGATGCCGATCTGCCAGGCGGTGGCAGCGGCCGCCACCGCCGTCGCGATGCCGGCCGTCAGCGCCGCTGCCCTGGCCTGCCCCATGGTCGCCACGTTGCCGCCCAGGTTCACCAGCGCGTCGTGCAGGCCGTGCCGGCGCAGGGTGAGCAGGGCCCAGTCGGCCGCGGCGCCCTTGGCGATGCCGCCCAGGTCGATGCACAGCGGCGCCGTGCTGCCCAGCAGCTCGTCGCCCTGCCACACCAGGTGGGCCAGGCTGGGCGGCGCCGCGTTCAGCCAGCGCTGCTGCTGCGCGGCGGCGGGCGGCGCGCCGGGGTGCAGCTCGTCGGCGTGGAAGCCCCAGCCCGCCACCACGGCGCCCAGGGCCGGATTGAACAGGCCGGCGCTGGCCTGCTCCAGCGCCGCGGCACGGCGGATCAGCGCGCGCAGCGCCGCGCTGGCGGCCAGCGGCCGGGCGCCGGGCGGGCGGCCCAGCATCAGCTGGCGGTTCAGGCGCCCCAGCTCGCCGTCTTTCCAGGCATTCCATTCACGGTTCATGCGCCGCCAGCCGGCCAGCACCTCGGCCACGGCGTCGGTGATGCAGGTGGCGTGCAGGGCGGGGGCGCCGGAGTCACCGGATGCACCTGTTGCCAGCGCATGTGCCACGACGACCAGTTCGGCCAGGCTGCCGAACAGCGGCTCGGCGTGGTGCACGACGGCCGGGCCGGGCCCCGTCGGCGGGGCGTGCGCGCCGGCCGCAGCGCCCCGGCCGGGCGCGGTGCCGACGACGGCGTGCACGCCCGGCCAGGCCGCTGCGCCCAGCAGTGCCGTCAGGCAGCTACGCCGGCCAGGGTGGCCAGGGCGGCCCGCGGTGCTGCCGCTGCTCATGCGCAGGCCGCGCCGGGCGGCCGGCGCCTGAGCGCCGTGACCTCGATCTCGATCTGCATGCGCGGGTCGGCCAGGCCGGCCGAGATCATCATGGCCGCCGGGCGCACGGCGCCGAAGTGGCGGCGCAGCACCGGCCAGCAGCGCGGGAAGTCGTCGCCGCGCGGCAGCACATAGGTCACGCGCACCACGTCGGCCAGGCTGGCACCGGCCTGGCGCAGCGCCGCCTCGATGTTCCTCAGGCACTGCTCGGTCTGCTCGACCAGGTCGTCGACGATGGTCATGGTCGCGTAGTCGTAGCCCGTGGTGCCCGACACGAAGACCCAGTCGCCCGCCACGACGGCGCGCGAATAGCCGATCTCGGCCTCGAAGGTGGAGCCCGAGCTGATGAGTTGGCGGTCCATGGCGGGAGCTTTCAGGAAGGGGCGGTCAGATGGGGCGGCAGTCAGTAGCGCATGCGCAGTGCCAGCAGCGCGGCCTGCACGGCTTCGCGGTCGGCGGCCAGCGCCTGGGCCAGCGGGGCGGCGGCGTCGAGCTCGCCAGCGCGCGCCAGGCGCTCGATGTCGGCGCACAGCTCGGACATGCGGCGCGCGCCGATGTTGGTGGTGGCCGAGAGAAACCGGTGCGCGTGGCGGCGCAGCAGCGCGGCGTCGCCGGCCTGCAGTGCCGCGTCGATGGCGGCGACGTGCTGCGGCGCGTCGGCCACGAACAGGTCGATCAGCTCGCGCACCAGGCTGGGCTGGCTGTCGCTCTGGATGTCGCGCAGGTGCTCCAGCCGCGCGATGTCGATCAGCTGCTCGTGCTCGTGCGTGTCGCCGCGGTGGCCGGGGTGCACGCCCTGCCGTGCCAGCACGCCCACCTGGCCCAGGGCGGCGGCGAGTTCCTGCAGCTCGATGGGCTTGGCGACGTAGCCGTCCATGCCCGCGGCCAGGTAGGCCTCGCGGTCGCCCGGCATGGCGTTGGCGGTCATGGCGATGATGCGCGGCAGGGCGTCGGCCGGGGAGCGCTGCCGGGCGATCCAGCGCGCTGCCTGCAGGCCGTCCATCTCGGGCATCTGGATGTCCATCAGCACCACGTCGTAGCGCTGGCGCTGCACGGCGGCGATCACCTCCAGGCCGTTGGCGGCCAGGTCGGCCGCGTAGCCCAGGCGCTGCAGCAGGCGCAGCGCGACGCGCTGGTTGACGGCGTTGTCCTCGGCCACCAGCACGCGCAGCGGCAGGTGTTCGGCCAGCGCGGGCACGGCCGGGGCGGGCGCCGCGGCCGGCGCGGGCGGCAGCTGGCCTTCCAGCACCGCCACCAGGGTGGCGAAGAGCTGGCCGGCCTTGATGGGCTTGGACAGGAAGGCCGCCAGGCCGGGCGGCTGCTCGGCCTGCAGGCGCTGGCCCAGCGAGGTGAGCATGACGATGGGCAGCTCGGCCGCGCTGCGGCGGCGGCGGATCTCGGCCGCCAGCGTCGGGCCGTCGATGTCGGGCATGCTGACGTCGAGCACGGCGATGTCGTAGGCCTCGCCATGGCGCACCCGGTCCAGCGCCTCCAGCGCCGAGGGCAGGGTCGAGGGCACCATGCCCCACAGCAGCGCCAGCTTGGTCAGGATGCGCCGGTTGGTCAGGTTGTCGTCGACGATGAGCAGCCGCTTGCCGGCCAGCGCCGGCGCGTTGCGCTGCATGTAGTCGGCCGGGGCGGCATGCGCCGTGGCGCGTATGGGCAGGTCGAGGTGGAAGACCGAGCCGTGGCCGGGCGTGCTGTCCACCGTCAGGCTGCCGCCCATCAGCTCGGCCAGACGCTTGCTGATGGCCAGGCCCAGGCCGGTGCCGCCGTACTTGCGCGTGGTCGAGGCGTCGACCTGGCTGAAGCTCTGGAACAGCCGCGGCAGGTGTTCGGCGGCGATGCCGATGCCGCTGTCCTTCACCGACAGGCGCAGCCGCCAGGTGTCGGGCGCGTCGGCGGCGGGCACGGCCACGCTGTCGACCGTGACCAGCACCTCGCCCTGGTGGGTGAACTTGACCGCGTTGGACAGCAGGTTGACCAGGATCTGGCGGATGCGCGTGGCGTCGCCCAGCAGCGCCTCGGGCGTGCCATCCTCGATCAGGTAGGCCAGGTTGAGGTTCTTCTCGAGCGCGCGCGGGGCGACCAGGTCGAGCGCGTCCTCGATGCAGCGGCGCAGGTCGAAGGCCTGCTGCTCGATCTCGAGCTTGCCGACCTCGGCCTTGGAGTAGTCGAGGATGTCGTTGATCACCTCCAGCAGGCTCTCGCCGCTCTGCCTGATGGTGCGGGCGAAGTCGCGCTGGTCCTCGCTCATGGGCGTGTCCAGCAGCAGCGTGGTCATGCCGATCACGGCGTTGAGCGGCGTGCGGATCTCGTGGCTCATGTTGGCCAGGAACAGGCTCTTGGCGCGTGCGGCGGCCTCGGCCTCGGACTTGGCGCGCTCCAGCGCCAGTGCCTGCTGGTGGCTTTCGGTCACGTCGGTCACGGTGCCCAGGTAGCCGCCGATGCTGCCGTCGGCATCGAAGCTGGCCACGGCGTTGCCCATCACCCAGGTCTCGCTGCCGTCCGGGCGCAGGAAGCGGTAGCGCAGCTCGAAGGGCTGGGCGCGTGTGCGTGCCTCCTGCCAGGCCTGCACCACGCGCGGGCGGTCGCCCGGGTGCAGGGCGCGCAGCCAGCCGCCGCCGCGCGCCTCCTCGGGCGTCATGCCGGCGATGGCGCACCAGCGGTCGTTCACGTAGGTGCACGACCCGGTCACGTCGGTCTGGAAGATGCCCACCGGCGCGGCCTCGGCCAGGCCGCGGAAACGCGCCTCGCTGCGGATCAGGCGACGCTCGGCCTCGCGCGCCTCGCTCACGTCGCGCAGGATGGCGGCGTAGAACACCTGGCCGTCGATCTCGACGTGCGAGATCGAGGCCTCGGCGTCGAACAGCGTGCCGTCGGCCCGCCGGCCGTGGATGTCGCGCCGCTCGCCCATGCGGCGCGCCTGCAGGCGCGAGGCGCCGAACTGCGCCACATGGCCGGCGTGGGCGCCGCGTGCGGCCTCGGGCACCAGCAGGTCGAGCGGCTGGCCCAGCACCGCGGCCATGCGGCAGCCGAAGGTGCGCTCGGCGCCCTCGTTGAACAGCACGATGTGCTGCGCGGCGTCGGCCACGATGACGGCGTCGTCGGCGATGGTGAGCAGGCGCGCCAGCAGCGTGCCGGCCCCCTTGCTGTCCATGCTGGTCAGCAGGCCGTCGAGCAGGCCCGGGTTGCGGCTCATCACATGCTCCTGTCTGTGCGCCTCATGGCGGTGCCAGCCGGCTCACGCCGCCGTAGCTGCCCACCCACAGGCTGCCGTCGGGCGCGTCGGCCAGGGCGAACACGGCGTCGCCGTACAGGCCGTCGTGGGTGGTCAGCACCTCGTAGCCGCCGCCGGCCCTGGGCCGCGCCAGGCCCTGGTTGGTGCCGATCCAGAGCTGGCCGCTGCGGTCGATCTGCAGCATGAAGACGTGGTTGCCGGGCAGGCCGTCGGCCACGGTGAAGTGGCGCCAGGCCTGGCCGTCGAAGCGCGACAGCCCGCCGCCCCAGGTGCCGGCCCAGACCACGCCCGCCGCATCGACCGCCAGCGAGACGACGTAGTTGGGGTTGTAGGCCACGTCGACGTCGGTCAGGCCCATCTCCTGCTTCTGGCGCGCGTGGTGCTCCGAGGCCTGGCCGGGGTCGCTGCGGAACTGGATCTGGCCCTTCACCTTGTTGTAGTCGGCGCCCAGGCCGGCGGCGTGGTTCCAGTTCTGCCAGGGGCCGGAGCGCTTGCCACCGGCGGGGCGACGCGTCTCGTCCTCGCGGTACAGGCACACCCCCCCCTCGGTGGCCAGCCAGATGTCGCCGCCCAGGCCTTCGTCCAGGCCGTAGACCCAGTCGTTGGGCAGGCCCATGCTGCCGCCCTTCGGTCCGTCGGTGCTGGCCACGGTGTGCAGTTCCCAGGCGCGCCGGTCGTCGATGGCACCGCCGCGGATGCGGTTCACGCCCGACCAGGTGGCGATCCACAGGTCGCCGTTGCGGGCGGTCAGGCAGTCGTAGACGAAGGCGTCGCCCAGGCCCTCGGGGATGTTGTAGGTCTTCCAGCGCTGCGTCTCCTCGTCCAGCAGCGCCAGGCCGCCGCCGTAGGTGCCCAGCGCCAGCCGGCCGTTGATGCGCCCGACGTGGAAGATGCCGTTCGAGAGCAGCCCGCTGCGGTGGTCGTAGAGCTTGTAGTCGTCGGCCTGCAGGTCGTAGCGCACCAGCCCGCCCGAGGTGCCGACCCAGACGATGTCGCCGCCTCGCGGCCCGCGCTCCACCAGGATGCGCTTGACGTTCTTGCTGCCGACGCGGAAGTGGGTGAAGCGGCGCGCGGGGGCGCTGGCGGACGATCCACCGGCCGGTGCTGCTGCGGGATTACCGACGATTGCCTGTGCAATGCTTGCAGTAGGCAGGCAAGCTGCAAGACATGCACTGCCCGCCAAGCTCAATACATGGCGACGATTCGGCTGGTAAATGGTGGGATTGGCCATGTGGATACGGATCCCCGCGACGGTTCCATCTGCCAAATGGATCCGGATTGATTTTCCCATCTTGAATCCTGGGTGTGCGTGATAGTCGATCTGGCCTATTTCCACTCCAGTTCGAGTTTTCTATGCTTGGCCGCACAATCCCTCAGATAAAGATTGATGAGGCTCTGGTACGGAATGCCGACCTCTTCCGAAATGGCCTTGAAGTACGCGATGGAATCCTCGTCGAGGCGGATCGTGATCTGCTTCTTGAGTTGGCTTGCATAAGGATTCCGGCGCGCTGCCGAAAAATCGTATTCCTGCCGCATGGTGCTTCACCTCGATATTCAATAGAACCTGACTTCACTCGGCGTAGCCTTGCGCGCCGAGATGATGCGAATAACTTGCCCGGCCCGCCGACAACAATGACAGACCAGCAGCAGTCGAAGTGTGCTGCTCGGGCCCAGGATGATGAAACGCTCCTCGTCATCGGAATGATCCGGGTCGTCGATCAATCTGGCGCGGTCGTCATGAAACACGCTGCGAGCCTCTTCGAATGTGACGCCGTGCTTTTTCGCATTGCTCGCGGCCTTGTCCTCATCCCACTCGAAGTGCAGGGTGCTCATGAATCGAGTGTAGCTACGTTGTATTTACAGCAGGAGACCTGATTCCGGTGCGGATGGGATGGGTCCGCGCGTCCATCAGCGTCCGGCTGCGCGGGGTTCCAGCCACTTCAGCCGCGCCACCCCGCCGCGCGTGCCGGCCCACACGCTGCCGTCGGCCTGCACGGCCAGGACGTAGACATGGTCGTCGGCCAGGCCCTGGGCGCGCCCGACGTTGTCCCAGCGCCGGCCGTCCCAGCGCGACACCCCCGCGTCGGTGCCGAACCACAGGGCGCCGCTGGCGTCCTGGGTGATGGCGTAGACGATGTTGCCGGCCAGGCCGTCGCGGCGGGTGAGGTTGGTCCAGCCCTTGCCGTCGAAGCGGGCGGCGCCGCCGCCCCAGGTGCCGGCCCAGATGCTGCCGTCGCGCGCCGAGAGCATGGCGAAGACGTAGTTGGGGTTGTAGGTGCCGCGCCCGGCGGTGCGCACCGACAGGTCGTGGCGCGAGCGTGTGCCCAGGCCGGTGTTGGGGCTGGCGGGCAGGGCGTCGTGGTTGGGCGCGCCCAGGCCGTCGGCATGAGTCCAGGATGTCCAGGTCTTGCCGTCGAAACGCGTCACACCGCCTTCGGTGCCGAACCAGACGTGATCCTGCGCGTCGATGGCGATGCCGTAGACCCACTCGTTGACCAGCTGCTTCACATAGGTGGTGAACTTGCCCGTGCGCGCGTCGACCTGGTTGGCGCCGGCCCAGGTGCCGATCCACAGGTTGCCGCTCTTCCGCTGCTCGGCGAAGGCGTAGACCCAGTAGTCGGCCAGGCCGTGCATGGGGAAGAAAGTCTTCCACTGCGCCGGCTTGCTGCCGTCGGCCGAGGGTGATTCGTAGCGTGATACGCCGCCGGCATTGGTGCCGAACCACTTGCGGCCCAGCCGGTCGATGCTGATGGCGAAGACGTATTCGTTCGCCAGGCCGTGTTCGCGCGTGAAGGTCTGGCGCACCGCGCCGCTGGCCAGGTCGACCTCGTGCACCCCCGCCGAGGTGCCGACCCACAGCGCGCCGCGCGCGGCCTCGATGGCCAGGGCGCGCACGTAGACGGTGGGGCCGACCTCGTAGACCTCGTCGACGCGCAGGCCGGCCGCCGGGCTGGCGGCGGGGGCCGGTGCGGGCACGGCGGGCTGGGCCGTGGCCAGCCCGGCGGCCAGGGTGAGGGCAGCGGCCACGGCCAGGGCGGCGCGGCAGGCGGCGTTCGGCCGCGGGCGCAGGATCGTCATGAAGGTCGGGGTCACTGGTGGCTGCGCAGGTGGGCAATGATGTCGAGCATCTCGCGGTCGCGCAGCTGGCCCTGGTAGGCCGGCATGGCGCCCTTGCCGGCGCGGATCACGCCCAGCAGGCTGAGGTCGGGCTTGAGCAGGCTGCTCGGGCGCGAGAAATCGGTCGCGCCGGGCATGAGCGGGCGCCCGTCGCCACCGTGGCAGGCGGCGCAGTGCTGGCGGTAGAGCTCGGCGCCCTTGTGGATGTCGGCCGCACGCGTCGCCAGGGGCAGCGCCAGCAGCAGCACGGCGCCGGCCAGCAGGCGCATGGCGCGGCGGGCCTCAGGCTGCCGCGGCGTCACCGTTGAACTCCTCGAGCTTGCGGTACAGGCTGGACAGGCCGATGCCCAGGCGCTGGGCGGCCAGCCGGCGGTCGCCGCCGGCGTCGTCGATGGCGCGCAGGATGAGGCTGACCTCGAAGCGCCGCACCCGTTCGCGCAGCCCGCCGCCTTCGCCGGTGCCGCCACCGGCGCCGCCGTTGGGCGGCCCGCCGATCGAGCCGCTGTTGGCCGGCACGCTGGCGCGCGTCACCTCGGGCGGCAGGTCGGCGGCGCGGATGCAGCCGCCGTCGGCCAGGATGGCGGCGCGGTGCAGCACGTTCTCGAGCTGGCGCACGTTGCCCGGCCAGGGGAAGCTGACCAGCATCTCCTCGGCCTCGGCGTCGATGTCCAGCGGCGGCGCGGCGCTGCCGTCGGCGTGGCGGTGTGCCAGCAGGTGGTGCAGCAGGCCGGGGATGTCGGCGCGCCGCTCGCGCAGCGCCGGCATGGTGATCTGGAAGACCGACAGGCGGAAGAACAGGTCCTCGCGGAACTGGCCCTGCGCCACCATGGCGGGCAAGTCGCGGTTGGTGGCGGCGATGATGCGCACGTCGATGCGCCGGGGCAGCTCGGAGCCCAGCGCGCGCACCTCGCGTGCCTCCAGCACGTGCAGCAGCTTGGTCTGCAGCGGCAGCGGCAGTTCGCCGATCTCGTCGAGGAAGATGGTGCCGTGGTCGGCCTGCACGAACAGGCCCTTGCGCGGCCGGTCGGCGCCGGTGAAGGCGCCCTTGGTGTGGCCGAACAGCTCGCTCTCGATCAGGTTCTCGGGCATGGCGCCGCAGTTCACCGCCACGAAAGGGCCGTCGCGGCGCGGCGAGAGCTCATGGATGCGGCGCGCCGCCACACCCTTGCCGGTGCCGCTCTCGCCCGTGAGCAGCACGGTGGAGTCGGTCGGCGCGACGCGGCTGACGAGCCGCTCGGTCGCCAACATGGCCGGCGAGCTGAACTGGAAGGCGCTGCGCGCCGTGCCCAGCACCAGGCTGCGCAGTGCGCGGTTGTCGTCGCGCAGGCCGCGCAGGGCGTCGATCTGCTCGAGCCGATGCACGATCTCCTCGCTGCGCACGGGCTTGGTGATGTAGTCGCTCGCACCGGCCTTGATGGCGTCGATGGCGGTGTCGACCGAGGCAAACGCCGTCACCATGATGAAGGTGGCCGACACGCCGCGCGCACGCGCCTGGCGCAGCATCTCGATGCCGTCGCAGTCGGGCATGTGCACGTCCGACAGCACGACGTCGTAGCTGCCACGCGCCAGGCGCTCCAGCGCGTCGGCGGCCGAGCTGGCGCTCTCCACGGCATAACCCGCCTTGGCCACGGCGGCCACCAGCACATGCCTGACGGCGGGCTCGTCGTCGACGACCAGCACATTCAGATCGGGCATCGGTCCATCCTCTATCCAGTCCTGTCTTGTTCGGCCTGCCAAGCCTGGCAGGGTCGGTCAGCTTAACTGTTAGCAAGCATTCCCGAACTTGAGTCAGGACAAGTTGGCAGGTGTGTCCGGGGCGGCAGTGCGGGTTTGCGAGAGACGTGCTTGTCCGTATGGCCGACACACTCGGCACCCTGCGGGCCTGCCGTTTGCATGGCCACCACACTTTTGGAGGAGTTGTCACATGTCCTGGACCCAGTTCATCGCTGCCGCGGCCCTGCTTTCCAGCCTGGGCCTGGCCCATGCCGACGCCCTGCAGGACGGCCTGGCTGCCGTGAACCGCAAGGACTACCCCGAGGCCGTGCGCCTGCTCGACCCGCTGGCCAGGGCCGGCAACGCCCAGGCGCAGCTGCAGCTGGGCCTGCTGCACTACCACGGCCACGGCGTGCGCGAGAGCGACGCCCAGGCGCGCGCCTGGTTCGAGAAGGCCGCGCGCCAGGGCTCGGCGCCGGCGCAGTTCCAGCTCGGCAACATGTACGCCTACGGTCTGGCCGAGCTGCCCGAGGGCGCCGACATCTACCGCGTTGCGGCGCAGTGGTACTTCGAGGCCGCCCGCCAGGGCCTGGCCGAGGCGCAGTACAGCCTGGGCATCCTGTTCCTGACCGGCAGCGGCGTGCAGCTCAGCCAGGAGGAGGCGCTCAAGTGGATCAAGCGCGCCGCCGACCAGGGACATGCGGATGCCAAGGCGTATCTGGAAGGCGGCAAGGGCCACGCGGCGTCGGGCGTGAAACCCTGAGCGGGTGCGGTTTCCCGGAAGCAGGAAGCAGGAAGCAGGAAACAGGAAACAGGAAACCGCCGTGTCGATGAGCGGGCGGCCGGCGAGCGGCCTGCCGGCTACACCGCCCCCTTGTGCGGCGCCGTCGAGATGAAGGGCACGCCGAAGAAGGTCAGGAAGGCCAGCACGAACACGCCCAGCAGCATGAGCGCGTGGCGGTGTGGCGCGAGCTTCACGGTCACGCGTGTGTGCAGGGTGAAGGCCAGCGCCAGCCAGCTCAGGAAGGCCCAGCTTTCCAGCGGATCCCAGGCCCAGTAACGGCCCCAGGCGTCCTGCGCCCAGCAGGCGCCGACCACCAGCATCAGGCTGTCGGCGACGAAGGCGAAGGCGGCGCAGCGGTGCGCCAGCTCGTCCAGCCGGGCGTCGCTGCCGTAGCGGCCGGTGTCGGCCAGCTGGCGCGCACCCCAGCGCCTGCGCCGCAGCGCCGGCACGGCGGCCAGGGCCAGCGCGGCCAGCAGCAGGCCCAGGTAGGCCTTGCCGACCACGGCGTGCACGTACAGCAGCGGCGTGGCGTAGGTGGGCGGCAGGTGGCCCACGCCCGGGTTGGCATACAGCGCCCAGCCGGCCAGCGTGGCCAGCACCGGGCTGGCCGCCAGCCAGGCGCTGCGCAGCTCGGCCAGGGCCAGGCGCAGCAGGGCCAGCACCAGGGTCAGGCTCCAGAGGTTGGAGCTGATCACCTCGTACAGCGTCGTGAACGGCCCGTGGCCCAGCGCCTGCCAGCGCAGGCCCAGCGCCAGCGTGTGCAGGCCCAGGCCGAGCCACAGCGCCGCACCGGCCAGGCGCTGCAGGCGCGTGCCCGGCAGCGTCCCGGCTGGGCCCGCCTCCGTGGCGGCGAGGCGCGGGCGCCACCACAGCGCCAGGCCGAACAGCGCTGCCAGCGCGTAGGCGGCGATGGCCAGGCCCAGCAGGCCGGGCTCGGCAGGCGGGGGCAGGGCGGGGGCGACCATCAGTGCCCCGCCAGCGGCCGCAGCGGTGCGGCGGGCCGGCGCTGGTCGAGGAACTTGCGCAGGTAGTGCCAGGCCAGCGACCACACCGCCAGCAGCGCGCAGGCCAGCAGCCAGGGCAGGGTCGGGTCGTAGCTGATGCGGTAGCCCATCCAGGTGCGCAGGCCTTCGTAGACCAGCCGGCCGCCGGGCAGGTCCATGCCCATGCCGGGCTGCAGCTCGGCGCGCTGCTCGCCCAGCCAGACGACCAGGCGGTGCTCGCCGGGCAGGCGGAAGGCGGCGGCCTGCTCGCTGTCGATCAGCGTGCCGTCGAAGTCGAGCTTGACCCAGACGGTGCGTCCGTCGGGCAGCGTCCACTCGCGCGACTGGCGCAGCTCGTGCGCCGGATAGCTGGGCAGGTGCACGGCGCCGACCGACTTCACCGGCCTGACGTGGCGGCGCGGCCGGGCGCCCGGTGCGGGCGGCGCCGGCTCGGCCTCGTCGGGCAGCCAGCTCAGCACCGGCGCGAAGCCCTTGTTCGGGCTGGTGTAGATGCGGTAGCCGTCGATCACCAGCGGGCGGTGGTCGCCGATCACGGCCGTGCGCACCACGCCGTGCTCGTCGACCCAGCTGACCTGGTTGCGCGTGGGGCCGCGCTTGCGCCCGGGGGCGTAGGCGATCTCGAAGCCCTCGTGGCGGAAGACCAGCTTTTCGAGCGCACCGCGGTGCCAGGCGCCGACCTGGGCGTCGATCAGCTGGCCTTCGTAGACGACGCCTTGCGTCAGCTCGAAGCGCCCGTCCAGCGCCGTGAGCCGGCCCACGCCGATCAGCAGCACCAGCAGCAGCAGCGCGACGTGGAACAGCAGCAGCGGCAGGCGGCGCGTGAGCGCCGGCAGCTGCAGCAGGCCCAGACCCAGGTTGAGCGCCAGCAGCGCCAGCACCAGGCCGAGCGCCAGGCCGCTCACGCCGTCGGCCTCGGGCAGCAGGCCGGCCACCACCACCGCGCCCAGCAGGCCCAGCAGCGTCAGCGTCATGGCCAGCGAGCCCAGGTGCGCTACCTGCAGCTGCGCGGCACGGCGCAGCAGCACCACGCACCACAGCGCGGCACGCCGCAGCGGCCCGCCACGCCGGTGCGCCGGGTGGCGCCCGGCCGCGCCGAACCAGCTGCGCGTGACCGTGCGCGTGAGCCGCCAGCTGCGGCTGAGCACGAGCAGCCCGCGCCGGCTCATGGCCGCATCCCCATGGCGGCACGGGGCTCAGGGCGGGTTGCTGCAGACATCCTTCATCCAGTCCTTGCCCGAGACGGTCGAGTTGCCGTTGGTGCCGAAGGTGGCGGCCGAGTTGTTCGAGCCGCAGTTGGTGTCCGTCCAGTTGCCGCTGGTGGCGAAGGTGCGCACCTTGAGCTTGGCGTTCATGTAGTACGGCTCCTGGTTGTAGGCCTGGTTGGCGGCGTTGATGCGGAACTCCTCGTTGCCGGCCCGGCCGGCCTCGGCGCCGATGTCGTTCAGGTTGACCAGCAGGGCCTTGTTCTTCCAGCCATGCGGCACGGCGGTGTGGCACCAGTTGCAGCGGATGCGGCCGATCTGGTCGTTGTGGAACTGGTGCAGATTGCCCTTGTTGCCAGAGAAGCCGGTGCTGCCCGCGGCGCCACCGGCGTTGGTGTAGGTGGCCGGGTTGTGGCACTTGAAGCACAGGGCGTTGGCGTCGGTCGTGCCGCCGCTGCCGACGTTGACGTTCCAGCCGCCCTTGAGCAGGAAGTTGTTGGCCGAGCCATGCGGCCCCCAGGGCGTGCCGTCCTCGCCGCCGGGCGGCACCACGGTGGTGGCGGCGGTGCTGGCGCCGTGGCAGTCGCTGCAGTACATGGTCTGCGCGCCGATGGCGTTGCCCCAGGGCGCGCGGAACGAGGCCGCCGAGGTGGCGCTGCGCCCGGTCACGTCCATCACCGGGTGCCAGCCGCGGTGGTTGTTGGTGAGGTAGTTCGAGCCCGCGCCCGGGTTGGGCTTGCTGCCCTCGCCGCGGTGGCTCACCGGCGCCTGGAACTCGCGCGCCTGGTTGGTGTAGACCGTCAGGTTGTTGGCGCCGGCCGGCGTGCCGCCCGGACGGCCCAGCGCCGGGCGGTTGCCGCCGGGGTGGACGTTGTTGTCCAGGTAGCCGTAGTCGGAGTGGCACTTCAGGCAGACCTGGTACTCGCGCGTCACGTAGCTGGCGCTCACCGCCGTGTCGGTGCTGGCGCCCGGGTCGCCGCGCTTGACCACGTAGGCCGTGGGCAGAGCCATGAAGGCGGTGGAGGCGTACAGCGGCTCCACCCCCCAGCTGCCGCGCAGCACGCCCGAGGCGATATTGGTGTGCGTGTAGCCCGGTGCCTCGTCGTGGCGGTGCGTGCCGGCCGGGTCGGGCGCACCGGCCAGGCCCAGCGCGCCGCCGCTGAAGCTGCGGAACTTCACCACCCGGTGCGGGTTGTGGCAGTCGGTGCATTCGGCGTGGCGTCGCGCCAGGGTCTCGCGCGGCTCCAGCAGGTCGGCACCGCAGCGGCTGGCCGCGCCCGTGCAGTCGGTGCTGGCGTCGACGAAGCTGGCGCCGATGTCGTGCACCTCGTTGCCCACGTTGCCCTGCTCGGCGGTGGTGATGGGCATGCGCACGGCTTGGCCGAACTCGGTCTCGATGTCGGGCACCTGGGTGGACGCGTTCAGCGCCGACTTGGCGCTGCTGGTGTGGCACTGGTAGCAGGTCTGCTCCAGCGCGGGGTTGCCGCCCTGGCGCGCGGCCAGCGGGTTGCCGGCCGGCAGGGGGGCGTCGGTGCCCTCGCGCGTGAGCCGGCGCGCGCCCTGCACGGTGTGGGTGTCGTGGCAGTTCAGGCAGCCGGCCTTCCACACCGGCAGGCCGAGCGGGAACTGGCGCAGCGTGGCCGCGCCGTCCTTGTAGACCTCGTCGGCCACCTCGGGGCGCGCGTGCGCCGACCAGGCCCAGATGCCCAGGCCCAGGTTCTTGTCGTGGCAGCTCAGGCAGATGATGTCGGTGGCCGGGTTGTGCACGGCGCCGGGCGCGGCCTCCTGGAAGCGCTGGGCGCGCAGGAACTTCTGGTTGCCCTTGTTGGCGTCGAGCTCGCGGATGTGCGGGTCGTGGCAGGTGGCGCACTGCACCTGGCCGGTGCCGCCGGTGCCGGTGGGCTCCAGCGGCAGCAGCGGCCTGTAGCCCGGCGTGCGCACGCCCAGCACGCTGCCGCTGCCGGCCGGCCAGTGCTGCTGGGCGTCGGGCACGCGCAGCTCGCCGTCGCGCGCCGCCAGCTGGGCGGTGAAGCTCAGGCTGATCGGGTGGTCGTTGCCCAGATCCTGGCCGAGCAGGCGGGTGTAGCCGCTGGTCGCGCCCTGGCCCGGCGGCATGGTGCCGCCCGGGCTGGTGCCGTCCATGGGGATGGTGACGTTGCCCACGCCGCCCAGCACGTTGACGCTGCCGATCGCCAGCGTGCCGTCGTGGCACGACAGGCACAGCTTGGAGCTGCCGCCCGGCTGGCCGGAAAAGCCGTCGGCGATCACCGCGGCGTCCAGCGACGACGAGCTGTAGGGCGTGTAGCTGCTGCCCGCCGGCACGCGCCGGTTCCACAGCGGCGCGCGCAGCGGCGTGCCGCCCTGGTCGGCCTGGCTGGCGCCGTGCGGGGTGTGGCAGAACACGCAGACCTGGTCGGTGCCGCCGGCCGTGGCGTGGGCGCTGCCCGGGCCGTTGACGGACAGGTTGTGCAGGGTCGAGCGCACGTCGGCGACGCGCTGGGCATCGCTGGGCGGGCTGGCCAGCAGGCCCAGCAGGGCGGCGCCGCACAGCACGGCCAGGGCGCCGGCGCGGCGCAGCGGGGTCATCAGGCCGGCCATGGTCATCCTCCCGTTGCGGCGGGCGCGGGGCCCTTGCCGTTGTCGTCGATCTCGTCCTCGCCCACGTAACGCAACCTGACCACCCGCCCCTTGAACTGATCCGCCACCCAGATCTGGCCCGCATCATCGGCCCAGACGCCCGCCGGCAGGTAGAAACGCGCTGCCGCCACCGGCGCCACGGGCGTGCCAGCAACACCCTCGCCCAGCAGCCCGGCCGAGCCCGCACCGGCGCCGATGGGCAGCAGGAAGTCGCCGCTGGCGGCGTAGACGAGCAGGCTGTCGTAGTAGGACTCCACCACCACGATGCGCCCGGCGCCGTCCACCGCCACGCCCTTGGGCCGCACCAGGTCGCCCAGCTGCAGGCCGCGCGCGCCGATGCTGCGCGCCTGCAGCGGTGCGCCCGGCGTGCCGGCCAGCGCCGCGCCCGAAAGGATCTGCACGCGGTGGTTGAAGGTGTCGGTGACGTAGAGCTCGCCGCGCGCCCAGGCCAGGTGGGTCGGGAAGTTGAACTGCCCGGGCGCCTCGCCGCGCGCGCCCAGGGTGGCGCGCAGCTGGCCGGCGGCGTCGAACACCTTGATGTCGTGCGCCTGCGTGTCGGCCACGTAGAGCAGGCCGCTGGCCGGGTCGCGCGCCAGGCCGGTGGGGCGCAACAGCCGGCCGCGGCCGATCTCGCCGCGTGGCTCGCCCTGGGCGTCGAGGCGGAACACCGCGCCCAGCTGGGCGTCGGCCACCCACGCACCGCCGCCCGGCGCCGGCACCACGCCGCCGGGCGAGTGGAAGCGCAGCGCGCCGCTGGCGCGCTCCCAGACCTGCAGCCGCCCGGCCGGGCGGTCGAACACGAACACCGCCTGGCGGCCCACGTCGCTGACGTAGACACGCCCGGCCGCGTCGGTCGCGCCGGCGGCGGGGCGCTGCAGCTGCTCGGGCTTGTCGGCCTCGTCCAGCCCCACCAGCCAGCGGCCGAAGGCGCGCCAGCGGCTGGTGCTGGCCACGGCCGGGAAGTTGCGCTCGCCGCTCAGGCTGCCGGCGTAGGCGTAGCGCGCCCGCTCGGGCGGCGCCGGCCAGACCAGGGTGCTGCCGGCGGGCAGGTCGTCCATGGCGTAGCTCAGCGCGGCGGGTGTGCCGGCGGGCGTGGACGCGCAGCCGCCCAGCAGCACCAGCGTGAGCAGCAGCAGCAAGGCCAGCAGCGGCGCGGGCCGGCGCGGGATGGTCACCATCGCCCCGGTCCCGAGGTCTGCGCACCGCCGACGATGCCCGGCGGCAGGCCCGGCAGGCCCGAGTGGCACAGGTCGCAGCGCTCCGGCCCCCAGGCGATCTGGTTGTTGTGGCACATGCCGCAGAACTTGCCGTCGACGATGTCGGCCATCAGCACCTGGTTGGCGCCGGCGCGCATCCTGAAGCCCAGCTCGGAATGGCAGACCTTGCAGCGGAAGCGGATGCGGTGGAACCAGTGCGGGAAGACCACCGGGCGCATGCCCTCGAAGTCGGAGCGCTGGTTGAGCACCACGTCGCCGTATTCGGCGCGCGCCGTGCCCGGCCCGGCCAGGCCGGCCAGCAGGGCGAGCAGCAGCAGCAGCGCCGCCAGACCCGGCCACAGGACGGGTGCGGCCTTCATGGCGGGTTGCGGGCGGGCGGGGCGTCGGACGGCGCGGCCTGCAGCGCGCGCAGCGTCGCGTTGGACACGCTGTGGCAGCGGTTGCATTCGGTCAGCGGGAAGGACACGGCGCCATGGCACAGGCCGCATTGTTCGCCGTTCAGGATGGCCATCATGCTGAAGCGATTGGCGCCCAGCCTGTCCTTGAACGGGTAGGGGTGGCAGTTGCTGCAGTCCAGCCACAGGGTGTGCTGGCGGTGCGGGAACTTCACCGCCGGCATGGAGCCGTTCCTGGAGATGATGAGGTCCTGGTCACGCAGCCGGATCTCGGTGCCGGGCAGGATGTTGGTGCGTGGCGTGATGGCGCCGGTCTCGAGCGCCTGCACCCAGCGCACCTGGTTGCCGGCGCTGTCGGGCGGCAGGGCGGCCAGGGCCTCGCCGGGCTGCTGCAGCTGCGTGATGGCGGGGCCGCGCGGGTCGTGCACGCCGTCGGCGGCCAG
>JBJOKY010000570.1:0-2516 GCA_046045865.1 Pseudomonadota bacterium | reverse complement strand
ACGCTGACCCCCGAGACCGCCTCGCAGCTCGACCGCTACGACGCCATCCTCGTGCCCGGCGGCTTCGGCAAGCGCGGCATCGAGGGCAAGATCGTCGCCGCGCGGTACGCCCGCGAGCACGGCATCCCCTACCTGGGCATCTGCCTCGGGATGCAGGTCGCCACCATCGAGTACGCCCGCCACATGGCCGGCCTCGCCGACGCCAACTCGACCGAGTTCGAGCCCGACACGAAGCACCCGGTCATCGCGCTGATCGACGAGTGGCAGGACGCCGACGGCTCGATCCAGAAGCGCGACGCCAGCTCCGACCTCGGCGGCACGATGCGGCTGGGCGCGCAGAGTTCGGACGTGAAGCCCGGCACGATCGCGCACGGCATCTACGGCCCGGTCGTCACCGAGCGCCACCGCCACCGCTACGAGGCCAACGAGAAGTACCTCGGCGCGCTGCAGGAGGCCGGCCTGGTCATCTCCGCGATCACCCAGCGCGAGAAGCTCACCGAGATGGTCGAGCTGCCCACGTCGGTGCATCCGTGGTACGTCGGCGTGCAGTTCCACCCCGAGTTCAAGTCCACGCCGTGGGACGGCCATCCGCTGTTCATCAGCTACCTCGACGCCGCGCTGAAGCACAAGGCCTCGCGCTGACCCCCACGCCCACCCGGAAGGCACACGCACCATGCAACTCTGCGGATTCGAGGTCGGGCTGGACCGGCCGTTCTTCCTGATCGCCGGCACCTGCTCGATCGAGGGGCTGGAGATGAGCCTGGACGTGGCGGGGCGGCTCAAGGAAGCCTGCGCCGCGCTGGGCATCCCGCTGATCTACAAGGGCTCGTTCGACAAGGCCAACCGCTCCTCGGGCACCAGCCGGCGCGGCGTGGGCCTCGACGCGGGCCTGCGGATCCTCGACGAGGTGCGTCGCCAGACCGGCCTGCCGGTGCTCACCGACGTGCACGACGAGGCGCAGATCGCCGAGGTCGCCAGCGTGGTGGACGTGCTGCAGACGCCCGCGTTCCTGTGCCGGCAGACCGACTTCATCCACGCGGTCGCCCGCAGCGGCAAGCCGGTCAACATCAAGAAGGGCCAGTTCCTCGCGCCCTGGGACATGAGGAACGTCCTCGACAAGGCCCGCGCCGCCGCCCGCGAGGCCGGCCTGTCGGAGGACCGCTTCCTGGCCTGCGAGCGCGGCGTGAGCTTCGGCTACAACAACCTCGTGGCCGACATGACCAGCCTGGCCGAGATGCGCAGGAGCGGCGCGCCGGTGGTGTTCGACGTCACGCACTCGGTGCAGAAGCCCGGCGGCCTGGGCGGCAGCAGCGGCGGTGCGCGCGAGATGGTGCCGGTACTGGCGCGTGCCGGCGTGGGCGTGGGCGTGGCGGGGCTCTTCATGGAGACCCACCCCGACCCTGCCCAGGCCTGGAGCGACGGCCCCAACGCCGTGCCCCTGAAGCACATGAAGGCGCTGCTGGAGCAGCTGGTGGCACTGGACCGTGTGGTCAAGCGCCAAGCTCTGCTCGAGAACGATTTCAGCTGCTGACCCCTGCTGTACCCACGCTGACGCGCGCCGGTAACCGCTTTGCGGCACCATGCGCCCGCCCCGAGATTCCTACCTTTCCTGGAGAACCTGTATGAGTGCCATCGTCGACATCGTCGGCCGCGAAGTGCTGGACAGCCGCGGCAACCCCACCGTTGAATGCGACGTGCTGCTGGAAAGCGGCACCATGGGCCGCGCGGCCGTGCCTTCGGGCGCGTCCACCGGCAGCCGCGAAGCCATCGAGCTGCGTGACGGCGACAAGAGCCGCTACCTCGGCAAGGGCGTGCTCAAGGCGGTGCAGAACATCAACACCGAGATCAGCGAAGCCGTGCTGGGCCTGGATGCGGCCGAGCAGGCCTTCCTGGACAAGACCCTGATCGACCTGGACGGCACCGACAACAAGGCCCGCCTGGGCGCCAACGCCACGCTGGCAGTCTCGATGGCCGTGGCGCGTGCCGCGGCTGAAGAGAGCGGCCTGCCGCTGTACCGCTACTTCGGCGGCATGGGCGCGGTGCAGCTGCCGGTGCCGATGATGAACGTCATCAACGGCGGCGCACACGCCAACAACAGCCTGGACCTGCAGGAGATGATGATCATCCCGGTGGGCGCGCCGAGCCTGCGCGAGGCCCTGCGCTGGGGCGCCGAGACCTTCCATGCGCTGAAGAAGATCCTGCACGACAAGGGCATCAGCACCGCGGTGGGCGACGAGGGCGGCTTCGCCCCCAGCGTCGAGAGCCACGAGGCGGCCATCCAGCTCATCCTGCAGGCCATCGACAAGGCCGGCTACCGGGCAGGCGAGCAGATCGCCCTGGGCCTGGACTGCGCCGCCAGCGAGTTCTATCACGACGGCAAGTACGTGCTGGCCGGCGAAGGCAACCTGACGCTCACGGCCGAGGCCTGGACCGACATGCTGGCCACCTGGGTCGACAAGTACCCCATCATCAGCATCGAGGACGGCATGCACGAGGGCGACTGGGCCGGCTGGGCC
>JBJOKY010000188.1:0-8595 GCA_046045865.1 Pseudomonadota bacterium | reverse complement strand
CATCGCCCCCCACGCCGCCGCCTGGGACAAGGCCCACCACTTCCCGGCCGCCGAGCTGAAAGGCCTGGCCGAGCTGGGCTGTTACGGCGTGGCCGTGCCGACCGACTACGACGGCGCCGGGCTGGACTACCTGGCGCTGGCCATCATCCTGGAGGAGATCGCGGCCGGCGACGGCGGCACCTCCACCCCGGTCAGCGTCAACAACTGCCCGGTCTGCTCCATCCTCATGGCCTTCGCCAACGCGGCGCAGAAGGAGCAGTTCCTGAAACCCCTGGCGCGCGGCGACATGCTCGGCGCCTTCTGCCTGACCGAGCCGCACGTCGGCTCCGAGGCCGGCGGCCTCAAGACCATGGCAGTGCGGGAAGGGGACGAGTACGTGCTCAACGGCGTCAAGCAGTTCATCACCAGCGGCAAGAACGGCGACGTCGCCATCGTCATGGCCGTGACGGACAAGGCCGCCGGCAAGAAGGGCATCAGCGCCTTCCTCGTGCCGACCAGGACGCCCGGCTACACCGTGGCGCGGCTGGAGGACAAGATGGGCCAGCACAGCTCGGACACGGCCCAGATCCTGTTCGAGAACTGCCGCATTCCCGCCGCCTACCGCCTGGGCGAGGAAGGCCAGGGCCTGAAGATCGCCCTGTCCGGCCTGGAGGGCGGGCGCATCGGCATCGCCAGCCAGTCCATCGGCATGGCGCGCGCCGCCTTTGAAGCCGCGCTGGCCTACAGCAAGGACCGCGTCGCCTTCGGCACACCCATCTTCAACCACCAGGCCGTGCAGTTCCGCCTGGCCGAGGCGGCCATGCAGATCGAGGCCGCCCGCCAGCTCACCTGGCACGCCGCCAGCCTGAAGGACGCCGGCCTGCCCTGCCTGAAGGAAGCCGCCATGGCCAAGCTCTTCGCCAGCGAGATGGCCGAGAAGGTGTGCTCCATCGCCATCCAGACCTTCGGCGGCTATGGCTACGTCAGCGACTTCCCGGTCGAGCGCATCGCCCGCGACGTGCGCGTGTGCCAGATCTACGAGGGCACGAGTGATGTGCAGAAGATATTGATCGGGCGCGCGCTGGGGTGAGGCGCCCTCTGGCTGTACTCAGGTGAGCAGGTTCAGGCTGCGCAAGGCCAGTCGCAGTTCCTGCTCCAGCAGGCGGAATGACGCCAGCTGCCGCAGCTGCGCCAGGCTCACCTGTTCGCCGAGCGTGCTGAGACAGTCGGAAGCGCCTCGTCGTCCAGCCGGGTACCGAAGGCAAGACGCAGCGCTTCGCCGTCCACCAGCGCCCAGGCTTCCGTCTCGCGCCCACGAGCTGGTGTCGCATGCGGTGCACATCCCCGGCGCCATCCGTGTGGATGAACAGCACCGACCACTGGCCCAGGGCACTGCGAGCCGCGTCGACGAAGCGCTGCTCGCGTGACCGATCATCGTAGGCCAGCGGATGGTCGAGTCCGAGCACCGGGCTCACGTCCACCTTCCCCCGGACCTCCCTCAAGCAGAGGTCGCTGCACATACGCTCCAGCAGCGGCAGCAGGAGGTAGTAGTCGGTCCCCCCCTCGGCATAGAGCGCCAGCCCGAGGTAGTGCATGGCTCAGCCTTCGGTGCGCGTCGTGTCGAGCACCTGGCGTACTTCCAGACTTGAAACCATTCACCTCGAGACGAGTGAGCATAGAACGGGGATCCCGGAAAACTGGCGCCTCTTGGCGCACCGATGACAGCACTGCAATGTCGGTCGCACCAGCCAGACGCTCGGCAGCGGGCAGTCAGCACCCCAGCTTCGCCTGCCTCTCCCTCACCTTGCGCTTCTGCGCCGTGAGCCTGTCCTGCTTGTCGCCGCTCTGCGGCTGGCGGGACTGGGTGTCGATCTGCTCCAGGCGATGCGCCAGGCGGGCGCATTCGTCCTTGGCGGGCGGGTAACCGGGCCGGGGCGAGGTGGTCTTGCGGGCCGGGTGAGCGGCAGCGGCTGATGGCATGGGCTGGCTGAGCCGTTCGCCGTCGGCGCGGGCCTGCTCGCCGAGCTTGACTTGCTGGTCGAAGGGCAGGCCGGCGGGCACGCTGACCATGCGGTCGATGAGCGCCTGGCGTTCGGCGCAGGGGCGCTCGCTCCAGAAGCGCCCGCCACTGTAGCTCCTGCACAGGTAGACGGTGTCGGCACGGGCCGGCAACACCAGTCCGGCCGACGACAGCAGCAGCAGCAGGGTCAGCCCGGCGTGGGCGCAGGCCGCACCGAAGCGACAAGTCACACGACGCGGGGATGACGAGATCGCTGAGGACATGGTGGACACACTCCCACTCGTGCCATCGGCGTGGGCTGGCGCCGATGGCAGGCCGCCAGTGTGGCACCTGGCGGCCAGGCCTGCAGGCTCGCCTAGGCCGAAGGACTGCGCCGGCACCTCGGCTTAGGTCATGCGCCAGCTACCCGGCTGACACGCCCCGCTGCATGGCTCGTTCAGGCCGCCGCGAGCAGGCCGTCCACGATCTCGGCCAGCCGCCTGGGGCTGTAGGGCTTGACGAGGTAGGCATCGGCGCCGGCCGCCTCGCCGATGAGCATGTCGTTGCGGTGGCCGCGGGCGCTGGTGATCACGACCCTGACCGCACAGGTGCGCAGATCTGACTTGAGCAGGCGGCACAGGTCCAGGCCGTCCATGGCACCGGGCATCATGATGTCGAGCAGGGCCACGTCGGGGCGGTGCTCCAGGGCCAGGGACCAGGCGGCGGCGGCATCGGCCGCCTCGAGGATGTCGTGCCCGCCGCGGCCCACGGCCAGGCGCATGAGCCGGCGCAGTTCGGCCTGGTCTTCGACGATGAGTATCTTCATGGCAGCTCGACGCGGTGCAGGTCAGCCGCTTCGCTCGTGATGGGTGGATAGGGTGGTTATCTCCAACCATCATCGGCCGGCTTGCTGATGAATTGATGAAGTCAGCCTGAAGACCTCGATATTCCCGGCACAAATCCTCGCATGAATATCCGGGCAGGAATTGACCGCGGATAACCAGAAACCCCAGCGTCGTCCCGAAATATGAATTTCACCCAGATCCGCGCCGCTCAGCGCGGCAGGCGTGGCGCGCTGGCGAGCAGTTCCTGCAACTGCGCCTTCCAGAATCTCGCCATGCCGGTGGTGCCATGGCCGCGGGTATCGGCGCTGGCGGGAATCAGGTACAGGCGCGCGCCGGGGATGCGCTTAAGCTCGCGTTCCATGATGCCCAGCTCGGGCGGGTTGCGTTCGTCGTCGGCCGAGTTGATGGCCAGCAGGCTGGCGCTGATGCGCGCCAGGCCGGGGCCGGGGTTGTAGTCGCCCGAGGATTCCCACTGGTAGAGAAAGTCGTTGGCGTCGGCATTGAGCGGTGCGGCCAGGCGTTCGTCGACGAACTTGTCGGCCGCAGCGCGGTCGGGCGCCTGCTTGTAGTAGGCCTGGCTGCCACCGTTGGTGGCAATGCCGAAGACGATGTTGGCGTATTTCATGGCACCGGGCTGGCGGGTGTAGTTGCCGCCATTCCATTCCGGGTCGCTGCGGATCGCCTGGGTGAGCAGGCGACGCATCATCCAGTTGCGCCCGGCCATCTCGCTGGGTTGCGAGGCCATGGGCACGAGTGCGTCCATGAAACCCGGATAGGTGGTGCCCCACAGCCAGGTGTGCATGCCGCCCATCGAGTTGCCCAGCACCAGACGCAGGTGCCGGATACCCAGGCCCTCGGTGACCAGGCGGTATTGCGCCTGCACCATGTCGGCGTAGTTGTAGCGCGGGAAGGCGGCGCGCAGCCCGTCCGAGGGCTTGGCCGATCTGCCGGCACCCAGGGCGTCGGGCAGGATGATGTAGTACTTGCGCGCATCCAGCGGCTGGCCGGGGCCGAACAGCTCGCCGGCAAAGCCGGGCGCGAGCAGGCTGGCACCCGAGCCGGCCGTGCCGTGCAGCAGCAGCACGGGTTCACCGCCGGGTTCGCCGATGGTGGTGTAGTGCAGGCGCAACTCGGGGAACACCTCGCCGGTGTGGAACCGGAAGTCGCTCGCGACCCAGTCGGCCTGCCTGGGCACAGGGTAGTCGGGCGTGCCCTGGGCGCTGGCGGGGCCGGCGCCCAGCAGTGCGGCGCACAGCACGCCGGCCCAGGCCAGGCCGGTCTTGAGCAGCAGTCTACGCAGTGGCGATGCCATCATGGTCAGGTCTCCTGGTGGGGTCGGTCGGACTTCGGCACGTCGTCGCCCGGCGCATCGGCGCGCAGCAGGTCGAGGTCGCGGATGTTCTTCTGCACCGCCACGGCGGCGAACAGGCTGAGCACGAAGGCCATGGCGAAGAAGCCCTTCTCGCTCGACGCGAGCTGGGCGTTCCACAGCCCGACGACCAGCAGCGCCAGGGCCGCGCCCAGCGACACCCAGCACAGCAGGTAGTACATGCGCGTGACCTTGATGCCTTCGAGCCGGTCGCGCACCGACTTCTGCAGCGACACGGCCGAAAACAGCCCGTACAGCAGCAGCGTGAGGTAGTAGCCCTTCTCGTTGAGCGCCAGCTCGGCATTCCACAGGCCGAGCAGATAGGTCGCCGCGCCCACGGCCAGCGCCGCCCAGGAGGCGGCCACGAAGGCCGGCGTGGGTGCCTGCAGCAGGGGGGCGGGGGCGGTCTTCATCACGAGCCTTTCATCGACGGCATGCACGGGCCACGTGCAGCGCGGGCAAAGTGTAGGCAGCCCACCCCGGGCGCGACGCGGGACTTACCCCCTGGCGCAGCACAGTCCGGACCCGGCCCGGCCTCGGCGCACCGGGCCGGGGGCGGGGCGGCGTCGGGATCAGTTCACCGCGTGGATCATCTCGCGCACGCGCGGGTAGATCTGCTGGCGCCAGCGCCGGCCGCTGAACACGCCGTAGTGGCCCACGCCCAGCTGCACGTGGTGGTGCTTCATCCAGGGCTTGATGCCGCTGCACAGGTCGTGCGCCGCAACGGTCTGGCCGATGGCGCAGATGTCGTCGCGTTCACCTTCGACGGTGAACAGCGCCGTGCGGCGGATGGCGGCCAGGTCGACACGTTCGCCGTTCACGCTCATCTCGCCGCGCGGCAGGGTGTGCTCCTGGAAGACCTGGGCCACGGTCTCCAGGTAGAACTCGGCCGGCAGGTCGTTGACGGCGAAATACTCGTCGTAGAACCCGGCCGTGCTGTCGGCCTGCTCGTGCTCGCCGGCCAGGCGGTGCAGGTAGAGCTGCTCGAAGGCCTTCTTGTGCCGCTCGGGATTCATGGCCACGAAGGCCGTGAGCTGCAGGAAGCCCGGGTAGACGCGCCGCAAGGCACCCGGGTAGCGCCACGGCACGTGGTGCACCAGGTGGCGCTCGAACCACTCGATGGGCTTGCTCGTCGCCATCGCGTTGACCTGGGTCGGGTTGACACGCGTGTCGATCGGCCCGGCCATCAGCGTCATGCTGCGCGGCTGGGCCGGATGGTGGCGCTGCGCCATCAGCGCCACCGCGGCCAGCACCGGCACGCAGGGCTGGCACACCGCCAGCACGTGGGTGTGCGGGCCCAGCTGCTCGATGAAGCCGATGACGTGCTCGACGTATTCGGCCAGACCGAAGCGCCCTTCGCTGAGCGGCACGGTGCGCGCGTTGTGCCAGTCGGTGATGTAGACGTCGTGGTCGGCCAGCATGGTGCGCGCGGTGTCGGCCAGCAGCGTGGCGAAATGGCCCGACAGCGGCGCGACGATGAGCACGCGCGGCAGCACCACGCCGCGGCCGTCGACCGTGGTGCCGCTGCCGTCGGCGGCCGGCGCCGCATCCGCCCGCTCGAAGCGCAGCAGGGTGCCGAAGGCACTCGTGTGCACCACGCGTTCGGTCACGGCCACCTCGTGCACGTCGTCGCCCGTGCCGACGCTGACGTGGTGGATGCCGAAACCCGGCCGGCTGTGCGTGAGCTTCAGGCGCGCGAAGACCTCGCAGGCCGCGGCCACCTGGCGCAGGCCCGGTGGGTCGGGCCAGGCACCGTCGCGCAGCGCAGGCAGGACGCTGGCTGCCGTGAGGCCGGCCAGTTGATGCAAGGGGCCGAGGCAGTCCTGCAAGGTTTGATAGGCAGCGTAGAGCATGAAGCCAGGGCACTTTCAGACCGTTGATGGGTCTGAAGCAGGCAAGTTGCAGGCCATGCACGGGCGGCGTGCAGCTGGCACATCGCTTGCACTTGCATCGGCCACATCGCAGGAGACAGCCATGGCGCGCACCACCCTCACCCTGAGCAGCAAGAACTACTCGTCCTGGTCGCTGCGCGGCTGGCTGATGTGCCGGCTGGCCGGGCTGGAGTTCGACGAGGTCATGCTCGGCGCCGACGACCCGGGCGCCAAGGCCGAGATGCTGCTGCTGGCGCCCTCCATGCTCGTGCCCTGCCTGCGCCACAACGGCGTGACGGTGTGGGACACGCTGGCGATCGCCGAATACCTGCACGAGATCAAGCCGCGCGCCGGGCTGCTGCCCGCCGACCGGGCCGCACGCGCGCACTGCCGCGCCATCTGCGGCGAGATGCACTCGGGCTTCACCTCGCTGCGCTCGGCCCTGCCGATGAACCTGAAGGGGCGCTTCCCGAGCTACAAGGTCTGGAGCCGCGCGATGACCGACATCCAGCGCGTTCTGCAGATCTGGGCCGACTGCCTGCACACCTATGGCGGCCCCTACCTGTTCGGCGACCGGCCCGGCGTGGCGGACGCCATGTACGCCCCGGTGGTGACGCGCCTGCGCACCTACGGCGTGAAGGTCGACGACCCGGCCTGCGCGCTGTACTGCGAGGCCGTCCTGGCGCTGCCCGACATGCTCGACTGGACGCGCGCCGCCCTGCTCGAACCCGAGGCGATCGACGAACTCGAGGTGGAGTTCTGAGCGCCCCCAGGTCCGGGCGGCACCTGGCCGCCAGCGCCGCTTGCAGGTGCATCGCGGGCGGCGGCGGTGCATGGCCATGTGCCGTGGTGCGCGGCCCGCACGGGCAGGCCGACGCTCAGACTCCCCAGCCCCGGGGCACGGGGATGTCGCACACCGCATCCACGTCCACCGTCCTGAAGTCGGCCGGGCCGACGATCTCGAGGTACTCCATGTCGGGCGAATAGTCGAAAAGATAGTGGCGCACGCCGGGACGCTGATGCACGCAGTCGCCCGCGCTGACCAGCGTCTCCTGGTCCTCGTACATGAACTTCGCCCAGCCGCGCAACATGATGACGATGTGGAAATCCGCCTCGTGGCGGTGCCAGCCCGTGCCCTTTTCGGGGGCGTTGTGCGCCACCACGAGTTGCGCGATCACCTTGCCGTTGGTAGCCGCGGCCACCCCCAGGTCGCGGTAGAGGAAGAAATCGCGCAGACCGTCGCCACGGAACTGGGTGTCCATGGGCTTGACGTGCGAGAACTGGGTGTCACCGGCCACTTCGGGCGGGATGGAACGGACCTGATCGAGCATGGAGACCTCCGGACTGCTGTGGTTGGAAGTCCGAGCGGTGCATGAAATGTTCCCGCTCGCTGCAGTGCAACATCAACCCGGACCAGGCGCTCAGCCGCGCGGCGGCGGCAGCAGGCGCTGCAGCAGCGGATGCACCAGCTTCTTCTCGGTGGCGATGGCGTAGAACTCCTCGGCCACACCTCCGCAGTCACCCACGTGCTGCACCTCGTAGCGCGCAGCCAGCTTGTCGTCCACCAGCGCCGCAGCCGGGAACACACCCAGGCCGCCGGCACCGAAGGTGGCGAGCAGGGCACTGTCCTCGAACTCGCCCACCACGCGCGGGCGGATGCCCTGGCGCTCGAACCAGGCGTCCAGGCGCGGGCGCATCGCCGCGTGGCCGGTCGGCAGCAGCACCGGTACCTCGGCCAGCGAGTGCGGAAAACCCGCCAGCGCCGCCTCGGCCAGCGCGGGCGGCGCATACCAGACCAGCGGCGAGCTGCCCAGGGCATGGCTATAGACGCGCAGGTTGCGGTTGGGCGGCGCGGCGCGGTCGGCCAGCACCACGTCCAGCCGGTGCAGGGCCAGCTCGGCCAGCAGCTCGTCGAACTCGCCCTCGTGGCACAGCAGGCGCAGGTGGGGCTCGTCCAGCACCGGCAGCAGCAGGCGGCGCACCACCAGCTTGGCCAGGCCGTCGGAGATGCCCACCGCCAGGCGCAGGCTGGGCGAGCTGACGGCGTCACGCACCAGCGCCGGCAGCTGCTCGCCCAGGGCAAAGATCTGCTCGGCCTGGTGCAGCGCGGCCTGGCCGGCGTCGGTGAGCGCCAGGCCGCGGCCGGCCGGCTTGAACAGGGCGTGGCCGAGCGACTTCTCCAGCTCGCGCACCTGGGCGCTCACGGTCTGCACCGCCATGCCCAGCCGGGCCGCGCCGCGGCTCACGCCGCCGGCCTTGGCCACGACCCAGAAGTAGTAGAGGTGGCGGTAGCTGAAGGTGGGCAGGCTCATGCTGATCCTCATGCAAAGACGAAGTGTCCGTCTCTGATTCTCTGCTTTTTGAGAAGTTCACCGGCGCCTATCGTGCGGCCTCCTTCCACCCACCACGCAGGAGTCCTTTCATGCATGTGCACTTCGAATCGCGTCACCCCGAAGGCCAGACGCTGCGCGACTTCGCCATCCGCCGCACCGTGTTCGTCATGCGCCGGGTGGTGGTGCAGGTGCCGCGCGC
>JBJOKY010000187.1:0-8613 GCA_046045865.1 Pseudomonadota bacterium | reverse complement strand
GCCGACCTCATCGGCAACGGCAAGCACCACCTCATCCCGACCTGGCAGCCAATCACGGATGGCGGCTACCAGAGCGCGCGACGCAGCAACTCCACGCCGCCGGGCAAGGCAACCGCGCAGGCGAAAAACACCCGCCAAGCCACGGCGCTGACGCCCCGGCCCGGCCGCATGCTCACTCAGCACACCGGCCTGCCGCCGCGGGGGACGGGCGCAGTGCCTGCGGCACCACGCAAGAAACGTGGCTGAGCTGGCGCTTTGGCGGGCGGAGCCTCCTGGTCATCCAGATATCCACAGCCGGCACTTGTCCCCAGATGCTGTGCCCAAGGCTGTGGAGATCCCGCGGAACAAGTGCGCAACCCCTTGTCACGCCTGGACTGGCAACAGACTGCGGCGAACTGAGGCAGGCTGCACGCCAGGCCGGCAGGAGCGCGCCGGGCAGCGTCGTCCGGTCGGGCCGGGGCCGGGGCCGGGGCCGGGGCCGGGGCCGGGGCACTGCACCAGAAAACGGCCAGGATGCGATTTCGACGAGCCCGCCAGACGCAAAAAAGCCACCTCGAAGGGTGGCTTTGATGAGCACCTAAGTGCTTGTTTTTCTTGGGAAATCTGACGAAATTCGGTGGTTGCGGAGGCAGGATTTGAACCTGCGACCTTTGGGTTATGAGCCCAACGAGCTACCAGACTGCTCCACTCCGCGACTGAGAACGCTAGTCTAGCACGATCAGGCAGGTTTGCGCCATAGTTTTGTGCTCATGCGGGAGATTTCTTCATCCGGGTGCTGCATCGCGGCAGGATCAATCGCCGAGCTTGCCGCTCAGCCAGCGCTGCAGGATGCCCGGCGCACCCTCGTCCATCATGACCTGTTCGCGGCGGCACAAGTTGATGAGATTGCCGACCAGGCGGTACGACAGCGTGGGCACGTCGTCCTGCCCCTGGCCGAACTCGTGACCGCACAGCAGCAGTCCGCGCAGCACCCAGTTGACGTTCTCGCGGCTGATGTCGCGGCCGGCCTCGCGGCAGCGGTCACGCACGCTCTTGCCGGTCTCGTTGAGCTGGAAGGGACGCTCGGCCACCTCGGCGACGACGGCATCGAACAGGGCGCGGAAATCACGCGGCGCCAGCAGCGGCACGCCGGTGGTGTCGTGGACCTGCCGGATCAGCGCCAGCGTGGCGTTGTCGATGCCCCAGCTCTGTGCGTCGATGGCGTGGCGCGCCGCGACCGGCGCACGCACGGTGTGGCGCTGCGGGTCGTAGAGGTAACCACCCGAGCCGCTCCAGTCCAGCGCATAGGGCTCGAGCGGCAGCGATTCGAGAAAGCGCCGGAAGCTGCCCTGCCCCAGCCAGTCCGGCGCCAGGCCGGGGTTCTCGGCCATCAGGCGCGAGGCCAGGCGGGCACAGGGCACGGCCAGTTCGGAACGCTCGACCTCGCCGCGGATGCGCTGCACCAGCAGGTCGACGCTGGGCAACGGCCCGGCTGCCGCGCGGCCGGGCAGGCCGGGCAACTGACCGACGGAGAAGCGCGGCGGCGTGTCCTGCGCGTCACCGTCATCCGCGTCCGTGGCTGCGTCCGCATCTGCATCTGCGTCGACATCAGGGCCTGCACCAGGCTCGGCGATGTGGCCACCGTCGGCGACCGTGCCCTGGCTTGCCTCGGGCCGAGACATGCCTGGCGTCGCGGACGGGCGGTCGGCCAGTTCACGCAAGCTTGCAGCCGCCGGTCCGGGGTCGGCCGCCCGGGCGGCGCCGGCCGCGCTGGCAGGTGCCGCCTCATCGCTCGCAGGCAGCGACCCGGCGCCTTGGCCAGGTGCCGGATAGGCGGCGTGGTGTGCCACCGGATAGGTCGAGGCATAAGTTGCGGGCATGCCGTTGCCGGCGGCCGCGGCACCATCGTCCCCCTCTCGCAGCCCCAGGCCGTCGCGCAGGAACTCGTCCGGGTCGACCAGCAGATCGGCCGAGGCGCGGTAGGCGGCCGACGGGAACCCCACCGCCAGCACCGTGGTGCGCCGGTCCCAGCGGCGCAGCTTGCGCAGCACGGGGGTGAAGTCGGCGTCGGCGGAGAAGACGATGAACTCGTCGTAGTGCACCTGGTGCTGCAGCAGGTCGACCATGTCCAGCACCATGTGGATGTCGGTGCTGGTCTTGCCTTCGCTCGTCATGGCCGGGCAGTCGATGATCTCGAAGCCGGCGTGGTTGAACGCGGCGCGGTAGCGCTGGTAGACCTGCGGATTGAGGTAGACGCGCCGCACCAGCAGCCGCCTGCGCGCGCCTTCTCGGGTGTGGTCGGGCACGGTCAGCTCGTCGAGCAGCCAGTTCACCCAGCGCAGCGGTGCGCGGGCAAATCGATCGGCGTAGGACGGATCGAGCTTGCGCAGGCCGGAATAGACGTTGTCGAAGTCGACGAACAGGGCGCTTTTCATGAAGTCTTCGGGTGTTCTGGGGCGGGTGGGGCACGAGCTGGGCAGTGCGATCACGACGGTGGTCGGCACCGGCAGCGCCTCATTCTGCGCGAGTGCGACAGGCACACCGTATGCTGTCCGCCGGTCGGACGCGACTTGCACCGGCATGACGCCTCGACGCCATGCACGACCACCAGCCGACCATGACTGCACAGGAGATGCCACGATGTCGCCGTCACCCCACCACGCCAGCCCCCCCTGGCCCCTGCCCGACCAGCGGCGCCGTCGCCTGATCGGCGCGCTGGCAGGTCTGCTGGCCGCGTGGCCGGGCGCACATACCCTGGCCGGCCCGCAATCGCCTGGCGGGCCGGCCGCCCTGGTGGGGCAGTTGCGGCAGCTGGCCGATCGTTATGTCGAGGCCACGCTGGACGCCGAGCCGCTGCTGGCTGCGTGGCTGGGGCAGGACACGCCGGCACGCGCCGCGCGCCTGCCCATCGGCATCGCACCGGCACACCTGCGGCGCATGAAGGCGCTGCAGTCGCGCACGCTGGCGCAGTTGCGCGCCCTGCCCGCCCGGGACCTGCCGGACGAGGCACGCACGCTGCACGAGGTGCTCGACTACACGCTGACGGACAACCTGGCCGGTGCGGAATTTCCCGGCCACCTGCTGCCGCTGGATCACATGGGCTACGCCGTGCCCTTCAGCCTGGCCATGGCGGCGGACAACGGCCTGTGCAGCTTTGCCACGCCGCCCCACTACGCCCGGCACCTGGCGCGGCTGCGGCACCTGCCGGCCTGGTGCAGGCAGGCCGAAGTGAACATCCGGGAGGGCGTGCGCCGCGGCATCGTCTGGCCGCGCGTCCTGATCGAGCGCATGTTGCCGATGCTGGCCGGCCTGACGGTCGACGACCTGGCGCGCAATCCCTACGCCGAGCCGCTGCGTCGCCTGCCCGAGAGCTGGTCGGCAGCGCAGCGCGCGGGCATCCGGCGCGGCTACGAGGCGCTGATCCGGCGCGAGCTGCTGCCCGTGCTGAGCCGCCTGGGCCGTGTGGTCGAGCAAGAGTGGCTGCCGCGCGGCCACGCCGGCGCCGGCCTGGGTGACCTGCCTGACGGCGCACGCTGGTACGCCCACGCCGTGCGCAGTGCGACAACCACCCTGCTGACGCCGCCCGAACTGCACCAGCTCGGCCTGGCCGAGGTCGCGCGTCTGCAGGGCGAGCTGCGCCAGCTCCAGGCCCGCTTCGGCCACAGCGGCAGCCTGCCCGACTTCCTGGCCTGGCACGCGGCACGGCCCGAGACCACGCCGTTTCGCAGCGAGGCCGAGGTGCTCGACGCCTACCGCGCCATCCAGCAGCAGGTGGCGCCGGCGCTGCCGCGCCTGTTCGGCCGGCTGCCGCGCGCCGAACTGCAGATCCGCGCCGAACCCGAGCTCACGCGCGACACCGCCAGCGACCACTACAACGGCCCGGCCGAGGACGGCAGCCGCCCGGGCGTGTTCTACGCCGTCATCCGCGACCCGCGCACCAAGCCGGTGACGGAGATGGCCACGCTCTTCCTGCACGAGGGCCTGCCCGGCCACCACCTGCAGACCGCCCTGGCGCAGGAAAGCGACCTGCCGGCGCTGCAGCGCCTTTTCGGCAACGACGCCTACGTGGAAGGCTGGGCGCACTACGCCGAGACGCTGGGCCACGAGATCGGCCTGTACGCCGAACCGACCGCCCACCTGGGCCATGTGCTGGACGCCATGCTGCGCGCCGTGCGCCTGGTGGTCGACACCGGGCTGCACCAGCTGGGCTGGACACGCGAGCAGGCCATCGCCTACCTGCGCGAACACACCGGCGACAGCGAGGACGACGCGCGCGCCCAGATCGAGCGCTACATGGCCTGGCCCGGCCAGGCCCTGGCCTACGCCGTGGGCAAGCGCAGCATCGAGCAGCTGCGCGACGAAGCACGCGCCGCGCAGGGCCCGCGTTTCAGCCTGGCTGCCTTCCACGACCAGGTGCTGGGCGCCGGCAACCTGCCGTTGGCCGTACTGCAGGCGCGCGTGCGCCGCTGGGTGGATGCCGGGCGACGCCAGCCCGCCTGACGGATGCACGACCGGGTGCGCCGGCTGCCGGTGGTCGGCAGCCGTTGTTCAGGCATGCGGGCATGCCGAACCGGCATCGGACAATGCGGGCAAGCCGTGACGCAGTGCCGCATGAACAGGCATGATGTCGGCCGTCGGAGCCGACCAGCGCGCCCGGCGAGGCCAGCCCGCATCCCGGGTACCGTGTGACGGATGACGCATTCCGTCAGCCGGGTGTAGCTCGCAGGCCGTATGGTTCGGCTCACTGTATTTATCTACCCCCCTGCAGGAGACTGAGATGAGCAAGCGTGATGTGGTGGTTCTGGGCGTGGCCCGTTCGGCAATCGGCAGCTTCGGCGGCTCGCTGGCCGATATCGAGCCGTGCGAACTGGCTGGCACCGTGATGAAGGCAGCGGTCGAGCGTTCAGGCGTCGACCCCAAGGCCATCAACTACGTGACGGTCGGCAACACCATTCCGACCGACAGCCGTTTCCCCTACGTCGCCCGCGTGGCCTCGATCCAGGCCGGTCTGCCGATGGACTCGGTCGCCATGTCGGTCGGCCGCCTGTGCTCGTCGGGCCTGCAGGGCATCGTGACCACGGCGCAGAACATCCTGCTCAACGACTGCGACTACGGCGTGGGCGGTGGCGTGGAAGTCATGAGCCGCGGCGGCTACCTGTCGACCACGCAGCGCACCGGTGCGCGCATGGGCGACGTGAAGATGATCGACATGATGGTCGCCACCCTGACCGACCCGTTCGGCGTCGGCCACATGGGCATCACGGCCGAGAACCTGGTGACCAAGTGGGGCATCACCCGCGAACAGCAGGACGCCCTGGCGGTCGAATCGCAGCGTCGCGCCGCGGTGGCCATCGCCGAAGGCCGCTTCAAGAGCCAGATCGTCCCCATCGTGAAGCAGACCAAGAAGGGCGAGGTCGTGTTCGACACCGACGAATACGTCAAGGCCAACACCACGATGGAATCGCTGGCCAAGCTCAAGCCGGCCTTCAAGAAGGACGGCTCGGTCACCGCCGGCAACGCCTCGGGCATCAACGACGGCGCCGCCTTCTTCGTGCTGGCTGACGCCGCGGTCGCGTCGCGCGACGGCCACAAGCCGATGGCCCGCCTGGTGTCCTACGCCGTGGCCGGCGTGCCCAACGAGATCATGGGCGAAGGCCCGATCCCGGCGTCCAAGCTGGCCATGAAGAAGGCCGGCCTGACGATCGACCAGTTCGACGTCATCGAGTCCAACGAAGCCTTCGCCGCCCAGGCCATCGCCGTGTCGCGCGGTCTGGAACTGGACATGGCCAAGACCAACCCGAACGGCGGCGCCATCGCCCTGGGTCACCCGATCGGCTGCTCGGGCGCCTTCATCGCCACCAAGGCGATCTATGAACTGCACCGCATCGGCGGCAAGTACGCGCTGGTGACCATGTGCATCGGCGGCGGCCAGGGCATTGCCGCCGTGTTCGAGCGCCTGTAACGCGCCAGACCTGGCGCCGGCCCGCTGCGATGCAGCCGGTCAGGCGCCCGGTTCATGCAAAAAAAGCCGCAGCGACCCTGCGGCTTTTTTCTTGCCTGCGACACGCCGCGTCGACGGGCAGGCGCTCGCCCTCAGCCGCGCTGCACGCCCAGCATGGGCGCGAGGAAACGCCCGGTCAGGCTGGCCGGGCTGGCCGCCACCTGCTCCGGCGTGCCGGCCACCAGCAGCCGGCCGCCGCCGGCGCCGCCCTCGGGGCCCATGTCGATGAGCCAGTCGGCGGTCTTGATGACGTCCAGGTTGTGCTCGATCACCACCACCGTGTTGCCGGCGTCGCGCAACTGGTGCAGCACGGTGAGCAGCATCTCGATGTCCTTGAAGTGCAGGCCGGTGGTGGGTTCATCGAGGATGTAGAGCGTGCGGCCGGTGTCGCGCTTGCTCAGCTCCAGCGCCAGTTTCACGCGCTGGGCCTCGCCGCCCGACAGCGTCGTCGCACTCTGGCCCAGCTTCACGTAGCCCAGGCCCACGTCCAGCAGCGTCTGCAGCTTGCGGGCGATGGCGGGCATGGCGCTGAAGTGGGCGTAGGCATCCTCCACCGTCAGGTCCAGCACCTCGGTGATGTTGCGGCCCTTGTAGAGGATGTCCAGCGTCTCGCGGTTGTAGCGCCGCCCGGCACAGGTGTCGCAGCTGACATACACGTCCGGCAGGAAGTGCATCTCCACCTTGATGACGCCGTCGCCCTGGCAGGCCTCGCAGCGCCCGCCGCCGTTGGCGGCCGAGACGTTGAAGCTGAATCGCCCCGGGCCGTAGCCGCGCTCGCGCGCCGCCGGCACCTCGGCGAAGAGGTCGCGGATGGGCCCGAACAGGCCCGTGTAGGTGGCCGGGTTGCTGCGCGGCGTGCGGCCGATGGGGCTCTGGTCGACGTTGATCACCTTGTCGATGGCGTCCAGGCCCTCGATGGCATCGTGCGGCGCGGGTTCGTCCTGGCTGCCGTAGAGCTTGCGCGCCATGGCGGCGTAGAGCGTGTCGTTCACCAGCGTGCTCTTGCCCGAGCCGGACACGCCGGTCACGCAGGTCAGCAGGCCGATCGGGAACTCGGCCGTCACGCCCTTCAGGTTGTTGCCGCGCGCGTTCACCACGCGCAGGCAATGTGTGTCGGCCAGCTGGCGGGCGGCGGCTTCGGCACGCGCCTCGGCCGCCGCCTTGGCGGCCTGCTTGAGCGAGGGCGGCCGGCCTGGACGCTTGGCGGCCGGCGCGGGCTCGAGCGCTGATGCGGCAGTGGCGGCCGCGCCCATCAGCCAGCCCTTGCGCCGCATCGGCACGGCAATGCCCAGGCGGTGGCCCAGGTACTGGCCGGTGAGCGAGGCCTCGTTGGCCGCGACCTCATCCGGCGTGCCCTGGGCCATGACCTGACCGCCGTGCACGCCCGCGCCCGGCCCCATGTCGACCACGTGGTCGGCGGCGCGGATCATGTCCTCGTCATGCTCGACCACGATGACCGTGTTGCCCAGGTCGCGCAGGTGGCGCAGCGTGCCGATCAGGCGCTCGTTGTCGCGCTGGTGCAGGCCGATGCTGGGCTCGTCCAGCACATACATCACGCCGGTCAGGCCCGAGCCGATCTGGCTGGCCAGGCGGATGCGCTGGCTCTCGCCGCCCGAGAGCGTGTCTGCACCACGTTCCAGGCTGAGGTAGTCCAGCCCGACGTCGACCAGGAAACTCAGGCGGGCGCGGATCTCGCGCACCACCTTGTCGGCGATGCCGGCCTTGGCGCCGCTGAACTGCAGGGCGTCGAAGTAGGCGCGGGCCTCGCCCAGGCTGGCGTGGGCGATGGCGAAGATGGGCTGGCCTGCGGCGGCGGCGGTACCGCCCGCCAGGGCCGAGCCGGCGGCGCCCGCGTGCGGCAGGAAGACATGGCGCGCCTCGCGCCGCAGCCGCGTGCCGGCGCAGTCCGGGCAGGGCTGGGCAGCCTGGTAGCGCGACAGGTCCTCGCGCACCGCAGCCGAATCCGTCTCGCGCAACCGGCGGGTGAAGTTGGGCAGGATGCCTTCATACGGATGCGAGCGCTTGAGGTTGCGGGTGCGTCCGCCCTCGTCCTGGCTTTCGTAGACGAAGCTGATGGCCTGCTCGCCCGAGCCGTGCAGCAGCACGTGCTGGTGCTCGGGCGCGAGCTGCTCGAAGGGCGTGTTGACGTCGAACCGGTAGTGCCGCGCGACGCTTTCGATGATGGAGAAGATGTAGGGGTTGCGCCGATCACAACCCTTCACCGCGCCGGCCGCCATGCTCAGCTCGGGATGGGCGACCACCCGCGCCGGGTCCATGGCGGTGGACTGGCCCAGGCCGTCGCAGCTCGGGCAGGCGCCCATGGGCGAGTTGAACGAGAACAGCCGCGGCTCCAGTTCGGCCAGGGCGTAGTTGCACACCGGGCAGGCGTAGGTGCTGGAAAACAGCGTCTCGGCGCCCGTTAGCCCGGCATCGGCCGCGTCCATGTTCAGCGCCAGGGCCTTGCCGTCGGCGATGCGCAGCGCCTGCTCGAAGCTTTCCGCCAGGCGCTGGCGCGCGTCCGGCCTCACCTTGAGGCGGTCGATGACGACGTCGACGTCGTGTTTCTCGGCCTTCTTCAGCGCCGGCAGCTCGCTCGCCTCGACGATCTGGCCGTCGACGCGAAAGCGCACATA
>JBJOKY010000186.1:0-8614 GCA_046045865.1 Pseudomonadota bacterium | reverse complement strand
TGCAGGTGGCGCGCAACTTTGCGTCTGCCGCGGAAGAGGCGGGCATCGGGCGCATCATCTATCTTGGCGAGCTTGTCGACCCGACCTCGGACCTTTCGCCCTATCTGCGTTCCCGGCATGAGACCGGACATCTGCTTCGTTATGGACGCGTACCGGTTACGGAACTGCGCGCCGGCATGATCGTCGGTTCCGGCTCCGCGCTGTTCGAAATGATCCGTTATCTCACCGAACGCGACACCACCTTCATCATGGAGCTCTTCCGCAACGGCAGCGGTTACAGCACGGAGGAACTCGGTGCCTTCTACGACCTCGCGCACAGGTCGGTCGGCAACCCGGCGCTGCTGCCCCTGGCCAGCCGCGCCGCCGCTCAAGGCTACAACCGACCGAATGCCGCTCAGCGCTACGCCTACCTGCGCGCGAGCCAGAAGGAGCCGTTCGACATCGTCGACTTCACACCGTCGCTGTCCTTCATCATGAACGCTGCAGATCGCAGCTGGTCCGTGATTCCCGAGTTGCTCTACACAGGGAGCAGGAACATGGAACTGCGCGCCCGCATGGCGCTCAACCGCGGCGCGGTCTCCACCGAATACGGTGAGCGCAGCGTGCGGTCACGCGTGGAGTTGCGGGCCCGGCTGTACTTCTGACGCGGGCCCGAAGCCCGCTATCGACAAGGTGCGCCGCCCACTTTCGATATGTAAGACCTGCGTGGTGTTGCCCACGGTTGCCGTGGCGGCGAGCAGCTTGATGCTCTCGCCACGACAGGGTCTGGTTCAGTGCCTGCCGTGTCGTGGCATGACGTGCAACTTCGCAAGGTCAAGTGCCACCGTCACCGTCGCTCCCGTCACGAGCCTGCGCTGGTTCGCGCCGGACACCGTGATGGCGATGTTTACCGTTGGCCAGGCCTGCAGAGCCAGGTTGGCCAGGGTCGTCTCACCCAGATGGCGCACCTCGGCGATGAAGGCCGGGAGTGCAAGGCGCATCGGCCCCACCGGTGATGATCCCTCCACGAGTTCGATGCCGTCGCCCGGCAGGATCCACGTCACCTCCTGGCCCACCTTGATGCGTCCTTTGTCGACCACTGCCAGCACAGGCTCGACGCCCCCCGCGGCTGCATCGGTGAGCCAGCGCAGCCACCCATGTCCCGGCTCGGCCGCCGGACCTTCCCATCTGCCGCGAAACCGGTTGTGGATGCCCACGAGGTCGGCCACCCGCGCATTGCGCGGGGACCGGTGCACGGCCTGGGGCAGGCCCTGTTGGAGCACCTGGCCGGCATCCATCACGACGAGCCGGTCCGCCAGCAGCTGGGCCTCGTGGAGGTCGTGCGTCACGAGCACGATGGGCACCCGCAGGGTCTGACGCAACTCGGCCAGCAGCTGGTACAGCGAACGGCGGCTCATCTGGTCGACTGCCGAAAATGGTTCGTCGAGGAGCAGCAGCCTGGGCTCGCGTGCCAGGGCGCGGGCCACGGCCACGCGCTGCTGCTGGCCGCCCGACAGCGCCGCCGGCCGTCGACCGAGCACATCGCCGCTCAGCTGGACGCGCTCGAGCCAGCCCTGGGCCATCCTCAGCTGCTGCCCACGCGGAAGGTGCGCCAGCGGCAAGGCGACATTCTCGAGCGCCGACAGGTGCGGCATCAAGGCGTAGTGCTGGAACACCAGACCAACGCGGCGTTGCTGGGGACTCAGGCAGACCCCCGCTGCCGTGTCGAGCCAGACTTGACCGCCGACCCGCAGCGTGCCCAGGCGCGGCCGCAACAGGCCGGCCATGACCCGCAGCATCGAGGTCTTGCCGGCGCCCGAGGGGCCCACCAGCGCCGTCAGCTCGCCGGCCTCGCAGCGCAACGATCCCGCCAGCGGCATCGGCACGGCCTGCTCCACCGTGAGCTGCAGCGCGTCATCCAGCGGGTCGTTCATCGGCGCCTCACCAGCCGGGCCGATGCGAAGAACGAGGCCGCGACAGCGCCGAATGAAAGCGCGACAAGGAACAGCGCCATGCGATTCGCGCCGTCGATATCGAAGGCCTGGGTGCGGTCATAGATCGCGATCGCGATTGTCTTCGTCTCGCCCGGTATGTTGCCGCCCATCATCAGCACCACGCCGAACTCGCCCAGCGTGTGCACGAAGGTCAGCACCATCGCCGAGAGGATGCCTGGCCAGGCCAGAGGCAGCTCGACGCGGCCCAGCCGCGCCCATAACCCGAGCCCGCTGACGGCAGCTGCCTCGCCCAGGTCGCGCGGGATCGCCTCAAAGGCGCGCTGGATCGGCTGCACCATGAAGGGGATGTTGAAGACGACCGAGGCCAGTACCAGGCCGGCGAAGTTGAAGGTGATCTGCAGCCCGAGGTGTTCCGACAACCAGCGTCCCATGGGCGAGCCCTGGCCCAGCGACATCAACAGGTAGAAGCCCAGCACGGTGGGCGGCAGCACCAGCGGCAGCATCACCAGCGCCTCGATCCAGGCGCGGCCCGCCCAGGCGGTGGTGGCCAGCCAACGCCCCAGTGCCAGGCCCAGCGGCAGCAGCATGGCCAGCGTCACCGCAGCCAGCTCGATCGACAGCCAGAGTGCTTGCCAGTCCATCATCGTGACGGTTGCTCAAGCCTTGGGCATCGTGAAGCCATAGCGCGTCATCATCGCCTGCGCCGCAGGAGTGGCCAGATAGTCGTGGAAGGCCATTGCCGCAGGCGGCGCGTCCTTCAGCAGCACCATGCGCTGCGCCAGCGGCTGGTACAGCCGCTCGGGCAGCAGCGCGAAGTTGCCCAGTGCCGCGACCGCAGATGCCTTGGCCAGCGACAGCGCGATGAGGCCGCCCTGCGCCGAACCGGACGTGGCGAACTGCGCCGTCTGCGCGATGTTCTCGCCGTAGATCAGCTTCGGTCGGATCGCATCCCAGAGGCCGAGTGTCATGAGAGCTTGCTGGGCCCGCGCACCGTAGGGCGCATGCTCCGGGTTGGCAATGGCGAAGCGCCTCAGGCGGCCGTCCTTCAGCGCCGCAGCAAGGTCCACCAACTCCGGGTCTGCCTTCACCGGGGACCCGTGCGGCACGATGATGCCGATGCGGCCGAAGGCATACAGACGCCCGCGGTCGCGTGTCCTGCCGGCATCGGCGAGCCTGAAGACGAAGGCCTCGTCGGCGGCCATGAACAGGTGGAAGGGCGCGCCCTGCAGCAACTGCGCCAGGAAGGTGCCCGACGAACCGAAGATCAGACGAATGTTCTGGCCTGTCTCCTTCTCGAACTGCGTGGCGACTTCCTGCAGGGCGAACTTGAGGTCGGCCGCGGCAGCGACCGCAGTGACACCTTGCGCCAAGGTACGGCCAATGATCACCGACCCGAAAGTCGTCAGCAGGACTGTGCGGCGGGACAACGAATACGGGCAACGATCGATCAATGTCCCACCGCCGCAGGAAATCCGACGTCGGCTTCAATATTGCCGGAGGCAGAAGCGAGACCGGCTTGGGCGAAAGACGCAAAGCTCCTGTCCATTGCTATGGTCTTGCTACCCAGATAGGGGAAGTGGCCATATCGCAGGGAAAGTTGTTCACTCGCTATCAATGGGTCCTTGCCCTTGGAAAGCTCGAACAATGCTGATACAAGCCCAGTACGATCAGCTCCAGCATTGCAATGCACGAGGATGGGCTTGGGTGAATCTTTGATGAGACGCATGATGTCCTGCATCTGTGTCAGTGTCACCTCTCGGCGGGCTGACAACGAATAGTCTAGATGTAGCACGCCTTCTGCATCGGTTGCATGGATTTCCTCGTCGTACCAGTCCTTGCCGCTGTTTTTGCCGCGAAGGTTAAGTACTGTCCTGATCTGCTTGGCTTTGATGACCTGACGCAAATCCTCTCCACTGAGTTGTGCCGATCGGTAGAAGGTTCCCACCTCAACGGCATGGAGGTTTCCGCCATACTGGATAAACCCATAGATAGCGCCGGCCAAAACCAAGGTCACCACCACCATCGCTGCACCGACAAGCAGGAAGGAACGTAATCGTCGAAATATGCGCTCGTACATGAACCGATTTAAAAAAATTACAGGTATGGGTGGCGGATTTGATCGCGGTGTCCGCGCTTCTGAATATAAGGAGGATCGTTAGCTGCCCGAGGTCGAAGGCTGTCTTCGCGGCCTCCACAATCGGATGCCCCATTTCACGTCCGAACCCCAAAGGATCGCGCGCTCTTAACCGGCATTCATCCTGAACCTGACAACTACATCGCAGGATGTGGAGGATTGGGCTATTATGATAGCCCAAGGAGATAGCATTCCTCCTCGAACCGCCCGGCGTGCAACCGGGCTGATGATGCCTACCAGACTGCCCACCGGCATTGATGCGGGGCGGCTGCGTAGCGCTCAAACGCTTGGCGCCCCCGAGTTCCCAGGAAAGGACGGCAAGCGTGATCGGATCCCTTCTCGCCATCAGTGGTGGCGCCTCGCTCGGTGCGCTGTTGCGCTGGCTGCTTGGCACCCAACTCAACACGCTGCTGCCATCGCTGCCGCCGGGCACGCTGGCCGCCAACCTGCTGGGCGGCTACCTCATCGGGATCGCCGTCGCGTTCTTCGCCGACCATCCCTCTCTGACGCCGGAGTGGCGGCTGTTCGTCGTCACCGGATTCCTCGGCGGCCTGACCACGTTCTCGACCTTCTCGGCCGAGGTGGTCACGCAGTTGATGGAAGGCCGGTGGTCCTGGGCCGTCGGTGCGGTGTTCGCGCATGTGCTGGGCAGCGTCACGATGACGCTGCTAGGCATCGGCACGGTCGCACTGGCGCGCCACGTTCGTTTGGCTGGAGGCTGATCATGAAGGGTTACCAGGTGACGTTCTTCACCGGCGAAGGCCGGCATCACGGCCGCAAGCCGATGGGGCACTGGCTCGTGGACACCATCAAGGAACTGGGCATCACCGGCGCCACGATGACGGTGGGTGTGGAGGGCATCGGGCGCGACGGCAAGCTCCACTCGGCGCACTTCTTCGAACTGGCCGACCAACCGGTCGAGGTGATGGTCGCGGTGAACGAGGCGCAGTGCGGGCAGCTGTTCGCCGCGCTGGAGCGCGAAGGCGCCGATGTGTTCTACGTCAAGACGCCGGTCGAGTTCGGCGTCATTGGCGCCCCCGAAGTCGTGAGGTCATGATGGAACGGTGGGTTCTCTACGCTGTCCTGTCGATGTTCTTTGCGGGCTTCACGTCGGTGGTTGCAAAGCTGGGGCTGTCCGGTATCTCGGCCGACCTGGGATTGGCGGTTCGCACGTGCTTCGTCTTCGTGTTCGTGCTGATGTTCGCCGCGGTGGTGGTGCCGATCGAACAGGTGCGGACGCTCACGCGCGGCAACCTGCTATGGCTCGGATTGTCCGGCGCGACGACGGCCTTCTCCTGGGTCTTCTACTACAAGGCCATCAAGATGGGCGAGGTATCCACGGTGGCGCTCATCGACAAGGGCAGTGTCGTGGTCGCGATGTTCATGGCGGCCGTCATCCTGCACGAGGTGCTCACGCCGACGAAGCTGGTCGGTTGCACGCTCATCGTGGCGGGGCTCGTGGTCATCGCCAAGGGTTAGATGCATCTCGTGCGGTTCATCTCCGGGAAAGGGGACGCGCAATGTTCAGGTCACTGAGCGCATTCGAAGGTGGCTACGATCAGCTTCGTGAGCATGCACGTCGGGCGTGAGCTCCGCTGTCCGGGGCGCGCAACCGCTCCCCAGCGGCGCACGCGATATCTGGATCGTCACGTGCTGGATGGCGAAGTGCTGCTGCAGCTTGGCGGTCGCGTGCGTCAGGAAGTCGTCATGGCCGCCACCTTCAGGCATCACCAGGTGGGCGGTCAGGGCTATTTCGACGGTGCCCATGGCCCACACGTGCAGGTCATGCACCCGTTCGACACCGGGGAGCGATTCCAGCAGCGCCCGAACGGCAGCCAGATCGACACCCTCGGGCACACCGTCGAACATCAGGTGCAAGGATTGCCGGAAAAGGTGCCAGGTACCTGCCACGATGACGGCGGCGATGAGCAGGCTCACGACAGGGTCGAGCCAGTTCCAGCCAAACCACAGCGTCAGGCCGCCAGCCATCACCACGCCGGCTGAGACCAGGGCGTCGGAGGCCATGTGCAGGAAGGCGCCACGGATGTTCAAATCCGCCGTGCTGCCGCGCATGAACAGCAGCGCCGTGGCCGTGTTGACGACAATGCCGATGCCGGCCACTCCCATGATGGTGACGCCCTCACCATGCTGAGGTGTCTGCAGCCGGTTCAGTGCTTCCCAGGCCAGCGAGCCCATGGCCACCAGCAACAACAGCGCGTTGACGAAGGCGGCCAGGATGCTGGCACGCTTCCAGCCGTAAGTGTGGCGGGCGTCCGGTCGCAGCCGGCCGGCCAGGGCGCCGCCCCAGGCCAGCACCAGGCCGATCACGTCACTCAGGTTGTGGCCGGCGTCGGCCAGCAAGGCCAGCGAGTCGACCTTCCAGCCATAGAAGGCCTCCACGGCCACAAAGGCCAGGTTCAAGGCTATCCCGACGCCGAAAGCAGCGTTGAAGTTTGCGGGTGCGTGGCTGTGGTCGTGACCGGCGCTCATGGTGAAACCTTCGTGCGGCGAAAAGACGCTCAGGGCAGGGGCACACCGAGTGTGCGCGCCGTGAGCTTGCGCGCCACCGGAGCCAGGAAGAAGATCACCGGTACGCCCACGAAGTAGGCGATGACGAAGGCCTTGGCCCAGGTCTGCAGGAAGTTGGCGCCAAAGCCGACGTTGACCGCCGTGATGACGAAGGTCATCAGGAAGATCATCATCAGCCCCATCAGGAGCGAGAAGACAAGGTGGAATTTCTTTTGCGGATTCACGGTCGTTCCGGTGTTTGAAAGTTGAGGAGGCGTTGGGCTGGGTGAAGCGCCTGCAGTGCCGGTCACGCTGTCAGCGAGGCCGTCCATTCGGGCGCCACGCCCAGGGCCACCCACCACAGCCCGGCCAGGCCCAGCAGCACGGCGAAGACACGCCGACCCGGCAGCCAGGAAGGCGCCGAGGCCAGACGCTGCATCAGGGCGGTGGCAGCGCCGGGCATGGCACCGGCCACCAGGAGCAAGGCGCTGTGTCCGATGCCGTAGGCCAGCAGCAAGGCGGCGCCCCACCACATCGACGCGCCAAAGCTGCTGCCCGAACCCGCCACCGCCAGCGCCGCAGCCAATGCCGGCGTGGCGCATGGGCTCATCACGCTGCCGATCAGTGCGCCCAGCAGCAGGGCACCCCAGAGCCCGGAGTTGGCCAGGCGCTGCGCCAGGCCGGCCGGCAGCCGCACGCCGCAGGCAGTCGCCTGGGAGCGCCACAGCCAGACCGCCGCGACCACGACCAGCACCCCGACCGCCACCGACCACGGCCCGGGCAGAGAACCCAGCAACAGCCCCAAACGAGCGGCCAGCAGGCCCAGGATCAACAGGGCGACGTTCATGCCGGCCACGAAGATCAGGGCCAGAAGCCACGCCCGGCGCGGCGTGACGGCTTGCCCGCCCACATAGCCAACCGCCACGGGCACGGCAGCCAGCACACAGGGGGATGCCGAGGTCAACACACCGCCCAGCAAGGCGGCCAGGAGGCCTTCGGCACCGGTCATGGCGCGGGCCTCCCCAACCGTGCCAGGATCTCCTGAGCCGAGATCTTGCCCATGTGGCGGCTGGTTTCGCGACCTTGGGCGTCGAAGAACACCTGGGTCGGCATGAGCTGGATCTTGTACGCGCTCACGTAGCCGGTGGTCTTGAGCAGGTCGATGTCGACCACACCGATGTGATCACCGTGCTCACGCGCCAGGCGGGCCAGCACGGGCTTCATCTCGCGGCACGAGGTGCAGTTGTTGGCGCCGAATTCCACCACCGTGGGTTTGCCCGAACGCAGCACCTGCTGAACCGCGTCGTCGGCGGCTGGTCCATGGGCCAGCAGCGGCACCGACCTGGCCACCGACATGAACAGGCCGGCCGCCACCGCAAGCGCGCCGACCAGGGCCCAGGTGAAGGTGCGGCGGGTCATGGTGTCGCGTCCCGGCTCAGCAGCAAGGTGCGCCGGAGGTCGCGGTGCTGCCGCAGGCCTCGTTGCCCGCGGGCGCCTCGGCGCAGCCCGTGCCGGTGCTGCAACAGGCCGTGGGCGCCCTTTCGGCGGCGGGCTGGCCGCAGCAAGTGGCGGCCGTCGTGGTGCACGCGGCCAGCGATGTCACGGCTCCGCCCTTGATCGGAAAGCCCTTGCTGGCCCACTTGAGCAGGCCGCCATCCATGTTGGCCACGCGGGTGTAGCCCTGGTACATGAGGAAGTAGGCTGCCTTCAGGCTGCGCTGACCGACCTGGCAGGCCAGCACCAGGTCGCGATCGTGCGGCAGCTCGGCATGGCGTTGCTCGAGCTCGGACAAGGGCATGAGCACGACGCCAGGCACATCGAAGGCCACCTGCGCCACCTCGGACAGCTCGCGCACGTCGACCATGACGGCACCTTCGGCCAGCAAGCGGCGCGTGGTGGTGGGGCAGACCTCGCGGGCCTGGGGCAGATCAACTTTGGCATTCATGGTGTGGGCTCCTCAGGCCTGCAGCCATTGTTCGATCTTGCTGCGGCTGGGGATGCCGCCTGCGTGCACCACCTTGCCGTCGATGACCACGCC
>JBJOKY010000185.1:0-8682 GCA_046045865.1 Pseudomonadota bacterium | reverse complement strand
GTCACCGCCCAGCCAGAACTGGTAGGCCGCGGCGGCAAACGGCTCGGGGCGCAGGCCCAGCTTGGGCTTGATGATGGTGCCGGCGATGTAGCCGCCGTCGACTACCGGGCGACCCAGCACGCGCCACAGGTCGGAGATGTCCTTGCTCGGGCCGTCGAACAGCTGGATGGCGCGCGGCGGCATCCAGAAGTCGTAGATCTTGGCGTGCTGGATGTCGCCCATGCCCTGGTTGTTGCCGATGGCCAGCGTCAGGAAGCTCACCATCATCATCCGGCCGTCGGTGATGTTGCGGTCGAACAGGTCCAGCGGGTAGGCGATGCGCATGTCTTCGCTGGCCTCGTCGATGGCGTACACCAGGGCATCGACACCTTTGGTGAACTCGTCGGTGGTCGACACCTCGACATTGGTGCCGGTGGACGACTCGGCCGCGAAATGCGCCGCCGCCTCGAGGTATCCGTGACCGGCCTTGGGCTTCATCTTGTAGGCCACTAGGATGTGGCGGCCGCCCTCGATGAGGTCCTCCTCGCGCAGGCTGAGGTCGGCGTAGCGGTTCGATTGGTCCATGAGTGCTCCTGAGGTGGCGTGGTCCGGGCGGCCGTCTGGCTGAGCGGCTGACAAGCCCAGACGTGTGCCGATGGCGGCCAATGTAGGAGTGGCCATCACTCAGGTAAATTCATGAAAACTGATTGGCGGATTAAGCGTTGCCTTAAGCGCGCATGCCGCCAGGTTGCTTCACCGTGCAGGTATGCACATCACCCCATACCGTTCACCAAATCATGACGGCTGACAAGACCGGGAGGTAGTCCCAAGGCACATGACACAGCAGGGCCGGCTGGGCCAAGCCAGGCGAGTCTGGACCGGCCATCGAGACTGACAGTTTGCCGGTGACAGGTGTAGTGGCCGGGTGCCATGGGGGCAGTGATGCCGCGGGACAACCGCAGCGCGCCCTGTTGACACGCCGGGCCAGTGGAACGACAGCATTTGCGGGCTGCCCAGCCTGGGGAAGTCAGCGCCGCGAACTGCTGCCTTCGTCCGCCTTGGCCGGCTTCACGACCGGCCACTTGCGGCGGTTCCACTCGCTCATGCCGCCTTCGACAAAGCGGACATTCATGTAACCGCGCTCGCGCAGCGCGGCAGTGACCTTGCTAGAGCGGTTCTGGGTGTTGCACACAAGCAGCACCGGCTGGTCCTTCGGAATCTCGCCCAGACGCTGGCCAAGCTGGCTCATGGGCAGCAGGTGGGCGCCGGCGGCCACGCCGGTGGCGTGTTCGACCGGCTCCCGGATGTCGATCAAGGTCACGTGCCCGACTGCCTGCTCGGTGCGGGCGAAGTCCAGGCTCACCGAGGCGCTGGCCTGGGCCCGGGATGGCCGCAGGGCCAGGGCTCCACCCAGCAACATCACACCGTCCAGCAGCCACTGCCGGCGTTGTGGTTTCGGTGCATCCGGGCGGGGTAGGTCGACGGTCTTGTTCATCGGGATGGGCTTTCCGCTGGCGACCATGCCAGCGACTGGAAGAGGTGTCAGGAGGCGTTGTGGCTGGCGCGTTCGGCGTCTTCCTGAATATGGCGCAGGAAGTACCGTACGAAGAAGACGGCCATTGCGAGCATGAAGGCGATGCCTGAAATGCTCGTGAGGCCGACGTCGGAGGTGAACAGATCCTTGAGTGCGTGCATGGTGGGCTCCTTGATGGACAGCGAGGTCACCATTGAACGCCAGGGTCCGGGCAGATGCATTGTCATACCTCAATGGGTATGTAGTGCGGCAAGCTCGCAGGCAATCGGGGTTTGTACTGTGATTCATTACATGCATGTTTACTAATATTCGTTTTGACGCATGCGATGGCGCAACACATCTGCACGTCGCCTCACTCGGCGATCAACGGCCGCTACCGTCATCCCGCCGATCCGGCCTTCACGCCTGCCAGAGGAGTACACCCTTGTCATCCTGGTCTGATCATCCAGCCTCCGGTCGCCTGCACAAGGCGCCTGAGAACTTCATCGACGCACAAGGTGTGCGTACCGTCTTTGCCGAAGCCAAGAAGGGCCGGCGCGACTTCCTTCGCAACGCCTTTGTTGCTGCCGGATCGGTTGCCGCCGTACCGGTGGCGCTGGCGCAGGGCAACCCCGTGCCCACCGAGGGAGGTGATCCGAACATCCTGGAACTGCCCGAGCACAGCAAGGGACTGGGTCAGCCGGTGGCTACCGACGGCTACGGCAAGCCATCCAGGTACGAAGCCAACGTGCAGCGCCGACCCAGCCCGGGCCTGACGCAGACGGCGCAGTCCTCGGTGAGCTTCGCGCCGCTGCAGAGCCTGTTCGGCATCGTCACGCCCAGCGGCCTGCACTTCGAGCGCCACCACCAGGGTTGGTGGGAGGTCGATCCCAGCAAGCATCGGCTGATGGTCAATGGCAGCGATGCCAGCCTGGTGAAGACGCCCAAGGTCTTCACCATGGACGAGATCATGCGGCTGCCCTCGGTCTCGCGCTTCCACTTCATCGAGTGTGGCGCCAACAGCGGCATGGAGTGGGGCAACGTGGCCGTGCCCACGGTGCAGTACACCCACGGCATGATCAGCTGCAGCGAGTTCACCGGCGTGCCGCTGAAGATCCTGCTCGACCAGTGCGGTGTCGACTACAAGAAGGGCCGCTACGTGCTGGCCGAGGGCGCCGATGGCTCCTCGATGACCCGCACCATCCCGATGGAGATGATCGAGAGCGGCGAGGTCATCGTGGCCTATGGCCAGAACGGCGAGATGCTGCGCCCCGAGAACGGCTACCCGCTGCGCCTGGTGGTGCCGGGCGTGCAGGGCGTGAGCTGGGTGAAATACCTGCGCCGCATCGAGGTGGGTGATGCCCCCTACGCGGCCAAGGACGAGGCGGTGCACTACATCGACCTCATGCCCGGCGGCCTGCACCGCCAGTACACCTCGATCCAGGAGTGCAAGAGCGTCGTCACCACGCCCTCGGGCGGCCAGGTGCTGCTGGACAAGGGCTTCTACAACATCTCCGGCCTGGCCTGGTCGGGCCGCGGCAAGGTCACCAAGGTCGACGTGTCTGTCGATGGTGGACGCAACTGGCGTGCGGCGCGCGTCCAGGGCCCGGCGATGAGCAAGTCGCTCACGCGCTTCAACCTGGACTGGGTCTGGGACGGCAAGCCCGCCCTGATCCAGAGCCGTGCGACCGATGAGACCGGTTATGTGCAGCCCAGCTACAAGCAGATGCGCGCGGTGCGCGGCACACGCTCGATCTATCACAACAACAGCATCCAGTCCTGGCTGGTGCAGGAAAGCGGTGAGGTGAAGAATGTCCAGCTGTCGTAAGTTCGGTTCGTCGGTCCTGGCAGGCCTCGTCGTCCTGCTGTCAGCGTTGGCCGTTCCGCTGGCGCAGGCTGCCGACAAGGCCCCTGCGGCCCAGGCGACCGCCAAGGCTGGCGCCGCCGAGATGGCTTTTGTCGGCATCGGCCGCCCTGCCACACCGAAGGAGGTGGCGGCCTGGGACATCGATGTGCGGCCAGACTTCAAAGGCTTGCCCAAGGGTCAGGGTAGCGTGGCTCAGGGTCAGGACGTTTGGGAAGCGCGCTGTGCGGCCTGCCACGGCATCTTCGGCGAGTCCAACGAGGTGTTCTCGCCCCTGGTCGGCGGCACCACGGCCGACGATGTCAAGACCGGCCGGGTGGCGCGCCTGAACGATGCAGCATTCCCGGGGCGCACCACGCTGATGAAGGTGGCCTCCGTCTCGACGCTGTGGGACTACATCAACCGCGCCATGCCCTGGAACGCGCCCAAGTCGCTCAAGTCCGACGAGGTCTATGCTGTGCTGGCCTATCTGCTCAACATGGGTGGCATCCTGCCGGACAACTTCGTGCTGTCTGACAAGACCATGGCGGACGCGCAGGCCCGCATGCCCAACCGCAACGGCATGACGCTCGATCACGGCATGTGGCCCGGTACCGGCCTCAAGACTGCCGGCAAGCCAGATGTCAAGGTGGTTGCCTGCATGAACAACTGCGAGGCCGAGCCCAAGGTAGGCAGCTTCCTGCCGGACTTCGCCCGCAACAACCATGGCAACCTGGCGGAGCAGAACCGCATGGTCGGTGCCCAGCACGGCGTGGACACCACGCGACCCGCAGGTACACCACCGGTGACAGCCACCGCCACTGCGGCGGCCAAGCCGGCAGAGGGTAACGCCGCTGTCATGGCATTGCTGGCCAAGCACACCTGCACCGCTTGCCACTCGATCGATGGCAAACTCGTCGGCCCTGCGTTCAAGGACGTGGCTGCCAAGTACGCATCGCGCGCCGATGCCGTTGCCTACCTGGGCAACAAGATCAAGGCCGGTGGTAGCGGGCTCTGGGGCGCAATCCCGATGCCGCCGCAGAGCTTGCCCGACGCAGACCTGAACCAGATCGCCAGTTGGCTGGCTGCCGGCGCGCGCAAGTGAGCGCTACTTCCCGTTCGCTGCCCTGTCGGGCGGCATTTCCCGATCGCTTCCCACAAGGAGAAACCCATATGCAATCCCGTCGCGAGATGCTCGCTCGCAGCGCTGGCCTGGCCGGTCTGCTGGCCGGTCTGGGCCTGTTGCCGCAGGCTGCCCAAGCTGCCTGGTCGCAGGCGGCCTTCGATGCCAAGACCATGGCTGAAACCATGAAGGCGCTGGGCTCGGCCGCGCCGGTCGAAAGCAAGGATGTCACCCTCACCGGTCCGGATATTGCTGAAAACGGTGCTGTCGTGCCCGTCGGCGTGTCGACCACACTGCCTGGCGTCAAGCGCCTGCTGGTGCTGGTCGAGAAGAACCCCAGCATGCTGACTGCCGCCTTCGACGTCACCGATGCGGTCGAGGCCAGCTTCTCGACCCGCGTGAAGATGGGCCAGTCGTCCAACGTCTACGCCGTGGCCATCATGGCCGACGGCAAGGCGCTGTTCGCGGGCAAGGAAATCAAGGTCACCCTGGGGGGCTGCGGCGGTTGATCCGCGCAGAGCCCTTACCCAGCAATCCGTACAGACAAGCATTCTCGAAGGAAACACCATGGCAGATCCCATGCGCATCCGCGCCCAGGCCGCAGGCGACAAGTGCACCGTGCGCGTTCTCATGAGCCACGAAATGGAAACCGGCCAGCGCAAGGACAGCGCGGGCAAGGTCATCCCGGCCTGGTTCATCCAGGAAGTCAGCGCCACCCACAACGGCAAGGCGGTGATGAGCGCCCAGTGGGGCCCGGCCGTGTCGAAGAACCCCTTCCTGCAGTTCGTGGTCAAGGGCGCCAAGGCGGGCGACAAGATCGCCATCACCTGGACCGACAACAAGGGTGACAAGCGGACCGACGAGGCCACGGTGTCCTGAGGACATCGAACCTGCAGCGTTGAACACCATGAATAGAGGAGACAGCCTATGACTTCGTCGACCGCTCAAACCGCTGGGTTGTTGCTTGCAGCAGCGCTGGCCATGACTGGCATGCCAGCCCAGGCCCAGAAGAGTGCTGCAGACGGTATCGCCGAATATCGTGCCATGCTGGCCGATGGCAATCCCGCCGAGCTGTTCGAGGCCAAGGGCGAGGACCTCTGGAAGCAGAAGCGCGGCCCCAAGGGAGCGACTCTCGAGCAATGCGACCTGGGCAAAGGCCCGGGCGTGTTCAAGGGAGCCTTCGTCGAGCTGCCGCGCTTCTTTGCCGATACCGGCAGGGTGCAGGATCTCGAGTCCCGCCTCGTCACCTGCATGGCCACGCTGCAGGGCTTCAATGCCGCCGAGATTGAAAAGACTGCATTCGGTCGCGGCGAGATGGCCAACGTCACCGCGTTGGCCACCTGGATTGCAGGCGAGTCGCGCGGCCAGCGCTTCAACCTCTCGCAGGCGCACGACCAGGAGCGCCGCATGTACGAACTCGGCAAACGCGCATTCTTCTACCGCGGCGGCACGCACGACTTCTCCTGTGCCTCCTGTCACGGCGAGGAAGGCAAGCGCATCCGTCTGCAGGACCTGCCCAACCTGACCAGGAACCCTGGCGACGGTGTCGGCTTTGCGGCCTGGCCGGCGTACCGCGTGAGCAACGGTCAGATGTGGAGCATGCAACTGCGCCTGAACGATTGCTTCCGCCAGCAGCGCTTTCCCTACCCGGGCTTCGGCTCGGACCTGACCATCGCCCTGTCGACCTACATGGGCGTCAACGCCAAGGGCGCGGCTTCGGTCGCCCCGGCCATCAAGCGCTGAACGACGAGGGGACATCAGCATGACAGCACCTACTGTTACCAGCATCCGCAGCGCCGGCGTGCGCCGTTTCATTCTTGTCGCAGGGCTCGTCGGCACGGCCGCAGCCGGCTTGGTTGCCTGCTCATCGACGCCAACCAGCAGTGCTGAACTCGACGTTCAGGCCAAGGCCATGATGCGCGCGGGCTTTCGCGATGAAGGCATCGCCAAGGTCGATCGCCTCAACCAGGATCTGGCCAACCAGGCCTGTTCGGACCTGCTCGGCGCACAGCCCGGCGAGGCGCAGACCAAGGCCATCGAGGCCGCCAACCTCGCCACCGTGAAGGCACCGGCGGACGGCAAGTACCTGGGCGACTTCAAGGCCGGCGAGAAACTGGCCCAGGACGGCCGCGGCATGACATGGACCGACAAGAGTGCCGACACCTCGGCCAACGGCGGCAACTGCTACAACTGCCACCAGATCAGCAAGACCGAGATCAGCTACGGCACGATCGGCCCGAGCCTGTACAACTACGGCAAGATCCGCGGCGTCGCAGATCCGTCCAGCGCCGCCGCCAAGCCCATCGTCGAATACACCTGGGGCAAGCTGTACAACGCACGGGCCTACAACGCCTGCTCGCACATGCCGCGCTTCGGTCACATGAAGCTCCTCAATGAGGCGCAGATGAAGGACCTGATGGCGCTGCTGCTGGACCCCAAGTCGCCCATCAACCAGTGATCTGCGTGGTCCGGCTCGGCCACCGGGTCGGACCATTGCTGCACAGTTCGCTCACCCGCCCAGCTGTCACGCTCTGCGGCGCTTGTCCACCGATCAAGCTGGACCGCCTGCCATTGAAGGACCTGCGCGGGTTCTCTTTGCCCGTTTATATAAGTCACTGCTGATCCATGAATCTGAGCAAACGCGAATTCCTCCAGGTCCTGGGTGCCGCCTCGGTGGCGGGCATGGGTCTGAGCCGGCATGCCGAGGCCGATGCGGCCACGGCCAACAAGGCCCTCTACGACCAGCCCCGCTTTGGCAACGTCAGCTTCCTGCACATGACGGACTGCCACGCGCAGCTCCTGCCGATCTACTTCCGCGAGCCCAGCGTCAACCTGGGCATAGGCGGCATGAAGGGCCAGCTGCCTCACCTGGTGGGCAAGCACCTGCTGGACAAGGCTGGTGTGACCGCCGGCAGTGAACTGGCTCATGCCTACACCTACCTCGACTTCGAGGCGGCCTCGCGCCGCTGGGGCAAGGTCGGCGGCTTCGCCCACCTGGCCACGCTGGTCAAGCAGATGAAAGCCAGCCGCCCCGGCGCGCTGCTGCTGGACGGTGGCGACACCTGGCAAGGCTCGGCCACCTCGCTGTGGACCAATGCGCAGGACATGGTCGACGCCTGCAAGCTGCTGGGCGTGGACGTGATGACTGGCCACTGGGAGTTCACCTACGGCATGGAGCGGGTGAAGGAGATCGTCGAGAAGGACTTCAAGGGCAAGGTGGATTTCGTCGCCCAGAACATCAAGACCAACGACTTCGGTGACCCGGTCTTCGAGCCCTATGTCATCAAGCAGATCAATGGCGTGCCCTGCGCCATCATCGGCCAGGCCTTCCCGTACACGCCCATCGCCAACCCGCGCTACATGGTGGCGGACTGGGGCTTCGGCATCCAGGACGAGAACATGCAGAAGATGGTCGACGAGGCGCGTGGCAAGGGCGCGCAGGTTGTCGTCGTCATCAGCCACAACGGCATGGACGTGGACCTCAAGATGGCCAGCCGCGTGCGTGGCATCGATGCCATCTTCGGCGGGCACACGCACGACGGCGTGCCCGTGGCCATCCCGGTGAAGAACGCCGGCGGCACCACGCTGGTCACCAATGCCGGCAGCAATGGCAAGTTCCTCGGCGTGATGGACTTCGAGGTCAAGGGTGGCAAGGTCATCGACTTCCGCTACAAGCTGCTGCCCGTCTTCTCCAACGCCCTGCCGGCCGACCCGGCCATGCAGGCGCTGATCGACAAGATCCGCGCGCCCTATCTGGGCAAGCTGAACGAGAAGCTGGCCGTCACCGATGGCCTGCTCTACCGCCGTGGCAACTTCAACGGCAGCTGGGACCAGCTCATCTGCGACGCACTGATGGATGTGCAGGGTGCCGAGATCGCCTTCTCGCCGGGTTTCCGCTGGGGTACCAGCCTGCTGCCGGGTGACGTGGTCACCCGCGAGCTGATGATGGACCAGCTCGCCATCACCTATCCCTACGCCACCGTCACGCCCATGAGCGGCGACACCATCAAGACCGTGCTCGAGGACGTGGCCGACAACCTGTTCAACCCCGACCCCTACTACCAGCAGGGCGGCGACATGGTTCGGGTGGGCGGGCTGAGCTACACCATCGACCCGGTGGCAGGCATGGGTCGCCGAATCTCCGACATGCGCCTGGGCGGCAAGCTCATCGAGGCCGGCAAGACCTACAAGGTCGCAGGCTGGGCGCCGGTGGCCGAGGAGGCG
>JBJOKY010000024.1:0-21132 GCA_046045865.1 Pseudomonadota bacterium | reverse complement strand
CATCTTTTCTTTGAGTTTCCATTCCTTCAATCGAAAGTTGCAACTCGAACGGGGAGTCTGCGATCTCAGAGAGAAGCAGCACTCCGCGTCAAGACCACTGCCTGTCGGTCCAGCGTGTCATGAGCCCGAGGCTTTCAGATTTGCTCCCTCCATCCCTCGGGGTCAGAATTGACGCTCTGATAGATAAAAGTGGGGCTACTGCCAAGGGCCCTGTTACCCGAAGCGTGATTGAGGTGCAGTCGCCTGCAGACTTCTACGCACACTACGTTCGACTTGCATTTGAAGACACCAAAGACCTACCGACTCAGGTAGCCTCGTTCAAGCGATTCCGCCCAGCCGTGATGACTGGCATCTTTTATAAGTATGACAGCGACGATCTTAGACCCGGGGTAATATCCCGAGACGGTACTCTCAAGTTTGAGGACTAGGAATCTCTGCGGCCAGTCCTTTCAAGGTGAGCCAAAAAATCCAATTAAATCAATGCCTTAGAGGCAAGGGTGGACTCTAAACTGAAGTGCAACACCGCTAGTGAAATCAACAGTTTGAGCCGATGGGACAGCAGTATTCAAGCCTGAGCATCGAGGAATGCACACAGCGTGGGCTGCTGCTGCAGCAGTGGTTGACGCAGCGCCAAATCGCTGTGCAACTTCGCGGCTCGGGCACGCAGGGCACGGTGCAGTTCGTCGGGCAGATTGACGGTGAGTATGGCCATGAAGATGTGGTCCTTCGGCTTGGTAGCTGATTGATAGGCAGGCGCTTGCGTGGCTGCAAGCATCTTGGGTTGGTGCATGCTTTACGTGTTGCTGCGAGCATGATGAATGAAAAAGGGCGCCTTGCGGCGCCCTCGTTGCGGTGGTGGTGATCAGTCGGTTCAGCCCGTTCACTCACTCACTTATTCATTCTTTCATTCCACCGTGACGCTTTTTGCCAGATTGCGCGGCTTATCCACATCCGTCCCCCGCGCACACGCCGTGTGATACGCCAGCAACTGCAGCGGCACGACGTGCAGGATGGGGCTGAGCTCGCCGTAGTGTTCGGGCATACGAATGACGTGGATGCCCGGGGCATTCTCGATATGGGTATCGCCGTCGGCGAACACATACAGCTCGCCGGCGCGTGCGCGCACTTCCTGCAGATTGCTCTTGAGCTTTTCGAGCAGGGCGTCGTTGGGCGCCACGGTGACGACCGGCATCTGCGCGGTCACCAGCGCCAGCGGGCCGTGCTTGAGTTCGCCGGCGGGGTAGGCCTCGGCGTGGATATAGCTGATTTCCTTGAGTTTCAGCGCGCCTTCCAGGGCGATGGGGTAATGCAGGCCGCGGCCCAGGAAGAGGGCGTTTTCCTTGCGCGCAAAGTCTTCTGACCAGGCAATGATCTGCGGCTCCAGCGCCAGCACGGCCTGCAGGGCGACGGGCAGGTGGCGCATGGCCTTCAGGTGGCGGGCTTCTTCGGCGTCGCTGAGCTGGCCGCGGGTCTGGGCCAGCGCCAGGGTCAGCAGGAACAGGCCGGCCAGCTGGGTGGTGAAGGCCTTGGTGCTGGCCACGCCGATTTCCACGCCCGCGCGGGTGATGTAGGCCAGCTTGCATTCGCGCACCATGGCGCTGGTGGCCACGTTGCAGATGGTCAGCGTGTGCTCCATGCCCAGGCTGCGCGCGTGTTTCAGGGCGGCCAGGGTGTCGGCGGTTTCGCCGCTCTGGCTGATGGTGACGATGAGCGTGCGCGGGTCGGGCACGCTGTCGCGGTAGCGGTATTCGCTCGCCACTTCGACCTGGGTGGGGATCCTGGCGATGCTTTCCAGCCAGTACTTGGCGGTGCAGCCGCTGTAATAACTGGTGCCGCAGGCGAGGATCAACACGCGGTCGATCTGCTTGAACACGCCGTAGGCGCCGTCGCCGAACAGTTCGGGGGTGATGCCCTCGACGCCTTCGAGCGTGTCGCCGATGGCGCGCGGCTGCTCGAAGATTTCCTTCTGCATGTAGTGGCGGTAGGGGCCCAGTTCGGCCGCGCCGCTGTGCGCCTGCACGGTGCGCACGGTGCGTTCCACGCGCTGGCGGGTGCCGTCGCTGCCGCGGGCGGTGATCCAGTACTTGCCGCCCTGCTGCATGTCGACCACGTCGCCTTCTTCCAGGTAGACGATCTGGTCGGTGACGCCGGCCAGGGCCATGGCATCGCTGGCCAGGAAGCTTTCGCCTTCGCCCACGCCCAGGATGAGCGGTGAACCTTCACGCGCGCCGATGACGCGCTGCGGTTCGTCCTGGCAGAACACGGCGATGGCGTAGGCGCCGCGCAGGTGGCTCACCGCCTGCAGCACGGCCTCGTGCAGGTCGTGCTGGTAGAGCGATTCGACCAGGTGGGCGATGACCTCGGTGTCGGTCTGGCTGGTGAACTCGTAGCCCTTGGCCTGCAGCTCGGCGCGCAGCTCCTCGTGGTTCTCGATGATGCCGTTGTGCACCAGGGCGACGCGGCCCGAGCGTGCGGCCGCCGCCTGGTTGCCGGTGCCGTGGCTGAAGTGCGGGTGGGCGTTGTGCACCGCCGGGGCGCCGTGCGTGGCCCAGCGGGTGTGGGCGATGCCGGTGAAACCTTCCACCGCGTCGGTCGCCACCTGGGCATTGAGCTCGCTCACGCGCGAGGTGCTGCGCGCGCGGCGCAGTTCGCCGTTCTGGTGCACGGCCACGCCGCAGGAGTCATAGCCCCGGTACTCCAGCCGCTGCAGGCCCTGGATGAGGATGGGGACGATGTTGCGTTGACTGACCGCGCCGACGATGCCGCACATGCTGGAAGACTCCGGGTGAATGGTGGCCCTGGACGCAGGGCCTGACGGAAACACTGCTGGCTGCAGAACTCCTGCAGAACGGCGGCCATGGTAGAGAGGCTGGCGCGCAATGAATGGTCAAATTTGGCGCTCTTTTGGAATGAATTGTCACGATGCAATCGCGGCGAAATATTCTTGCGATGATTGCGCAAGATCTTTCTGAAATCGCCATGCCCAGCTTCGTCACCCCTGCCGCCGACCCGTCCGCCAGCGCTGCCGCCGGTGCGGCGCCTGACGCCATCGACCTGCGCCTGCTGGCCGAGCTGCAGCGCGACGCCGGGCGCTCCAACCAGGAGCTGGCCGAGGCGGCGCACATCTCGCCCGCCACCAGCCTGCGCCGGGTGCGTCGCCTGGCCGAGGCGGGGGTGATCGAGCGCACGGTGGCCGTGCTCTCGCCCGAGGCGCTGGGCCATGGGTTGACGGCCATCGTCGAGATCACGCTCGATCACCAGGCGGTGGAAAAGCTCGCCCTGTTCGAGGCGCGCGCCGTGGCCGACGCCGGCGTGCAGCAGTGTTACCGCACCCAGGGCGGGCCCGACTTTGTGCTGATCTGCCAGGTGCCGGACATGCCGGCCTACCAGGCGCTGGCGCAGCGCCTGTTCAACGCCGACACCAATGTGCGCAACGTGCGCTGCTTCTTCAGCGTGCAGCGCAGCAAGTGCAGCCTGGCGATCAGCCTGCCGGCGGCGTAGCGTCGGGCGTGGCGCCGGCCCTCATGTCAGCCACACGGCGGCTGAAACGGCCAGCACCAGCACCAGCGCGGCCAGCAGCAGCGGCCTGAGCCAGCGTGGCCGGCCATCCGGGCCGCGCCCGGCCGCCGCGGCCAGGCCGGCCCGTTCGCGCGCCAGCCAGGCGTCGTAGACCGGGCGGCGCAGCGGGTCGGCCAGCACGGCGCGGGCCAGCTGGCGTGCGGGGGTGTCCGCCGGCCCCGTGGGTGGTGTGGCGTCGACCTGCCCGGCCGTGGCGTCCTCGGCCAGGCCCAGGGTTTCGTAGTGCGTGGGGTGGATGTCCAGCCAGCCCAGCCCGGGGGGCGGGCGCGGGGGCTGGCGGGGGGCGGTCATGCCGGGTGCAACCGGTCCGGGCGGTTCAGCCGCCGGCCTTGGGCTTCTTGGCCGGGCGTTTCCAGCCGGCCAGGCTGGCCTGGCGGGCGCGCGCGACGGTGAGCTGGCCGGCCGGTGCGTCCTTGGCGATGGTGGAGCCGCCGCCCACGGTGGCGCCCGCGCCGATGGTGACCGGCGCGACCAGCACGCAGTTGCTGCCGATGTGGGCGTCGGCCTCGATCACGGTGCGGTGCTTGTTGGCGCCGTCGTAGTTGGCCGTGATGCTGCCGGCGCCGTAGTTGACGCGTTCACCCACCACCGCATCGCCCAGGTAGGCCAGGTGGTTGGCCTTGGCGCCCCTGGCCATCGTCGAGTTCTTGACCTCGACGAAGTTGCCGATGTGCACCTCGGCGCCCAGCTTCGCGCCGGGGCGCAGGCGCGCGAAGGGGCCGATGAGCGCGCCTTCGCCGACCTCGACGCCGAGTGACTCGCCGTCGATGTGCGTGAACGGGTGGATGACGGCACCGGCGGCGATGCTGGCGTTGCGGATGACGCAGTTGGCGCCGATGCGCACCTCGTCGCCCAGGCTGACGCGGCCTTCGAAGATGCAGTTGACGTCGATCTCGACGTCGCGGCCGCAGTCGAGCCGGCCGCGCACGTCGAAACGCGCCGGGTCGGCCAGGCGCACGCCGGCCTCGAGCAGCGCCTCGGCGCGGCTGCGCTGGTAGCGCCGCTCCAGGTCGGCCAGCTGCAGGGGGCTGTTGACGCCCAGCACCTCGGTCTCGCTGGCGGCCTGGGTGGCGACCACCGGCACGCCGTCGGACACCGCCATGGCGACGATGTCGGTCAGGTAGTACTCGCCCTGGGCGTTGTGGTTGGTCAGCCGGCCCAGCCACTGCTTCAGGCGCTTGGTGGGCACGGCCATCATGCCGGTGTAGCCCTCGTTGATCAGGCGCTGCTCGGGCGTGGCGTCCTTGTGTTCGACGATGCCCAGCACCTCGGAGCTGGGCAGGCCGTCGGCGTCCACGCCGGCCTTGCGCACGATGCGGCCGTAGCCGCTCGGGTCATCCAGCAGCACGGTCAACAGCGCCAGGGTGTGGCCGCCGCAGGCCTCGACCAGGGCACGTGCGGTGTCGGCGCGCACCAGCGGCACGTCACCGTTGAGGATGAGGGTGACGCCGGCGTCGCCGTCGGACGCGCTGCCCAGCACCGGCACGGCCTGCTGCACGGCGTGGCCGGTGCCCAGCTGCGGCTCCTGGCGCACGAAGGCCAGCGGCAGGTCGGGCAGGGCGGCGCGCATGGCGGCCTCGACCTGGTCGGCGCCGTGGCCGGTGATGGTGATGAGCCTATAGGCCCCGAGCTGGCGGCCGGTCTCCAGCACATGCTGCAATAGGGGCAGACCGGCGAGGCGGTGGAGGACCTTGGGGCGGGCGGACCGCATGCGGGTGCCCTTGCCGGCGGCCATGATCACAACATCGAGCAGCATGCGAGCTTCCTTGGAATCGACTGAGGCGCGGATTATCCGCAGCTCATCCTGCCGTGCGGCTTGCGCGCAACAGGGTGTGACAAGTGGCGCGCGAGCATTTCGCGCCATCGGCGCCCACCTGGCGCGTGCCTTGCTGTTGACGGGCCTGGCCCTGGCGTTGACGGGCTGCGGCTCGGTCAGCCTGGTCTATGGCCAGGGCGGCAACCTGGGCTACTGGTGGCTGGATCGTTACGTCGACTTCAACGCCGAGCAGGCGCCGCGCGCACGCGCCGCGCTGGCCGACTGGTTCAGCTGGCACCGCCGCAATGCCCTGGCCGACGACATCGCCTGGCTCGAGCAGCGCGCCGACGAGGTGGCGCAGGAGCTGACACCCGCCCAGGTCTGCGCCTGGTTCGACCAGCTGCGCCAGCGCCGCGCCGCCTACCTGGCGCCACTGCTGCCCGCCACCACCGCCCTGGCCGCGACGCTGGAGCCGCGCCAGCTCGAGCACATCGCCCAGCGCCAGGCCAGCAGGAACGACGACTGGCGTGACGACCATCTGCAGCCGCGCCCGGCCGACCGGCTGGACGCCGATGCCAAGCGCATCCGCGAACGCGCCGAGATGTTCTACGGCAGGCTCGACGCGGCGCAGCGCCGCTACATCGTCGAACGCCTGAAGGGCAACACGCCCTGGAGCGCCGAGCGCTGGTACGCCGACATGCTGGCCGACCAGGCCGCACTGCTGGAGGCGCTGCGCGGCGTGGCGCGCCAGGGCCCGACCGGGCCGGCGGCGGCGGCCCTGGCTGCGGCGCTGCAGCAGCCCGGCGCAGCGGCCGACGCCGCCACGCTGGCCTGGCGCGAGCAGCTGCAGGCCTACCAGTGCGCCTACACCGCCGAGCTGCACCGGCGCACCACGCCCGAGCAGCGCGCCAACGCCGCGCGCACGCTGCGCGGCTGGGCGCAGGACCTGCGCGCCTTCCTGCCTGCCGCCGCGCCGGGCTGAGCCTGTCGGACTGCCGGATCAGGCTGCCGGCTCGGCTCAGCCCTTGGGCGGCGTGATCGGCATCACCACCGTGCGTTCGCCTTCGGGCAGCTGCGGGAAGCCCAGCAGCGCGGCGTCGAACATGGCGCCCACGCTGGCGTCGCTGACGTAGCGCGCCTCCTGGCGCACGTGCACCTCGACCAGCGGGCTGCGGCTGCTGCGGTCGATCAGCATGAGCGCGACCTCGCGGTAGTCGCGCACCGGGTCGACCGGCCAGGGACCCCAGGAGGGGCCGAAGCCCACGCCCACGCCGGCCGAGAAGCGCCGGTGCGGGCCGGGCCAGCGCGCATGGCGCGGGCCGGCGCCCCACCAGCCGGCCAAGCCGAAGTCGAACCAGGGCGAGGCCTCCAGCACCTTGCCCTGGCGTCCGCCCACCTGCACCAGCACGTCGGCCTGGTCGGTGGCGCCGGCGGGCCTGAAGCCGGCGCGCTCCAGCGCGGCGCGCGCGGCGGCCTCCAGCTGCTCCTGTTCGGCGCCGCCGCGCGCCTGCGAGGGCAGCCGCTCGATGCTGTAGCTGCCGGCGCTGCGTCCGGCCGGCCAGGTGCCGAAGCTCGCCACGTCGGCGCTGATCTGCGGCGTGCCGGCGCAGCCGCCCAGCAGCATGGCCGTGCCCAGTGCGCCGGCCAGCAGCAGCGACGGCAGACCGCGCAGCACACGCCGCCGTCCGCTGTCGGCGTGCACGGAGCGGGTGGTCGGGGAGGGGGTCGGGGTGGCGTGGTCGCTCATGGCAGGTCTCCGGTGTACAGGCGTAGCCTACGCGGTCGCGTCGTCCTTGCCCAGCCAGGCCAGCGTGCTGGCCATGCCCGCGCTCAGGGTGACGGGTGCGGCCGCTGCCGCGCTGGCAGCGCCGGCCGGCGTGGCGCAGCCTTCGTCGTCGTCGAAGGCCTTGTCGCCGCCGGCGTCGGCCTGGCCGCCGGGCTGGATGGTCTGGAAGGGAAACAGCGCGCGGTCCAGCAGGTGCGAGGGCACGACGTTGGCAAACGCGCGGTGCATGTTGTCGATGCGGCCGGGGAACTTGCGGTCCCACTCGCGCAGCATCTGCTTCATCTGCACGCGCTGCAGGTTCTCCTGGCTGCCGCACAGGGTGCACGGGATGATGGGGAAGGCGCGGTGCGCGGCCCAGCGCTCCAGATCGGTCTCGGCCACGTAGGCGAGCGGACGGATGACGGTGTGGCGGCCGTCGTCGCTCACCAGCTTGGGCGGCATGCCCTTCAACTTGCCGCCGAAGAACATGTTGAGAAAGATGGTGCCCAGGAAGTCGTCGCGGTGGTGGCCCAGCGCGATCTTGGTCGCGCCCAGTTCGCCGGCGACACGGTACAGGATGCCGCGCCGCAGCCGCGAGCACAGGCTGCACATGGTCTTGCCCTCGGGCACGAGGCGCTTGACCGTGCTGTAGGTGTCCTGGTTCTCGATGTGGAAGGGCACGCCCCGACTTCGCAGGTATGCGGGCAGCACGTCGGCCGGAAAACCCGGCTGCTTCTGGTCGAGGTTGACCGCCACGATGTCGAAGTGCACCGGCGCGCGTTCGCGCAGCGCCAGCAGCACGTCGAGCATGGCGTAGCTGTCCTTGCCGCCCGACAGGCAGACCATGACCTTGTCGCCGGCCTCGATCATGTTGTAGTCGGCGATCGCCTGGCCGACCTGGCGGTGCAGCCGCTTGCCCAGCTTGTGGGTCTCGAACTCGGCCTTGCGCCGGGCTGCGGCGGTCGCGGCGTCGGCCCCGCAGGCGGCCTCGGAGTCGGCGAGCACGGGCTCACCAGGCACCGAGTTCGGTGCCGATGTTGACGTCACAGTCATCGAAGATGTCCAGCTTGGTGATGCGCAGGCGCACGGCCAGCACGCCGGGCAGGCGCATCAGCTGCCGCGCCAGGCGTTCGACCAGGGTTTCCAGCAGCCGGGTGTGGCCGCTGCCGCAGGTGGTGATGATCAGCTCGCGCACCTGCCGGTAGTCCAGCACATGGGCCAGGTCGTCGTCGGGCAGGGGTTGGGGCTGCAGCTTGAGTTCGGCGTCGACGCGGATGCGCTGGCGCTCGGTGTGTTCGTGGTCCAGCCAGCCTATGCTGGCCAGCAGTTCCAGGTTGTCCAGGCGCAGGCGCCGGCCGGGCTGCTCGACCGGCACGGCCTGGCCGGCGTGCACGCGCTGCACCGCCTTGGCCACACGCACGCCGTCGGCCAGCGCACTGTGCACGCAGGGGTGCAGCAGGCCGGAGGCGTCGCCCGCCACGAACAGCCCCGCGGCCGGCACCTCGGCCAGCGCGCCCGCGCCCGGCGCGCTGCCGGCGCCGCCGTGGCCGCTGCGGTCCAGCGCGGCCAGCGCCAGGTCGTGCAGGGTGCGGTCGGCCTCGAAGCCGAACAGCACGGCGACGACGTCGAAATCGCGCCGGGCACCGTCGCTGGACACCATGGTGATGGGGCGCCGGCCGGTGTCGGTGCCGGCGGCGGCCGTCGTGCCGGCCGGCGTGTCGCCCGGCCCGAGCGGGCGCGGCAGCGCCGGGGTGACGATCTGCTCGATCTGCGTGCAGGCCTGCAGCCGCGCCAGCAGCGCCGGCTGGGCGCGCCAGTGGCGGCAGGCCACGCTCACGTGGTGGCCCTGGCTGTGCAGGTAGTGGGCGTTTTCCACCGCGTTGTCGCCGCCGCCCAGCAGCAGCACGCGGGCACGCGGGGGCAGGGCGTCGCGTGCGGCGGTCAGGCCGATGGCGTCGTACAGCGGTGCACCGGCGCCGACCAGGCCGGGGCGGAAGTATTCGGGCGGGCGGCGCGGCACCAGGCCGGTGGCCAGCACCAGGCAGGGTGCGCCCAGGCGGCGGCCGTCGGCCAGCGTGAGCTGCCAACCCGTGGCCGCGCCGTGCTCGACCGCGCTGACCGCGCTGCCCAGCGCCAGCGTCAGTGCCGCGCCGCTGCGTCCGGCCAGCGCCTGCACATGGCCGGCGTACTGGCGGCCGATCTGCGCCAGCGTCTGCCCGGGCGCGCCCAGCACCCAGTCCTGCCGGAAGTCGTAGCCGGCCAGGCTGGCGCAGGGCGTGTGCGCCCGGTCGACCAGCACGGTGTGCAGGCCCAGCTGTGCCAGCCAGGCCGCGGCGCTGCAGCCGGCCGGGCCGGCGCCGACGACGATCGCGTCAGCCATGGCGGGGGATGGATGGTGGGGGATGCGGTTCATGCGGCGGGCGGGCGAGGGCGCGAGTTTATGGGGTGGCCCCGCGCCGGCCGGGTGGGCGGGCCATGCCTTCCTAGAATGCCGCGATGTCCCGACCGCCCGCACGACCCGCCCCGGCCCCCGCCCCGTCGACCGCGTCTCCGGCCGCCAGCGAGGCCTCGCGGGCGCTGGCGCGCCACATCGCGGCCGAGATCCGCGCCCAGGGCGGCTGGATCGGCTTCGAGCGCTACATGGCGCTGGCGCTGTACACGCCCGGGCTGGGCTACTACGCGCGTGACGCCCGCCAGTTCGGCGCCATGCCGGCCTCGGGCAGCGACTTCATCACGGCGCCGGAGCTCTCGCCGCTGTTCGCGCGTGCGCTGGCGCGCCAGCTGCGCCAGGCCCTGCAGGCCAGCGGCACATGCGAGCTGTGGGAGTTCGGTGCCGGCTCGGGCGCGCTGGCCGCCGGCCTGCTGGCCGAGCTGGGCGACGTGATCGAGCGCTACACCATCGTCGACCTCTCGGCCAGCCTGCGCGAGCGCCAGCGCGCCACGGTGGCCGCACGCGCTGCCGCGCAGGCGCACAAGCTGGCCTTTGCCGACGCCTGGCCGGCCACGCTGCGCGGCGTGGTGGTGGGCAACGAGCTGCTCGACGCCATGCCGGTGCTGCTGCTGGCGCACGACGGCCTGGTCTGGCAGGAGCGCGGCGTGGTGCTGGACGAGGCGGCCTCCAGCCCGGACGAGCCGCGTTTCGCCTGGGCCGACCGGCCGACCGGGCTGGCGCCGCCGCTGGACATGGGCGATGGCGGTGCCGAACCGCTGGCCGGCTGCGTGACTGAGGTCAACCGCCAGGCCAGCGCCTGGATCGCCACGCTGGCCGGGCGGCTGCAGGCTGGCGCGGCCTTCCTGATCGACTACGGCTTTCCGGAATCGGAGTACTACCACCCGCAGCGCAGCGCCGGCACGCTGGTGGCGCACCGCGCCCACCAGGTCGAGATGGATCCGGCCGCGCTGCTGGCCGAACCCGGCGACAAGGATCTGACCGCACACGTGGATTTCACCGCCATGGCCGTGGCGGCGCAGGATGCGGGGCTGGAGGTGCTGGGCTACACCTCGCAGGCGCGTTTCCTGTTCAACTGCGGCATCACCGGCGACCTGGCCGCGCTGCAGCAGGCGGGCGACTATGCCGGTCTGGCGCGCGCCCAGAAGCTGCTGGCCGAGCACGAGATGGGCGAGCTGTTCAAGGTGCTGGCCCTGGCCGCGCCGGGCTGTGACTTCGGCGCCGCCGGCGCGCTCGGTTTCAGCGTGGGCGACCGCAGCCACCGGCTGTGACCCTGCGCCGACCAGGCCGCACGTAGGTACCGCACCCGCTCTGTCCCGCCCGGTCCTGCCCCGATCAACGTCGATCCGATCCACCCTGTCCGCAAGCACCCATCACCATGCGCTGGCTCATCGTCTTCGTGCTCGCCTGCCTGGTGTTCAACCACCTGCAGGGCTGGCTGGCCAAGATCGGCCTGGGCAAGCTGCCGGGCGACATCACGGTCAGGCTGGCGGGGCGGCAGCTGTATCTGCCGATCGGCTCCAGCGTGCTGCTCACGCTGCTGATGAGCCTGATCGGGCGGCTGCTCTGAGGCCCTGACGCGCGTCCCGCCATCATGTGCCGGGCCTGCCAGGGCCGGGTCAGGTTGGGCGACCGGCTGCACGGTCGCGAGGGCTGGCGTCGTGGTGGTGGGCCGGCGCCGCCACGCTGCCGCGCGCGGCGTAGCCGGCGCCGGACAGGTCCGGCGCGGCGGCGCGGGCCGCGTGGCTGGCCAGCACGCCGCCGGCGAGCAGCGTCAGGCCGACCAGGGCCGAAGTCAGGTTCTGCTGCCAGATCGCCCGGGCGGCGCTGTCGCCCGCAGGTGCATGTCGACCGGTACCGCCGCCGCCCACCGGGGTGAAGGCGATGCCGGTGCGCGCGCGGCGCGGCGTGCAGCCGGCCAGGGCCAGGCTGGCCAGTGGATGGTCGAGGTGCATGGGGGTCATGATCGGGCCCTGGGTCGAGGTGGGAACTGCGCAGTCCCGGCGCAGCCGCTTCCTGTCACGGCGGCCCGGCTGCGGACGTGTTCCCCAAGGCTAGGCGGCATGAGCTGCCGGTGCCGTGAGCAATGGTCGCCGCTTTGCGACCGGAGGTGAGATCCATGTCCGGCGCCTGCCAGTCGCCGCAAGATGTGCGTCGCACCTACCTTCAGCCCAGCGCCACCACCATCCTGTCGGCCATGTTGACCCGGTCTGCCATGGTGCGCAGCAGGAAGTCGTCGAACGCGTGGGCCAGGTCGGGGCGCTCGCGGCGCAGGCGCTCGAAGCTGGCGCGGCTGAGCGTGTAGTAGATGGCCGGGCCGTCGGACGAGACCGTGGCGGTGCGCTCCGCACGGCGCACGAAGCCCATCTCGCCGACCACCGTGTGCGTGGTGATGCGGCGCACGCGCAGCATCTGGCCGGTGGCCTGGGCGGGGATGTCGACCACCAGGCAACCGGCGGCCACCAGGTCGATGTTGTCGGCCGGGTCGCCGGCGCGGTAGAGCACCTGGGCGGTGCCGACCTCGCGGCGCTCGAGGTAGCCGAGCAGGTCGGCGCCCCGGGCCGGCCCGCCCATCTGCCGTGCCAGCCAGGGCAGGAAGCCGGCCGGATCGTCGCGGTCGCCCAGCCCGGCGGCGCCCAGCAGGCGCTCCTCGCACCAGGCCAGCGCCAGGTTCAGGGTCGCGAAGGGCGGCTGCTGTGCCCGGCCGGCGTACAGCCCGCCGCGCCCGAGCCGGGCCTGCACGGCCGCCGGCATGCCGCTGTGCAGCAGCGTCACGCCCAGGCGTTCGCACACGTCGCGCAGCTTGGTCAGGCTGACGATGGCCGAGGGGTCGATGCCGGTGACGCCGGTGAAGTCCAGGATCACGTGGCTGACGCGCCCGGGCGGGCGCGCCTCGATGTCCTGCCGCACGCGTTCGAACACGCCTTCGGACGAGCCGAAGAACAGATAGCCCGTCAGCCAGTACAGCTGGACGGCCTCGCCGTGGTCGGTCAGGTGGCGGGCGGCCGTGGCCGGGCGGCTGACATAGCTCTGGAACTGTGCCCGGCTCAGGTGCTGGCGCACGGCGCCGACACGCGCGTAGCTGCTGGCGAACAGCAGGCAGGCGCCGACCACGCCGCCCAGCACGCCGGGCAGGTAGCCGTGGCGCACGCACACCGCCATGATGATCAGCGCCAGGGCCAGTTCCAGCCAGGCGCGCTGGGCCCAGGGCCGCGCCAGCGCGTCGACCAGGAAGGTGTAGCCCAGATAGAACACCAGGCCGGCCGCGATGGGGATGGGGATCAGCCCGGGCAGATCGAAACCCGACAGCGCCACCGCGCCCAGCACCAGGGCCGCGGCCACGCCGCACAGCCGGCTGGCGCCGCCCGCGTGCTCGAGCAGGCGGCTGGTGCCGGTCTGCATGCTGGTGGTGATGCCGCCCAGCGGCGCGATCACGAGATGGGCCACGCCGTGGGCACGCAACTCGCGGTCCAGGTCGCCCGGGGTCTTGCGCGCCACCTCCATGCTGGCGACCTTGGCGATCAGCGAGATCAGCGTGACGATCGTGACCGCCAGCAGTTCGGGCAGCAGGACGGGCAGCATGGCCCAGCCCAGCCGCGTGCCGTGCAGGGCCTCGAACGGCGCCCAGCGGCTCAGCGTGCCGAGCGAGGGCAGATACCAGCCGTGGCCGGCGCCTGCCAGGCCGGCGCCGGCGAGCGCGGCGCTGCCGGCCAGCCAGGTCGCGATCAGCGCCACCGGCATGGCCAGCGGCGAGCGCACCCAGCGCCGCAGCGCCAGCAGCAGCGCCAGCACGGCCACGGCGCAGGCCAGCCGGGCGCCGTCCGCGGCCGTCCAGCCGGCCGGCTGGAGCACGCCCGCCACGTTGCGCCCGTGCACCATGCGCAGGCCGCCGGCGAACAGGAACCAGCCCGTCGCGGCCAGGAAACCCGAGACCACGAAGCTCGGCACGAAACGCAGGTAGGTGCCCAGCCGCCACGCGCCCAGGGCATAGAGCAGCACGCCGCTGAGCAGGGTGGCGGCGCTGAAGACCAGCATCACCGCCTGGACTGCCGCCTGCGTGTCGCCGCCCGCACGCACGATGGCCGGCGCGACCGTCGCGCTCAGCAGCACCAGCACGGCGCCGGTGGGCGAGTCGATGCCGGTGGCCAGGGGCGGCAGCGAGGTCTGCCAGGCGATCCACACACCGCCCAGGCTGGCGCCCACCAGCAACGCCCACACGACCAGCGGCGCACCGGCACCGAAATCGCCGGGGAACATCAACGCACCGAAGGACACGATGTTGGCCACCAGCACGACCGAGCTCACCAGGCCGGCGAGCGCGTCCTTGAGCAGCACACGGGCGCGTGTGCCCAGGCTGGCTGGCGCCTGGCTGAGCAGACCGGGCATGGAACTCATGCGCCGATTGTGCGGTGCCGGAACCGGCAAAACCATATGCGGGATGACCTATGGCCAGTGCGGGCGTTGTCGTGGCGGGACAACGCCTGCCGGCCTGCGGGCGCTAGAGCAGCGGGCGCAGCACCTGTGCCGTGTCCTGCAGCAGCGGCAGCAGCCGGTCGGTCATGGTCACGGTGTTGTGGGTCTGCGCCGGCACCGTCATGCTCAGCGCGCCATGGCACTGGCCCTTGCGGTCCTTGAGCGCCACGCCGATGCCGACCAGGCCCATGTCCAGGCGCTGCTCGATGATCCAGTAGCCCTGGCCGCGTGCCGCGATCACCTCGGCGCGGAACTGCTCGCGGTCGATCACCGTGTGCGCGGTGTAGCGGGCGAAGTCGTGCGCGGCGAGCCAGGTGTCCAGGGCCTCGTCGCTGCGCGTGGCCAGGATGACCACGCCCGGCGTCACGCCGTGTGCGGGCACGCGTGCGCCGACGTGGTAGCCGATCGAGACAAAGCGCGGCGCATTGCTGCGCGCCACGTAGACCACCTCGTGGCCGTCCAGCACGCTCATGTTGACCGTCTCGCCCGTGCTCATCGACAGGCGCTGGATGAAGGGCTGGACGACACGCGGCAGCCGCGCCGCCTCCAGGTAGCTCTGGCCCAGGCGCAGCACGCGCGGCGTGAGCCAGAACAGCTTGCCGTCGGTCTCGGCATAACCGAAGTGCAGCAGCGACAGCAGGTAGCGCCGCGCCGCGGTGCGGCTGATGCCCGCGCGTTCGCCGGCCTGTGTCGGGGTCAGGCGCGGGTGGGCGTCGTCGAAGGCCTCGATCACGCGCAGGCCCTTGCCCAGGCCGTCGATGACGTCGGCGCGCGCCACCTCGCGTGTGTCTGCGTCCATGGTGCTAACCCGTGTAACGAGCGCGATCCGCGCGGGGTGCGCGATTGTCGCGCGTCCGCGGGCTGACCCTCTTGAGCGTCTGCATGCCAGCCCCTAGGCTGCGCGCCACGTCGCCCCCGGGCGCCGCCCTGCACCTTCCAGACACCGCCTGACCCCACCGACCCCACCAAGGACACCCCATGACCCTGATCCGTTGTCACCTCATCGCCCTGGCCAGCCTGGCCGCCCTGGGCGCCAGCGCCGGTGCCGCCCAGGCCGCCGACATCAAGATCGCCAACATCGTCGAGCTGTCGGGCGCAGGCGCCACGGCAGGCACCAACTTCAAGAACGGCGTCGAGCTGGCGGTGAAGGAGATCAACGCCGCGGGCGGCATCCTGGGCAACAGGATCGTCACCACCACCAGCGACACCCAGAGCAACCCCGGCGTGGCCAAGGGCCTGACGCAGAAGGCAGCCGACGACGAGGTGTTCGCCGTCTTCGGCCCGGTGTTCTCGGGCTCCATCATGGTGAGCATGGCCGAGACGAAACGCGCCGAGATCCCCAACTTCACCGGCGGCGAGGCGGCCGCCATCACCCAGCAGGGCAACCCCTACGTCTTTCGCACCAGCTTCACCCAGGCCACCGCCATGCCCAAGGTGGCGCGCTACATCGCCAGTGGCGTGAAGGCCAGGACCGTCGCCGTGCTGTACGTCAACAACGACTTCGGCAAGGGTGGCCGCGACGCCATCACCAAGGCCCTGGAAGCCGTGGGCGTGAAGGTGGTGGCCGACATCTCGACCGACTCGGGCCAGGTCGACTTCTCGGCCCCGGTGCTCAAGGCCAAGGGTGCGAATGCCGACGCGCTGTTCGTCTACACCAATGAAGAGGAATCGGCGCGTGCCCTGCGCGAGCTGAAGAAGCAGGGCTACACCAAGCCCATCATCGGCGAGACCACCCTGACCGGCCAGAAGGTCATCGAGCTGGCCGGCGAGGCCGCCAACGGCGCCCTGGCCCACGTCGGCCTGACGGTGGACGCGCCCGAGCCGCGCATCCAGGCCTTCAAGACCAAGTTCGAGAAGGAATACAAGTACACCTCGGACCACAACGGCATGAAGGGCTACACCGGCATCTACGTGCTCAAGGCCGCGATCGAGAAGGTCGGCAAGCTCGACCGTGTGGCCGTGGCCAAGGCCCTGCACGGCCTGGAGATCAGCGCCGCGAAGAACCCCGGCGTGCTGATGGACGTGAGCTTCGACGCCAACGGCGACCTGGACCGCGAGAGCTTCCTGGTCGAGGTGAAGAACGGCAAGCAGGAAGTCAAGGCCACGCTCCCCCCCCTGGGCAAGAAGTGATTCACGTCTGACGAGCACAGACTGCGCCACCCCGGTTGAACAGGACGACTGAGCCATGACCGACTTCCTCCAGCTGCTGTTCTCCGGTGTGGCCACCGGCAGCATCTACGCGCTGGCCGCGCTGGGTTTCACCCTGCTGTGGCAGGCCAGCGGCACGATCAACTTCGCCCAGGGCGAGTTCGTGATGCTGCCGGCCTTCATCATGCTGGCCTTCGCGGCCACCGGCCTGCCCATGCTGGCGGCGTTTGCGGCCACCTGCGTGGTGTCGGTCTTCGTGCTGGGCTGGCTGTTCAAGCGCGGCGTGGCCGATCCGCTGCTCAAGTTCGGCCTCATGCCCATCGTGGTGGCCACCATCGGCCTGTCGATCGCGATGCGCAACGGCATCCGCGCCGGCTACAGCGCCGAGGCCCATCCCTTCCCCAGCCTGTTCGCCGACAAGCTGTTCAACGTCGCGGGCGTCAACCTCACCCTGGCCGACCTCGGCACCCTGGTGCTGGCGCTGCTGCTGGTGCTGGGCACCCAGGCCTTCCTGAACAAGACCGTCACCGGCCGTGCCATGCAGGCCGTGGCGCAGAACACCGAAAGCGCCACGGTGCTGGGCATCAACGTGCCGCGCATGGTGTTCTACACCTTCGCCATCAACGCCCTGCTGGCCTGTGCCGCGGCGCTGCTGGTCACGCCCACCTACCTCGCCAAGTTCGACATGGGCGAAGGCCTGGGCAACAAGGCCTTCTTCGCCGCCATCATCGGCGGCTTCAACAACAGCCGCGGCGCGCTGCTGGGCGGCGTCATCGTCGGCGTGGCGGAGAACCTGGCCGCCGCCTACATCTCGCCGGCCTACAAGGACGCCGTCGCCCTGGTGCTGTTCATGGTGGTGATCCTGTTCAAGCCGCAGGGCCTGCTGGGCACCAAGGAAATCAGGAAAGTCTGAGGCGCGCTCCATCATGAAAACCATCCACAAGGTCGCCCTCCTGGCCATGCTCGCCCTGCTGCTGGGCGCCCCGCCGCTGCTCAAGAGCTACGGCGTCTACCTCTTCACCTACTGGCTGGTCTATGTGATCGCCACCATGGGCCTGAACCTCACCATCGGCTACGCCGGGCAGAAGAGCCTGGGCCATGCGGCCTTCTTCGGCATCGGCGCCTACACGGTGGCCATCCTCATGAAGGCCGGCATCAGCTTCTGGATCGGCCTGCCCGTGGCCATGGTCGGTTGTTTCGCCATCGGCCTGGCGCTGGGCTTTCCGGCCCTGCGCGTGCAGACCATCTACCTGGCCTTCGCCACGCTGGGCTTCAACACGGCCGTGTGGCTGGTGATGCGCAACGAGGAGTGGCTCACCGGCGGCACCTTCGGCATCAACAACATCGCCCGGCCCAGCCTGTTCGGCTACTCGCTGGACGGCAAGCTGGCCTACTACTACTTCGTGCTGGGCGTCACCGTCATCCTGGCCACCCTGCTCTACGGCCTGCTGCGTTCGCCCTGGGGCAAGGCCTTCACCGCGCTGCGCGACAACCCCATCCGCGCCGAGAGCCTGGGCATCCACATCCAGCGCTACACCCTGCTGTCCTTCGCCATCGGCGCGGTGTATGCCGGCGTGGCGGGTGCGCTGTTCGCCAGCCTGGTGCAGTTCATCGAGCCGGCGCCGTTTGCGGTCAGCTCGTCCATCATGATGTACCTGATGGTGGTGGTGGGTGGCTCGGGCTACTTCTTCGGCCCCTTCGTCGGTGCCGCCGTGGGTGTGCTGCTGCCCGAGTGGCTGCGCTTCGCCCAGGCCTGGTACCTCTTCGTCTTCGGCGGCGCGGTGGTGCTGCTCATGCTGTGGCTGCCGGATGGCCTCTTGAGCATTCCGGATCGCCTCAAGGCCCGGCGCCAGTCGCGTGAGGCCTCGGCAGCACGCGCCGCCCAGGCCGCAGCCGCTGAAGCCGCTGCTGCACAAGCTGCCGCCACCCAAGGAGCACAGTCATGATGCAGGGCAGCCATGTCCACCAGGCCGGCGAGTCGCTGCTGGAAGTCAGCGACCTGCACAAGGCCTATGGCGCCATCAAGGCGGTCAACGGCGTGAGCTTCACGGTCAAGGCCGGCGAGATCTTCGGCGTCATCGGGCCCAACGGCTCGGGCAAGACCACCATGTTCAACAGCGTGCTGGGCCAGATCACGCCGGACGCCGGTGCCATCAAGCTCAACGGACAGGACATCACGGGCCTGTCGCCGCTGGAGCTGAACCACCGCGGCGTGGGCCGCACCTTCCAGAGCCTGCAGGTGTTCGGCAAGATGAGCGTGCGCGACAACCTCATCGTCGCCGCCCAGGAGCACAGGGGCACGATGTGGAGCCGCATGTTCGCGCCCGCCGACTCGGGCCTGGGCGCCAAGGCCGACGAGCTGATCGACCTGTTCCGCATCCGCCACGTGGCGCACAAGAAGGCCGGTGAGCTCTCCTACGGCCAGCAGAAGCTGGTCGACATCGCCATGGCCTTCATGAGCGAGCCCGACCTGGTGCTGCTCGATGAACCCTGCGCCGGGGTGAACCCCAGCCTGGTGGGCGGCATCAGCACCCTGCTGAAGGACCTCAACAAGACACGTGGCGCCAGCGGACAACACGCCAGCTTCGTCGTGATCGAGCACAACATGGACTTCGTCATGGACCTGTGCCACCGCATCATGGTGATGGTCGAGGGCCAGGTCATGGCCATCGGCACGCCCGACGAGATCCGCGCCAACAAGCAGGTGCTCGACGCCTACCTGGGGAGCTGAAGATGAGCACTGAACACGCCATCGAATTCGAGAACGTGCTCGCCGGTTACGGCGATTTCATGATCCTCAACAACCTGAGCTTCAAGGCCAGGCGCGGGGCCATCACGCTGCTGATCGGCCCCAACGGCGCCGGCAAGTCCACGGTGCTGAAAACCCTGTTCGGCCTGCTCAAGGTGCGCCAGGGCTCGATCAAGCTCGAGGGCCAGGACATCACCGGCGCCTCGGCCAAGGACCTGCTGGTCAAGCACGGCATCGCCTTCGTGCCCCAGGGTCGCAACCTGTTCGGCCAGCTCTCGGTCTACGAGAACCTGGAGCTGGGCGGCATCACCCTGGGCATGAAGACCACGCACGAGCGTATTCCTGAAGTGCTGGAGCGTTTCCCGCGCGTCAAGGAGCGCATCAACAGCCCGGCGGCTGCCCTGTCGGGTGGCGAGCAGAAGCAGCTGGAAGTCGGCCGCGCCCTGCTGCTGCGCCCCAAGGTCATCCTGATCGACGAACCGTCGATCGGCCTGTCGCCGCTGGTGGTGGCCGACGTCTTTCGCCTGCTGCGCCAGCTGGCCGACCAGGGCACGACGGTGCTGATGGTGGAGCAGAACGTGAAAAGCGCGCTGAAGATTTCCGACGAAGCCATCGCGCTCGAATCAGGCCGGCGCGTGCTGCAGAAACCGGCCGGCGAGCTGCTGGCCGACCCGCACATCGAGCGGCTTTTCCTGGGCGGCGCGCATGCCGCGGCGGTGGCTGCGGCCGCCCCGACGGCCACCGCGGTCTGAGGGGCGCGGCGGGGCCGGCGCGGGGCGCCGTGGCGCCGGCCTCGTCGCACAATCAGCCCAGGAGAGCCCCGCCGATGACCGACACCTTCATGACCCGCGAGACCGCCGACACCCCGCTCAACCCAATCGGGCTGGCCGGCATCGAATACATCGAATACGCCACCTCCAAGCCCCAGGCCCTGGGCCATGTGCTGGAGACCCTGGGCTTCAAGCCGGTGGCGCGGCACCGCTCGCGCGAGGTGCTGCTGTACCGCCAGGGCGGCATGAACATCATCGTCAACGCCCACCCCGGCGTGCTGCGCGGCATGCGTGCGCCCGACGAGGCCCCGCGCATCGCCGCCCTGGCCCTGCGTGTGCGCGACGCCCAGGGCGCCTACGAGCGCCTGCTGGAGCGTGGCGCCTGGGCCGTGCCCATGCACGCGCAGGTGATGGAGCTGAACATCCCCGGCATCCACGGCCCGGGCGGATCACACATCTACTTCGTCGACCGCTGGCGCGAGTTCAGCATCTACGACGTCGACTTCACCACCATCCCCGGCGTCGACCCGAATCCGCCCGCCACCGCCGGCCTGCACTTCTTCGGCATCGTGCAGTACATCGGCGCCGAGCGCACCGAGGACTGGGTGGCCTTCTACCGCGAGCTGATGGGGTTTGCCGAGCTGCCGCCCGAGCAGCGCTTCGGCATCCTGCCCAAGGGCACGCTGCTGCAAAGCCCCTGCCAGAGCTTCTTCATGCAGCTCATCGAGCCCGATCCGCTGGTGCTGGACAACACCGAGAGCTTCCAGCGCATCGGCCTGGGCGCGCCGGACATCGCCGCGGCTGTGCAGGCGCTGCGCGGGCGCGGCGTCGAGTTCGTCGAATCGGCCAAGACGCGCACCGACGAGCGCGGCGCGCTCACCCGCACCTACCTCGGCACGGTGATGTTCGAGCTGGTGCGCGACCCGCGCCAGCGGATGACGGAAGGTGCGCCCGGCGGAGCCGCGCAATGAGCGCGCGCCCGCCCACGCCCTACACGCCGGCGGCCGCGGCGCACAGCAGCGCCAGCTCGTCGGCCATGGCCAGCTTCGGCATGGACACCATCACCCTGGCCGGTCCGCTGGAGGCGCGCCTGGCGGCCATCAAGGGGGCGGGCTTCGAGCAGGTGATGCTGAGCGCGCGCGACCTGGTCGGCCACCCCGAGGGCCTGGACGCCGCCGTGGCGGCGGTGCGCACCAGCGGCCTGCGTGTCACCGGCTTCCAGGTGCTGCGCGACTTCGAGGGCCTGTCCGGCCATCTGCACGCCTACAAGGTCGACATCGCCAAGAGCATGATCGAGATGGCCGCCGCGCTGGGCTGCAAGGTGCTGCTGGCGTGTTCGAGCACCTCCACCCACGCCAGCGGCGACGCCGCCACCCTGGCCGCCGACCTGCGCAAGCTCGCCATGCTGGCCGTGCCGCACGGCATCCGCATCGCCTACGAGGC
>JBJOKY010000569.1:0-2554 GCA_046045865.1 Pseudomonadota bacterium | reverse complement strand
CGATCTTGCGCGCCGCCTACGGCGCGGCGGCGGGTGGCGGCGGCGGCGGTGGTACGTCGTCCAGCCTGGCCAGCGCGGCCACGCCCATCACGGCCGGCGCCAACGCCACGCCGGGCGCCTCGCCCCAGGCCACGGCGCCGGTGCAGGCCTCGGCCGGGCCGTCCACGGGCGGCTTCATCCAGGCCGACCCGGCGACCAACTCGCTCATCATCACGGCGCCCGAGCCGGTCTACCGCCAGCTGCGTGCGGTGATCGAGCAGCTCGACGCGCGCCGCGCCCAGGTCTACGTCGAATCGATGATCGTCAAGATGGACGCCACCCAGGCGGCCGACTTCGGCTTCCAGTGGCAGGGCCTGCTGGGGCGCAACGGCGACCAGTACGGCGTCGTCGGCGGCACCAACTTCAACACCGGCCAGCCGGGTGCAACCGGTGTCAACAACATCGTCGACCTGTCTCTGGCCGCGGCCACCCAGACCGTGCCCAAGCCCGGCGTGGGCCTGAACGTCGGCCTGGTCAAGGCGATCAACGGCATCTACACGCTGGGCGCGCTGGCGCGCTTCCTGGAATCGAACACCGGCGCCAACATCCTGTCCACGCCCAACCTGGTGTCGCTGGACAACGAGGAAGCCAAGATCGTGATCGGCCAGAACGTGCCCTTCGTGACCGGCAGCTTCACCAGCACCGGCAGCACCGGCGCCTCGGTCAACCCCTTCCAGACCGTCGAACGCAAGGACGTGGGCCTGACGCTGCGCGTGAAGCCGCAGATCGGCGAAAGCGGCACCGTGCGCATGGTGATCTACCAGGAGAACTCCAGCGTGGTGCCCGGCAGCGCCTCGACCAACGGGCCGACCACCGACAAGAGCTCGATCGAGACCACCGTGGTGGTCGACGACGGCCAGATCATGGTGCTGGGCGGCCTGCTGCAGGACGCCTACAACGACGGCGAGGACCGCGTGCCCGGCCTGGCCAGCATCCCGCTGCTGGGCAACCTGTTCCGCAGCGAATCGCGCACGCGCAAGAAGACCAACCTGCTGGTCTTCCTGCGCCCGGTGGTGATGCGCACGCAGGCCCAGGCCGACGCGCTCACGGCCGACCGCTACGACGTCATCCGCGCGCAGATGCAGACGGCACAGCCGCGCCCGTCCAGCGTGTTGTCGGTGAGCGAAAGCCCGGTGCTGCCCGATCGCCGGCCCGTTACGCCCGCCCCTGCCTCCGCACCGGCGCAGGGTGCGACGCCTGCCGGCCAGCCCGCCGCGCCGGACAACAAGGCCGACGACGGCTGGGGCAAGCCGCTGGCCGCGCCCCCCGCCCGGCCCGGCCGCTGAGCTACGATGGCCACGCGCTACCCCCTGCCCTACAGCTGGGCCAAGGCCAACAACCTGCTGCTGGAGGACGACGGCGAGCAGCTCGTGCTGTGGGCCGACGCCCGCAGCGTGCGCACCGTCACGCCCGCGCTGGCCGAGCTGATGCGCCGCTACGCGGTCGACGCGCTGGAGCACGAAGGCGGCGAATCGCTCGCCAGGCGCATCGCCCAGGCCTACGCCGGCGGTGAATCGAGCGCCGCCGCCGTGGTGGGCGAGGTGGAAAGTGCGGTCGACCTCGGCCGCATGATGCAGGACCTGCCCGCGGTGGAAGACCTGCTCGAAGCCGCCGACGACGCGCCCATCATCCGCATGCTCAACGCGCTGCTGACGCAGGCGGCCAAGGACGGCGCGAGCGACATCCACATCGAGCCCTACGAACGCTCCAGCGCGGTGCGTTTCCGCGTCGACGGCACGCTGCGCGAGGTGGTGCAGCCCAACAAGGCGCTGCACGGCGCGCTGATCAGCCGGCTGAAGATCATGGCCGAGCTCGACATCGCCGAGAAGCGCCTGCCGCAGGACGGCCGCATCAGCCTGCGCATCGGCGGGCGCGGCGTCGACGTGCGCGTCTCGACCCTGCCCGGCGTGCACGGCGAACGTGCGGTGCTGCGCCTGCTCGACAAGGGCGACGCCAAGTTCACGCTCGAGTCGCTGGGCATGAGCGGGCCCACGCTGACACGTTTCGACAGCCTCATCAAGCAGCCGCACGGCATCGTGCTGGTCACCGGCCCGACCGGCTCGGGCAAGACCACCACGCTGTACGCCGCGCTCAGCCGCCTGGACACCAGCACCACCAACGTGCTGACGGTGGAGGACCCGGTCGAATACGAGCTGGCCGGCATCGGCCAGACCCAGGTCAACGCCCGCATCGACCTGACGTTTGCGAAGGCCCTGCGCGCCATCCTGCGCCAGGATCCGGACGTCATCATGATCGGCGAGATCCGCGACTTCGAGACCGCGCAGATCGCCATCCAGGCCTCGCTCACCGGCCACCTGGTGCTGGCCACGGTGCACACCAACGACGCACCCAGCACCGTCACGCGCATGATCGACATGGGCGTCGAGCCCTACCTGCTCAGCTCCAGCCTGATCGGCGTGCTGGCCCAGCGCCTGGTGCGCAAGCTGTGCCCGGCCTGCAAGCGCCCGGCACCGCCCGACCCCGACGCGCCGCGCAGCGCGCCGCAGCGCTGGCA
>JBJOKY010000184.1:0-8706 GCA_046045865.1 Pseudomonadota bacterium | reverse complement strand
CGTGTATTCCTGCTTCGGGATCTTCTTCATCTGTCTTCCTTCAAGTCTCGATCCTATCCATCGATCCTTGGAAGACGAAATTCCGGGGGCAGCTCAGACCGATGCCCTCCCCGGCAGAATAGTTGTAAGCGGCTGGGGAAGACAGGTGACTGCCGATGTGGCGGCTCGTAGTTGGGTTCAAGTCGCTGGTGACCAGCGGTGCGGCAGCAGTTGCCCGATCTCGCTGGCCCGCTGCGTGGGGAGTCGCTGCAGCACGTCTTTGAGGTAGGCGTACGGGTCATGCCCGTTGAGCTTGGCCGACTGGATCAGGCTCGTGATCGCTGCGGCGCGCTGGCCCGCGGCCAAGGTGCCGGCGAACAGCCAGTTCTTGCGCCCGGTGGCCCAGGGCCGGATCTGCTGCTCGTCGTGGTTGTTGTCGATCGGCAGCCGAGTGTCATCCAGGTAGCGGGTCAGGGCCGCCCAGCGGTTCAGGCTGTAGTCGATCGCCTTGGCCGTGGCGGTGCCATCGGGCACCTTGGCGCGATGGACTGTCAGCCACTCATGCAGGGCCCTGGCGATCGGTGCGGCCCGGTTGCGCCGCTGTTCCAGCCGCGCGGCCGGGTCGGCGAGGTCGCGGATGTCGCGCTCGACCTGGTAGAGCTGAGCGAACAACTCCAGCACCGTGCCGGCGATTGAACTCTTGTTGGCGGTATGCAGTTCGACGAACTTGCGCCGCGCATGGGCCATGCAGCCGACCTCGGTGACGCCCAGCGCGAACAAGGCCTTGTAGCCGCTGAAGTCATCACAGACGAGGTGGCCGGCCCACGGCTGCTCATCGCGTTGTCGTCGTTCGGGGTCATGCCCGAGGAAGGCCCGCGCATGCTCGCCCGATCGACTCGGTGTGAAGTCGTAGACCACCACCTTGATCGGCTCGCTGCGCGCCGAGGCGTAGGCCCACAGGTAGGCGCGCTGGGTCTTGCCCCTGCCGGGTGCGAGCACAGCCACCGGTGTCTCGTCGGCATGCAGCACCTGGCCGCGCAGCAGTTCGGCCTTCAGCGCCTGGGCCACCGGCTCGAGCCGCGCGCCGCACTGGCCCACCCAGGCCCCCAGCGTCGAGCGCGGGATCGCCAGTCCTGCTCGGCCGAAGATCGACTCCTGCCTGTACAGCGGCAGGTGGTCGGCATGCTTGGCTACCAGCACCTGCGCCAACAACCCCGGTGTCGGCAGCCCCTTGTCGATCACCGTCGCTGGCACCGGGGCCTGCACCAACGTGCGGCAGGCCGCGCAGCACCACTTGCCACGCACATGGCGCTCCACCGTGAACACGCCGGGCGTGTAGTCGAGCTTCTCGCTGACGTCCTCGCCCACGCGCTTCATCGCTGCACCGCACCCGCAGGTGGTGCTGTCGGGCTCGTGGGGCACGTCGCGCCGCGGCAGCCGATCGGGCAAGGCCGCGCGCTTGGGTTGCTTCTTCTCACCCTCGGGTTTGGCGGGCAGCGTGGCTTGCAGCGCGGCCCAGTGCTCGTCAATGGCAGCCATGTCGCCGTCGACCGCCTCGTCGAACAGCGCGCGCTGCTCGGCGCTCATCTGTTCGCCCAGCCGTTCGCTGGAGCGGTCGAACTTCAGCCGCTTGAGCTGAGCCAATTCGAACGTGAGCTTGTCGATCTTGGCGTCGCGCCAGGCGATCTCGCGATCGCTGCGTGTCAGCAGCGCGCGGGTGAGTTCGCGCAACTGCTCGGCATCGAGTGCGTCGAGCTTGTCCGGATCAATCTGCGCGAGGTGGATCATCGCCGACCAGTGTCTGACTGACACGGCCCTCGCGCATCGGCACATCCAACAATGGACGCGCTACACCAGCGTGATCACGCCGGCCTCACCGATGCGTTGCCACGGCAGCCCCAGAACCAAGGCATCGAGTTGTTCGCGCGTGAGCGACTGGGGCGCGCCGCACCCGCCGCCCGGCCAGATGAAGCGGCCTTGCTGCAGCCGGCGCGCGGCCAGCCAGATGCCGATGCCATCGTGCACCAGCACCTTCAGCCGGGTCGAGCGCTTGTTGGCGAAGACGTAGGCGTGGTGCGGACGCGCCGAGCTGAACACCTGGACCACCCGCGCCAGCGTGGTGTCGGTGCCCGCACGCATGTCCATCGGCTCGGTGCACAGCCACACCGCCTCCACGCGGATCATCGCAGCCAGTCGCGCAACCAGGCCGCACAGTCCCGGGCGGCCGAGGCCGGCCAGACGATCTTGACCGTCGTGCCAGCGCGCTGCAGCTCCAGATGGATCTCGCCGTCGACAACCGGTGCAGGCAGCGCCAGGGGGATGAAGGTCGGCGCCAGCACGGGCGGCGACTCCGGTGGCGCCGCAACGGGCCGAGGTGCCGCCAGGCGGTGCTCGCCATCGATGACCCACTTGCGCAGCATGTTGGCGTTCAGGCCATGCGCCAGCGCCACCGCAGCGATCGACACGCCCGGGCGCAGGCACTCCGAGATCACCGCCGCCTTGAACTCCGCACTGTGCCGGCGACGCCGCCGCCGGCCCATCAGATCCACTCCGTATGTGTTCATGTGTCCGCTTCCAAGTTACGCGGACACATGTTCACTTCGGCCGACCAGTCAGTTCAACATGTGTTGGCTGGGCGCTTACGAATAGTTGCCCCCAACCGCGGTGGCGCAGGAAGCGTGTGAAGGTGCTGGCAGGCGTGTCACAAACGGCCGGGTGCATGAACGCGATGCAGGCCCGGTCACCAAGACAGACAGCGTGCTGGACACGCAGGAGCATCAACATGATGACGGCCGTTGAACGCGAACAGGCGATCGAGCAGATGCAGCGCTGCGCGGATGATTTCTACCGAACCGCAATCGGTATCGGCAACCACCCGTTCATCGAGTTCGCCGGGCTGATGAACGAGTACATCCAGGCGTGTCGGCTGGCCCAGGTGCAAGGCATCGACTTCACCGATTGCCACCGGCACAGCGGGCAGAAGCTGCCGTTGCATCCGGTCATGTGCGACTACATCAACGAGAAGCTCGAATGCATCTTTTCGGGATCGAAGGTGCTGGAGGGACCGGCCTAAAAATACTAACGGTCAACGGTTTGATTTCAATGCTGCGAATAGGCCTCGATGAATGGTTATTCCGTTAGTATTTATTTCTGGCGGCTCGCGGACCCACCTCACTGATCCCCGAACGCCAGTTCCATCGCCCCGGCCACCCGCTCGATCTGCGCCCGGGTGTAGCGGCTGGTCGTACGCGGATCGCGGTGGCCGAACTGCTGCTGCACCACGTCGAGCGGCACACCCCGTTCAACGGCCCGGGTGCCGCAGGTGTGCCGCAGCCAATGCAGTGACGCCTGCTCGGCCTCCTGGCGCTCGCGCTCGGTCAGACTGGAAACGCGCAGCGCGCGCCGGATCCAGCTTTTCAGGCTGGCGTAGAGCGCCCGGTAACCCACCGGCGCGTGCGCATCGAGCACGCTGGCCAGCAACGGCAGCGCTGCGGGCGCCTGGTCGAGCGCGGGCAGGTCGCGGCTGCGCAGATAGCGCGCCAGCGCCTGTCGGGCCTGACCGGGCACCACCAGCACGCGCCGACGTGCGCCCTTGCCGGTGACCTGCAGCAGCAGCCGACCGTCCTGTGCCCTGAAGTCGCCCAGGGTCGCCCCGATCAGTTCCGAGGCGCGCAATCCCACCGCTTCGCCGAAGGTCAGCACAAAACGCATGCGCTCGCAGGCCGGGCTGGCCGGCTGGGCGTCGAGGTAGCCGGTGAGGGCCGACCAGGCCGCTGGCGTGAAGGCGCGCGTGGCCAGCGCGTCGTGCTGCGCATCGTCGCCGATGCGGCGATTCACCAGCAGCCACGGGTTGCTCTGCAGGTAGCCGGCCGCCACCAGCCAGGCGAACAAGGCCCCGACAATGATGACGGCCTGGCGTCGGCTCGCCACCGAGAGCTGGCCCGTGAAGGGCGCCCAGCCCGGGGTGTGCGGCGCGGCGCGCCGGCGCGAGATCCAGTGCGGTGGCAGGTGTTCGAGGAAGGCCAGATAGGCCAGACAGTCGTCCATCGTCATGGACGAGAGCGGCAGTTGCCGCTCGGTCAGGCCCCAGAGCTGCAGCCGCTCGGCCTCGCGGCGGTAGGTCCGGGCCGTGGCGGCACTGCCGGCACGGGCCCGCACCCAGGCCTCGATGGCTTGCGCGTCGGTGTCGGCCTGGGTGCCGCCCGGCCGAGGCAGCGCGCGGTTGCTGCCCTGGGCGCCGGCCTGCGCCAGGATCTGTGGCAGGACGACGAGGGGGCGCACCGCAGGGGCCGGCAGCAGTTGTGTCAGATATGCTTCCAGCCGGCGGGCCTTGGTCACGCCCACCGCCGGGATGGCATGCCACCAGCGGCCGCCCGTGGCGATGCGCTGCTGCAGTTCGCCCAGCAGCAGCAGGCCGGCACGCTGCAGGCGCTCGGCCAGGCCGGGCTCGATCCAGGCGGCCAGCGGGTCGCTCGGCTGCGGGGTCTCGGCGGCGACCTGCTCCAGGTGGTGCAGCAGCGCGATCTGGCGCTCGCGCAGGCGCAGGCGCTGCGTCAGGCGCCGATCGGGCGGGTAGGCTTCGGCATAGAGCTCAAGCACGTCGGCCTCGCTCCAGTCGTCCAGGTCACGGGCCGCGCTGAAGTCCTGCAGCGTCGGCCGCGGCTGTGACAGCGGGTGTTCGAGCCGGATCACCAGGCCGATCAGGCGCGCATCACGCTCGCCGCGCCGGCGCGCCAGCGCCCGCAGATGCTCGACCACTGCACGGTGCGCGGTGGCGGCCTGCAGGCCGTGCTCGATACCCAGGTAGCGCTGGGCCGCCTCCAGCACGGGCAGGCCTTCGGCGACGGCGCGCAGGTGGGCGAAGTGATGCCGGCCGAGGCGCGGCGGGGTGCGGGGCGGGGGCAGGTCGTGGGGCACCATGCGGGCGGCTCGGCGCGCTCAGGGCCGACTTGGCGCCGGCAGCGTCTCGACCTCGAAGCCGACCAGGTTGCGATCGACCTTGCTGAACTCGACCCCGATCAGGTGGATGGCCTCGCCCCGGTCGCGGTACTTGTCGGCGTAGCCCTGCGTCTTGATCTGTCGCAGCGCCTCACCCTGGGTCGAGTGCTCGACCACCTTGAACTCGAACAGGAACACCTGCTGCTGGTACAGCACCGCCATGTCCAGGCGGCCGTGGTTGGTCGAGTCCTCGACCCGGATGTCCAGGCCGAGGGCGGCAAAGTGGCTGTAGAACACGCTGGCGTAGTGGCCCTCGAAGCCGGCCAGCGGGTTGTTGCGGTACCAGTCGTGCGGGATGCTGGCGAACAGCGCCCGAAACAGCCCTTCCATGGCCGGCAGATCGGCGCTTTTGAGCAGATCGATCAAGCGGATGCGGGCATTGAACGACGCCCGCTCCGGCACGCCGTAGCCGACCAGCAGCGCCCGGTTCAGGCTGGTCTCGACCTCCCGGTTCGGGTAGCCCAGCGTGTAGATCGACTCCTCCTGGGCCGTGCCGGGGGTGGCACCATGCAAGGTCAGGTAGCCGGTCTGGAACAGCAGGGCCTCGGCGCCGATGTGATCGACGTCGAAGGCTGACAGCAGCGACTGGTCGCTGTACAGGCGGCTCAGGTCGGGGGTGAAGAACTGCCGCTCGGTCAGCAGCCGCACCAGGAAGGTCGGCGTGCCGGTCTCGAACCAGTAGGGCCGGAACACCCGGTTGCGAAACAGCAGCAGCAAATCGAAGGGGTTGTAGACCCCTTCACCCAGCCAGTTGTAGCCGTTGTACCAGCGACGGATCTCCTGCCGGTCCAGCCCGGGCAGCTCCGGTGCGAACACCGTGTCCACGTCCGCATCGGTGTAGCCACACAGCGCACTAAACTGCCCGTCCAGCGTGATGTCGGTCAGGTTGTTCAGCCCCGAGAACAGGCTGACCTTGCTGAACTTGCTCACCCCCGTCAGGAAGACGAACTTCAGGTGCTCGTCGGCGTACTTGAGACTCTCGTACAAGGCCTTCAGCCCGTCGCGCATGGTCTGCGCCGTGACCGGCTCGGTGATGTTGTCCAGGATCGGCTTGTCGTATTCGTCGATCAGCACCGCCACCATCTGGCCGTGCTGCTCGTGGGCGCGCCGGATCAGTTCCGAGAAACGGCCGCTGATGCTCTGGTTGCGGCAGGTCACGCCGAGGCGTTGCGCGTTCTCGTCAAGGATTTCGAGGATGCGCTGCTCCAGCCGCTCGGCGCTGGTGAGTCCGCCGCCGGCAAAGCTGATACGGATGACCGGGTAGCGCCGCGACCAGTCCCAGCGTGATTCGGCCGCCAGGCCCTCGAACAGCGCCCGGTTGCCCTCAAAGAGTTCCTTGAAGGTATCGACCAGCAGGCTCTTGCCGAAACGGCGTGGCCGGCTCAGGAAAAATGCCTTGCCGGCCGACTCGATCAGGTCGATCGCCAGCCCCGACTTGTCGACGTAGTAGTGGCCCTCCTGGCGGATCTCGCGCAGGTTCTGGATGCCGATCGGCAGCTTTTGGCGGCGGGGCGGGGCGGCGGTGTTCATGCCTGGCCAGTGTAGTGGCGTCGTGGCCCTGGCGCGCCGGACGTGCACCAGGGCGCGGGGCCCGTGCAGGCTTGGCGGCCGGATTTCTCGGGGATTTTTTAGACATCAGATTATCAACGCTAATCTGATGGGTATGGAATCTAGTGATGCGTCAACCCTGAACTGTCGGATAGAGCCGCTTGAGGTTGACGCGGGCGTTGTCGGCCGTGAACTGCCCGTCGAGCCTGGCGCTGAGTTGATCGCGATAGGCCTGCCAAGCAGTGACATCCTGGCGCAGGGAGCCTGAGCCGGCGATGCGCCGCCTCAGACACTGGCGCACCATCACGCTGATCTCGATCTCGGCCATGTTGAGCCAGGAGCCGTGCTTGGGGGGTACGCGAACTCGAAGCGATCCTACTGATGCTATCAAGCGGTTGCGGGCTGGCACCCGCTTGCGCAGCCCGGATTTTTACCCCCTGCTGGTCAGCTTTCGGTCTGCACCGACGCCACTTGCAGCCTCCCTGGCAGCTGACAACTTCACCAGCCGTTGACGCTGCCGATGTAGAGCCAGATCGACTCCATGGTCTCTGGCTTGACAAGCCCGCCCCACGCAGGCATCTGCCGCTTGCCGTTCGTTACCGAATTCAGAAAGCGATCCTTCTCATCCCTGGGAAAGGTCCGCAGGTCAAAGTAGGCGCTACTGGAGGCGACCAGATTGATGCCATGGCAGCGGGCGCATGTGCTCGTGTAGGCGCGTCGTCCGGCTTCAGCGCTGGGCCGCTGAACCAATGCCGCCGAGGCTGAAGGTTCCGCCGGAGTGGCGTCCTTGGCTTGAACATGAAAGGCCGCCACCAGGGCGGCCGCCAGGATGACGAAACATTTCATCGGGGCAGCGCGAAGGTCCACAGCGAGCTGCCAGCGGGCACGTTGGCCAGTTCCGGATCACCAGCAAGGGCACCGTAGACTGTGGCTGCGCCACTGGTGACGGTGATGTATTGGCGGCCATCCTTCTCCCAGGTGATCGGCAGGCCGGAGATACCCGAGCCAGTCTGGAAGCTCCACAGTTCACGGCCGTTAGCGGCATCAAACGCCTTGAACTCGCCCGTCTGGGTGCCGGTGAAGACCAGGCCCGGGGCCGTTGTCAGCACACCGGCCCAGTTCGGCGACTTCAGCAGCACCTCCCATGCCTTCTTACCGCTCGCCGGATCCCAGGCTACAAGGGAACCACGCTTGCCGTCCGCCGGTCCGACGAAGCCGGCCAGTTCCAGGCCGAGCCACCAGTTCGGGCCACCGGGTCGGTCCTGCTTGGTGTAGCGTACCGTCATGCCAAGATTGACGGTGTTGAAGAAGGCCAGCTTGCGCTTCGGATCGAAGCTCATCGGCATCCAGTTCTTGCCACCGTAGGCGCTCGGCCAGATTTCCACCGCTTCGGCCATCTCCGGATTCTTCCGGATGGTCTCGGTCATCTCCGTGGCGATGGGGCGGCCGGTCTTCATGTCGATGCCGGTGGCCCAGTTGACCTTGCGCGCAAACTGATCAGCCTTCAGCAGTTTGCCGGTGGTGCGGTCCAGCACATAGAAGAAGCCGTTCCGGTTGGCCTGCATGATCACCTTGGTCGACTTGCCGTTGATCGGCAGCTCTGCCATCACCAGTTCGTTCACACCATCGAAGTCAAACGGATCGGCCGGCGAGAACTGGTAGTACCAAGCGATCTCTCCCGTGGACGGGCGCAATGCCAGCACCGAGTTGGTGTAGAGATTGTCGCCACCACCGCGCATGGCGGCGTTCCAGGGTGCGCCATTGCCCACACCCCAGTAGACCAGGTCCAGATCCGGGTCATAGGTACCGGTCAGCCAGGTGGGGCCACCGCCGGTCTCTGCTGTGCCGGGCTTCCAGGTGTCGGCGCCCTTGTCGCCAGCAACAGCCGTGGTCCAGCGGTGCCACTTGCGGGCACCGGTCTTGAGATCCCAGCCGTCCAGGAAGCCACGGGTGCCGTACTCGCCACCCGAGATGCCGGTGATCAGCGTGTCACCAGCAATCAGCGGGGCGTGGGTCATGCTGTAACCCTGCTTGTAGTCGGCGGCCTTGACCTTCCAGAGCTGCTTGCCATCAGCCATGTTCACCGCGACGACATGCGCATCGATCGTGGTGCGATAGAGCACGCCATCCAGCGCTGCCATGCCACGCGACTGGATGCCGCAGCACAGGTAGCCGTTGATA
>JBJOKY010000568.1:0-2562 GCA_046045865.1 Pseudomonadota bacterium | reverse complement strand
CCAGATCGGTACCGCCGGCCGCCGTGGCATTGCTCTCGATGATGACGTCGCCGACGTTGTCCACCGCGTAGGTGTCGTTGCCGTCGCCACCAGTCAGGGCGTCGATGCCGGTACCGCCGTCCAGGGTGTCGTTGCCCGCGCCACCGTCCAGGGTGTCGTTGTCGGCGCCACCCAGGATGGAGTCATTGCCCAGCCCGCCGCTGATCTCGTCATTGCCGGCGCCGCCGTTGATGACGTTGGCTCCGGCATTGCCGGTGATGGTGTTGGCTTCGGCATTGCCGGTCCCGTTGATGTTGCCGATGCCGTCCAGTACCAGGACTTCCACATTGGCCGTGAGTGTGTAACTGGCGGTTGTCACCACGGTGTCCCGGCCGGACTCGGCGCCGGCGGCCTCGACCACGACATCGCCATCGCCGTCGAGTTGGTAGGTGTCGTCGCCCAGGCCGCCCACCAGGCTGTCCACACCCAGGCCGCCGAGCAGGGTGTCGTTGCCGGCACCACCGATCAGGGTGTCGTTGCCTTCCAGGCCGCTCAGCAGGTTGTTGCCGCGGTTGCCGGTGATGGTGTTGTTCTCGCTGTTGCCGGCGCCGTTGAGATGGATGTTGCCCGTGCCATCCGATCCGCCCAGCACCAGATTCTCGAAGTTCGGGTTGGCCGTGATGTCCGAGTCGACGAAATAGCTGATGACCGTGTCGATGCCCTCGTTGGCACCTTCGCTGATCGAGCCCCCGGTGTCCTCGACGATGTAGATGTCGTCGCCGGCGCCGCCGGCCATGCTGTCACCCAGGGCCCGGCCGTCCAGCACATCGTTGCCCGTGCCGCCCTGTAGCGAATCGTTGTACGGTGTGCCGGCCATGACGTCGCCTGCGCTGGAGGCATTCACCACCACGGGCGCAGCCGAGGTGATCGTTGCCGACTGCTCGTCATCCACGATGGCGGCCGAGGCTTGTGATGACGTGGCCGTGGCGGTGCCGACCGCGCCGATGATGCCGAACACCTCCAGCCCGAAGCTGCGCTTGAGCGCGATATCGGCGTTGGCGTTGTCGATGGTCAGGACGCGGATGGTCTTGGATACCTCGCCGGGCGCGAAGATCAGCGTGCCGGCAAGGTGACCGAAGTCGGCGCCCTGGGTGGCCTCGGCCGTGTCGATGGTCTGGTAATCCATCGACACGCCGTCGATGCTGGGTTCGCTCAGGGTCACGACGAAATCGACGTAGCCCTGGTTCTCGGCGACCGTGGCGCCGTGCACATGCACGGTCGGGCTGGCTGCAGCCGCAGTGTCGCTGGGCTGGATGACCACATGCACCCGCGGGTCCGCCAGCGTGGCGTTGACCGGATTGGAGAAGAAGACCGAGAACAGCTCGCGGCCCTCGGCCACCGCGTCGTTGTTGATCGGGATGGTGATCGTGCCGACGGTCTGGCCCGACAGGATGGTCAGGATGCCGGCGGTATGGGTGTAGTCGCTGCCGCCTTGCCCGTCGTCGGCCACGGCGGTGGCGTCCTGGGTCTCGTAGGTGACGGTGATGTCGTCCGCGCTCGGGCCGTCCAGCAGCACCGAGATGGTGACCGTGCCGGCGGCCTCGTCGACCACCATGTCGCCCGGCGTCAGCACGGGCGCGCGGCCGAGGAGGTTGTCCACGTCGACCACCAGCGCCGTGGCGATGTTGTTCGAAAAGATGACGTTCGGCGCCGACGTGCCGAACTGCAGGTTGAAGCCCTGCAGGCCGGCACTCAGGCCATCTGACTGGCCGGGCAGGTCGACCTTGAGGAGGAAGCTGTCGAGGTTCGCCGGATCCAGCGTGTGGACACCCACCAGGCTGCCCAGGAACTGGTTGATGTCGCTGGCGGTGCCATCGATGGAACTGAAATCGAGGTCAATCGGACCGGTGAGTGGCTCGCCGCTGATCTTCAGGGTGAAGACGGCCTGAGCGTCGGCTTCGGAGACATAGGTGTTCTCGACGGTGATGAATGTGGGCACAGTTCAACCTTTGTGGGTGTTCGCCATACCGTGATATCGGCATGTATGCGTCAACCATGAACTAGACCAGCGTGCTACCCCCGTGGACAAGCCCGTGCACAGTCAATCGGTGGCGTATGTCACTGCCTCAACGCACAGCATGGCCTGCCCGCCCTGATATCCCCCGTGCAGGGGGCGGAAAGCTTGCGCCCACCTAAGCGCGTGGCCCGCCAGGTGCAGGTGCCGTCGCTGCGGCGGTGGCCAGCACGGCTTGCGCTGGCGCGCGCACTGCAGCCACATTGGCGGCCGCCGGGCCGGGCACCTGCCCCATCTTGGCCAGCACCTGGTCCCTGGGGCCGTAGGCATCCAGCGTGCCGTCGCGGATGACGGCCAACATGTCCACCGCGCGCATGGCCGAAGGCCGGTGGCCCACCATCACCACCGTGCAGCCGCGCTCGCGCAAGACCCCCAGCGCCTGCAGCAGCGCGGCCTCGCCGTCGGCGTCGAGGTTGGAGTTGGGCTCGTCCAGCACCACCAGGCGCGGGTGGCCGTACAGGGCCCGTGCCAGGGCGATGCGCTGGCGCTGCCCGCCCGACAGGCCGGCG
>JBJOKY010000183.1:0-8709 GCA_046045865.1 Pseudomonadota bacterium | reverse complement strand
TGCATGCCGAGGGTGATTTCGAAGCCCTGGCCCGCGAGATTGCGGCGGTGATTGCCGATACCGCCCCGCGCAACGAGCGGATCAACCTGTACTCGATCGCGCCTGAGCAGGACGGCATTGCTGCCGCATTGTTCGAGCACTTCGAGCCTTTCTATGACATCCGCTGGGGGGCGCGCCTGAGCGCCACCAGCACCTTCGACGGCGGGCACGCCTGAGGTAGGCTCGCGCCCTTTCCTGGCCCCAGCCGCCGCCCACCTGTTTCGAGGATCGATCCATCATGAGCAAGCCCGCCTTTCCTGTTTCGACTTGGCGGGCGTCACTCTGTCGTGACCGGTGGCTGGCGGCGATCAGCCTCCGCTAGCGCGCAGCCAGGCGGTGAGCCCCGTGATGGTCACGAAGGAGAGCGCGGTCGACAGCAGGATGGCGCTGGCGACCCGGTCGACCTGGCCGCCGTTGCGCTCCACCAGGATGAAGGCGGTGCCGGCGGCCGGCAGTGCGGCCGTCACGGTCACCACCGTCAGCGTGGCCTGATCGAGCTTGAGCAGCCATGCGCCGACGATCCACATCAGCAACGGGTGCACCAGCAGCTTCACGGTGATCAGCCACACGCTCGCCACATCGGCGCGCACGGGGCCCGGCCGGTAGACGAACACGCCGATGGCGAACAGGGCGACCGGCCCGGCCGACGAGGCCAGCAGGCGCAGGAACTCGTCGACCGGCGCCGGGATCTTCACGTGCAGCAGGGACAGGGCCAGTCCGCCCAGGATGGCGATGAACAGCGGGTTGTGAGCCACCGCCTTCAAGCCGGCGGCCAGGGCGCCCGGGCCGCCCGTGGCGTGCTGGCGCGAGGCGACCAGCAGTGCGACCGGCATCAGCACGAGCAGGTCCATGATGCCGGCGGCGATCATGGTGGCGATGGCCCGCTCGCCGAACAGCGCCGGCATCAGCCCGAAGCCCATGTAGCCCCAGTTGGGCCAGGCGGCGGCCAGCGCGCCGTAGGCGGTGTCGATCCAGTTGCTGCCGGCGCGGCGCCGCAGCAGCAGCGCGGCCAGCGCGTAGGCGGCCAGGCCGCAGGCGGCGTAGCCGAGCGCGAGGCGAAGGTCGACGACCGTGTCGACCGGCGTGCGCGCCACGAAGCGCAGCAGCATGGCCGGCAGCGCGAACCAGAGCACGAAGCCGTTGAGCGGGGCCACCGACGCGGCCGGCAGCCGGCGCGTGCGCGCGGCGATCCAGCCACACAGCACGAGGGCGAAGAACGGGAGGGTGGTGAGCGCGATGTCGAGCATGCGGGGGATGATCCCACGGCGTTCGCCGCACAGCCCGCCGGGCCACGCGCCGACGCTGACACCGACGCCCGCGCGTGGCCCGTCGCAGTGTCCCTGCCGACAGTAGGTGCTAAGCAAATGCCTGGCCTCGGACCCGCCTGATTCATGGGACAAGCCCGCCTCCATTCCTGTCCTGATGAGGAGCATCGACCATGTGTGACCTGCACGACCCGGATGAGCTGAGGAAATACACCCGCCGTGACTTCGCCGCCTGGGCCGCATCGGCCGGCATGCTGTCGGCGCTGCCCGGCGTGGCCAACGCGGTGGCGGTGGCCGAGCGCGAGGTGAGCATCACCACGCCCGACGGCCTCTGCGACGCCTATTTCGTCGCCCCCGGCAGCGGCGCCGCGCCCGGCGTGCTGGTGTGGCCCGACGTGTTCGGCCTGCGTCCGGCCTTCCGGCAGATGGGCCGGCGGCTGGCCGAATCGGGCTACAGCGTGCTGGTGGTCAACCCCTTCTATCGGCAGAAGAAGGCGCCCACCGCGCCGCAGGGCGGGCAGACGCCCATCGCCGAGGTGCTGCCGCTGATGCAGGCGCTCACGCCGGCCATGCACCTGAGCGACGGCAGGACCTTCGTGGCCTGGCTGGACACCCAGCCCGAGGTGGACAAGTCGCGCCGCATCGGCACCACCGGCTACTGCATGGGCGGGCCGATGGCGGTGCGCACCGCCACCGTGGCGCCGGGCCGCGTCGGCGCGGTCGGCAGCTTCCATGGCGCGGCGATGGTGACGGCAGCACCCGACAGCCCGCACCGCCTGCTGGCGCAGACGCAGGCGCGCTACCTCATCGCCGTGGCCGAGAACGACGACAGCAAGGATCCCGAGGCCAAGGTCGCCCTGCGCGCCGCGCTGGACGCCGCCAGGCTGGCCGGCGAGGTCGAGGTCTACCCGGCGGCACACGGCTGGTGCCCGCCCGACACGCGCGTACACGACGCGGCGCAGTCCGAACGCGCCTGGTCGCGCATGCTGGCCATGTTCGGCCAGGCGCTGACCTGAATGACTTGATTTGACCTGAACCGACCTGGTCGCCATCGCCATGGCCGGCACGGGCGGTGCGTCGGCGGACCAGGGCGACATAGACACCGGTCGGCGGGGCGAGGGGCCGACACGGACGCCACGGCTGATGCCCAAGCCGCGGGCACCGGTGGTCCGGCCCTGCAGGCGACTGCCCCCGGACTGCCCCCGACTGGGGCGTGAGCCGATAGGGAACAGCCGGGTTACATGGCAAGATCGTTCACATGAACGAATCGACAGGCCAGCCATGAGCCCGACCCCCTCAAGTGCCGCCGTCCACGCCGCCGAGGTGGATGGTCCGACCCTGGATGCCCTCATGCGCGCCGAGCACGGCGACCCGTTTGCCGTGCTCGGCATGCACGAGGTCGAGGTCGGCCGAGGCAGGGCCGTGGTCGTGCGGGCCCTGGTGCCCGGAGCGCTGGACGTGCAGCTCGTGGGCGGCGATGGCAAGACCCTGTGCGCCCTGGCGCGCCAGGGTGACAGCTCCCTGTTCACCGGCGTGCTGCCGGGCGTGACGAAGCGCTGCGACTACCTGCTCGACATCGGCTGGGCCACGCCCGAGGGCGCGCCGGCCGGCCGCACCCGTGCGCTCGACCCCTACGCCCTGGGCCCGCAGCTCAGCGACATGGACGTCTGGCTGCTCGCCGAGGGCACGCACCAGCGGCCCTACGAGATGCTGGGTGCGCACCCGCAGACGGTGGGCGGCGTGTCCGGCACCCGCTTTGCCGTGTGGGCGCCGGGCGCGCGGCGCGTGTCGGTGGTGGGTGGCTTCAACAACTGGGACGGCCGGCGCCACGTCATGCGCCTGCGGCGCGAGTGCGGCGTGTGGGAGATCTTCCTGCCCCTGGTGGGCGAGGGCGACCTCTACAAGTTCGAGATCCTGGGCGCGGACGGCCAGATCCACCTCAAGGCCGACCCCTTCGCCCTGCGCGCCGAGCTGCGGCCCGACACCGCCTCGGTGGTGCAGCGCCTGCTGCCGGCGGTGCCGGGCGACCCGGCGCGGCTTGGCGCCAACGCGCTCGATGCACCGGTGAGCATCTACGAGGTGCACCTGGGCTCGTGGCGCCGGCGCGCCGACGGCGGCTGGCTGAGCTACCGCGAGCTGGCCGAGCAGCTGGTGCCCTATGCGCGCGACATGGGCTTCACCCACATCGAGCTGCTGCCGGTGCACGAGCACCCCTTCGACGGCAGCTGGGGCTACCAGCCCGTCGGGTTGTACGCGCCCACCGCGCGCTTCGGCACGCCCTGGGACCTGCGCGCCTTCGTCGAGGCGGCGCACCAGGCCGGCCTGGGCGTCATCCTGGACTGGGTGCCGGCGCACTTTCCGAGCGATGCCCACGGCCTGGCCCAGTTCGACGGCACGCACCTGTACGAACACGCCGACCGGCGCGAGGGCTTCCACCAGGACTGGAACACCCTCATCTACAACTACGGCCGCAACGAGGTGCGCAACTACCTGGTCGGCAACGCGCTGTACTGGCTGGAGCGTTTTGCGGTCGACGGCCTGCGGGTGGATGCGGTCGCCTCCATGCTCTACCGCGACTACAGCCGAAAGGCCGGCGAGTGGATCCCCAACCGCCACGGCGGGCGCGAGAACCTCGAGGCGATCGACTTCATGCGCCGCATGAACCACACCGTGGGCACGCAGCGCCCCGAGGCCATCACCCTGGCCGAGGAAAGCACCGCCTTCCCGCAGGTGAGCCGACCGCCCAGCCCGGATCTGCAGGGCGGTGGCCTGGGCTTCCACTACAAGTGGAACATGGGCTGGATGAACGACACGCTGGCCTACTTCGCGCGTGACCCGGTGCATCGCCGCCATCACCACGACCAGATCCGCTTCTCGCTGGTCTACGCCTTCACCGAGAACTTCGTGCTGCCCATCTCGCACGACGAGGTGGTGCACGGCAAGGGCTCGATGGTCGAGAAGATGCCCGGCGACGAATGGCAGCAGTTCGCCAACCTGCGCGCCTGCTACGGCTTCATGTGGGGCCACCCGGGCAAGAAGCTGCTGTTCATGGGCTGCGAGTTCGGCCAGCGCGCCGAGTGGAAGGCCGACGCCAGCCTGGACTGGCACCTGCTCGGCCTGGGGCCCTACCACGCTGGCGTGCAGCGCCTGGTGCGCGACCTCAACACGGTCTACCGCGACTTTCCGGCCCTGCACCAGCTCGACGTGTCGGCAGATGGCTTCGAGTGGATCAGCCACGACGATGCCGACAACTCGCTGCTGGCCTTCCGGCGTCGCGGACGCGACGGCTGCAGCGTCGTCGTGATCTGCAACTTCACGCCCGTGCCCCGTCAGGGCTGGCGCATCGGCGTGCCGCAGGCCGGCCACTGGCGCGAGCTGATCAACACCGACGCCGCCATCTACGGCGGCAGCGGCGTGGGCAACGGCGAGGGCGTGCACAGCGAGCCGGTGGCCTGGCAGGGGCAGGCACAGTCCGTGCTGATCAGCCTGCCGCCGCTGGCCACGCTGATGCTGGCCTGCGACTGAGCACGGCTGGATCGCACCCTGGCACCGGCCTTCGCGCCCGGCTGATCCCGCCCGCCGCCCCACCCAGCATCTCACCCAACCGCACGTCCGGCCATGCAGCTCACTCCCGGCACCGCCTACCCGCTGGGCGCCAGCCTGGGCGCCAGTGCCGGCGAGCCTGGCGTGAATTTCGCCGTCTGGGCACCCGAGGCGACAGCGGTCGAGCTGTGCCTGTTCGACGACCGTGGCGAGGTCGAGACCGACCGCCTGGCCCTGCCGGCCTGCACCGACGGCGTGTGGCATGGCCACCTCGCCCACCCCGATGCGGCCGGCCTGATCTACGGCCTGCGCGCCCACGGCACCTGGGCGCCGCACGAGGGCCTGCGCTTCAACCCGCGCAAGCTGCTGCTCGACCCCTGGGCGCAGGAGATCGTCGGCCGCTACGGCGGCGACGTCGCCCTGCACGCCGGCCAGGACCGGCGCGCGCCCGAGCTGCCCGACCAGCGTGACAACGCGCGCACGGCGGTGAAGGCGCGTGTGGTCGCGCCGCTGCCGGCCGACGAACGCCCGGCACGTCTGTGCCCGGCCGTGCCGCGCAGCCAGGTGGTGATCTACGAGCTGCACGTCAAGGGCGCGACCATGCTGCACCCCGAGCTGCCCGAGGGTCTGCGCGGCAGCTACGCCGGCCTGGCCCACCCGGCCATGCTGGCGCACTACCAGCGCCTGGGGGTGACCAGCCTGTGCCTGTTGCCGGTGCACGCCTGCGCCGACGAGGCGCGCCTGCAGCAGCTCGGCCTGTGCAACTACTGGGGCTACAACACCCTGGCCTGGCTGGCGCCCGAGCCGCGCTACGCCAGCCGTCCCGAAGCGGTGCGCAGCGAATTCGCCAGCATGGTGCGCAGCCTGCATGCCGCGGGCATCGAGGTGCTGCTCGACGTCGTCTACAACCACAGCGCCGAGGGCGACGGCCGCGGCCCCATGTTCGGCCTGCGCGGGCTGGCCAACCGCCACTACTACCGGCTCGACCCGGCCGACCGCAGCCAGTACCTCAACTGGGCCGGCTGCGGCAACACGCTCAACCTGGCCGAGCCGCGCGTGGTCGAGCTGGTGCTGGGCTCGCTGCGCCACTGGGTGAGCGAATACGGCGTGGACGGCTTCCGTTTCGACCTGGCCAGCATCCTGGGGCGCGGGGCGGAAGGCAGCTACAGCCAGGCCGCCGGCTTCTTCGCCGCGCTGCGCGCCGACCCGCTGCTCGCCGGCGTGCGGCTCATCGCCGAGCCGTGGGACGTGGCACCCGGCGGCTACCAGCTCGGCGGCTTCCCGCCCGGCTGGGCCGAGTGGAACGACCAGTACCGCGACACCCTGCGCAGCTGGTGGCTGGGCAGCCCGCAGCCGGCCGAGCACCGCCCGCACGCCGGTGACCGCGGCGTGTTTGCGCACCGCCTGGCCGGGTCGAGCGCGCAGTTCCAGCACAGCGCGCGCGCGCCCAGCGCCAGCGTCAACTACATCACTGCCCACGACGGCTACACCCTGCGCGACCTGGTGAGCTACCAGCAGCGCCACAACCTGGCCAACGGCGAGGACAACCGCGACGGCCACCAGGCCAACCACAGCTGGAACTGCGGCGCCGAGGGCCCGAGCGACGACCCGGTCGTGCTGCGCCGCCGCGCCGGCCTGCAGCGCGCCCTGCTGGCCTGCCTGCTGCTGGCGCAGGGCACGCCCATGCTGCTGGCGGGCGACGAGCTGGGCCACAGCCAGGGCGGCAACAACAACGCCTACTGCCAGGACAACCCGCTCAGCTGGCTGGACTGGGCGCGCGCCGACACCGGCCTGATCGCCTGCGTGGCCCGCCTGACCGCGCTGCGCCGCCGCCACGCCGCGCTGCGCCCGCAACGCTGGCTGACCGGGCGACCCGACGCACGCGGCTGGCGCGACGTGATGTGGCTGCACCCCGACGGGCGCGAGCTGCAGGGTGCCGACTGGGCCGCCAACGCCGAACGCGCCATGGCCGTGCGCCTGATCGCGCCAGCGGCCACGCCCGCGGCGGCCGGGCCGGGCGATGCGACCGCGCACGACGAGTGCGCGGTGCTGCTGCTCATCAACCCGATGGCCGGGCCGTGCAACTTTGTCGTCGCCGCAGCGCGCTGGACTTTCGAGTACTGCAGCGCCCGTGCCGACGGCGCGCCGGATGCGGCCGAGCGGCAGTTGCGCGGCGGCATCTGGCCGGCGCCGGCGCATGGTGTGGCGGTGCTGAGCGCGCCGCTGGCCAGCCTGGGCGCGCCCGACCTGCCGCCGTCCGGCCGCACCGTGCCCCCGTCCGTGGCCATACCACCACGGGCGAGCGCCCTGTCCGCCAGCCAGCCAGGCTCAAGCAACGGTGCCGGGCCGGCATGCGCCGCCACCGAACTGCAGGAAGATCGGTCCGATGAACCCTGAGTCCGTCAGCCACCCACGCAGCCTTGCCGGCCGCAGCAGCGCCACCACCTCATGACCATGTCACCGTCCATCGTCGTCGCCACCACCCCTTACGCCGGCCAGCGCCCGGGCACCTCGGGCCTGCGCAAGCAGGTGGGGGTGTTCCAGCAGCTGCACTACCTGGAAAACTTCGTCCAGGCCCTGTTCGACACCCTGGTCGAGACGCAGGGCCCGCGCGCCGGCCTCACGCTGGTGCTGGGCGGTGACGGGCGTTTCCACAACCGCTTGGCGGTGCAGACCATCCTGCGCATGGCGGCGGCCAACGGCTATGCCAGGGTGCTGGTGGGGCAGGGCGGCCTGCTGTCGACGCCAGCGCTGTCGGCGGTGGTGCGCAAGACCGGGGCGAGCGGCGGCATCGTGCTGTCGGCCAGCCACAATCCGGGCGGGCCGGACGGCGACTTCGGCATCAAGTACAACATCGCCAATGGCGGCCCGGCGCCCGAAAGCATCACCGAGGCGGTCTACGCCCGCACCCAGGTGATCGAGCGCTACCTCATGCTGGAGGCCAGCGCCGCGATCGACCTCGACCGGCTCGGCGCCACCACCGCGGGCGACATGGTGATCGAGGTGATCGACCCGGTCGCCATCCACGCCGGGCTGATGGCCGAGCTGTTCGATTTCGCGGCCATGCGCGCCTGGTTCGCCGCCGGCCACCGCATGCAGTACGACGCCATGTGCGCCGTGGGCGGCCCTTATGCGCATGCGGTGCTGGAAGGTCTGCTGGGCGCACCCGCCGGCACGGTGGTGAACGGCACGCCGCTGGAGGACTTCGGCGGCCACCACCCCGACCCCAACCCGGCCCACGCCGCCGAGCTGATGGCCGCGATGAGCGGCCCGGGCGCACCCGACTTCGGCGCCGCCTCGGACGGCGACGCCGACCGCAACATGATCCTGGGCCGCGACTTCGTCGTCACGCCCTCGGACAGCCTGGCCGTCCTGGCCGCCAACGCCCACCTGGTGCCGGGCTACAAGGCCGGCCTGGCGGGCATCGCGCGCTCCATGCCGACCTCGTGCGCGGCCGATGCAGTCGCCCGGGCCCTGGGCATCCCGGCCTTCGAGACACCCACGGGCTGGAAATTCTTCGGCAACCTGCTCGACGCCGGCCGCGCCACCCTGTGCGGCGAGGAGAGCTACGGCACCGGCTCCGACCACGTGCGCGAGAAGGACGGCCTGTGGGCGGTGCTGTTCTGGCTCAACCTGCTGGCCGTCACCGGCCAGAGCGTGGAGCAGATCGTGCGCGCGCACTGGGCCCGCTTCGGCCGCCACTACTACTCGCGCCACGACTGGGAAGGTGTGGACACCGGGCGTGCCGACGCCCTGGTGAACGGCCTGCGCGAGCGGCTACCGGCGCTGGTCGGCACGCGCTGGCCGCAAGCTGGCGCAGGTGTGGACGACGCCGACGCCTGGACCATCGAGTCCGCCGACG
>JBJOKY010000567.1:0-2567 GCA_046045865.1 Pseudomonadota bacterium | reverse complement strand
GGTGACCAGCAGCGCAGCGGCGCAGAACTCTTCGTGGTGGTATTTCTGCGCCAGCACGGGGTAGACGCTCAGCATGGGCATGGCGGCAAACAGCACGGCTGCGGTGCGCAGCAGGGGGTCGATGGGCGGCAGCAGCCACAGCAGGCCGAAGACGGCGGCCGGCATGAGCACCAGCTTGCCCACCACCACCTGGGCCACCTCGCGCACCAGGCCAGGCCGGATCTCCAGCCCCGCCAGGGCGCCGCCGATGAGGAAGAGCGCCAGCGGCGCCGAGGCCGTGGCCACCAGGGCGATGGTGCGGGCCACGGGCTCGGGCGGCTTCCAGCCGATCAGGGCGCAGGCCAGGCCGGCCAGGATGCCCAGGATGAGCGGATTGCGCAGCAAGCCCTTGAGCGAGAAGATGATGCCGCTGAAGACCCGGCTCTGCGGCTGCTGGCCATGGTCGGCCAGGGCCAGGGCCGTGGGGATGATGAGCAGGTTCTCCACCAGCATGTTGAGCGCCATGGCCACGCCGGCCACCGGGCCGATGAGCTGCTGGGCGATGGGAAAGCCGGCGAAACCGCTGTTGGAGCAGGCCACGCCCAGGCTGCGCAGGGCCGCGGCATCCAGCGGCTGGCGCCTCACGCGGTGCTGCCAGAGCAACATGCCCCATTGCAGCAGGGCGCTGCCGCCGGCATAGGCCAGCAGATAGGCCGGGTGCAGCACCTCGCCCAGGCTGCGCTGCGACAGGGCGTTGAACACCAGGGCCGGCAGGCAGAAGGCCACGACGAAGCGGCCCAGCACCCGCATCTCGGCCTTCTGGAACAGGCCGCCCTTCACCGCCGCCCAGCCCAGGAAGATGAGCAGGTAGATGGGCACGGTGACCGAGAGGATGAGGCGCATGGCGGGCGGATGGACAGGGTGGATGAGGGCGACAACGCAGCATCGGCGCGTTGGAAACGACAAAGGCCGGCGCTGGCCGGCCCTTGTTCAGCAGAAGCACGAGGTGTGCCGCTGCGGCAGTAACGGTCGACGCTCAGCCGTTCAACTGCTGCTCCAGCTGGTGCAGCACCTGGTAGCAGGGCAGCACGCTGGCCACGCTGGCATTGGGCTGGCGACCAGCGCGGATGGCGGCGAAGAACTCGCGGTCCTGCAGCTCGATGCCGTTCATGGACACATCCACCTGGCTGACGTCGATCTTCTCCTCCTTGCCGGTGTAGAGGTCGTCGTAGCGGGCGATGTAGGTGGCGCTGTCGCCGATGTAGCGGAAGAAGGTGCCCAGCGGGCCGTCGTTGTTGAACGAGAGGCTCAGCGTGCAGATGGCGCCATTGGCGGCCTTGAGCTGGATGCTCATGTCCATGGCGATGCCGAGGTTCGGATGGATCGGACCCTGGAGGGCGTTGGCCTGCACGATGGGGCTGCCACACTGGTAGGCGAACAGGTCCACCGTGTGGGCGGCGTGGTGCCACAGCAGGTGGTCGGTCCACGAGCGCGGCTGGCCCAGCGCGTTCATGTTGGTGCGGCGGAAGAAGTAGGTCTGCACATCCATCTGCTGGATGTTGAACTCGCCGGCCTGGATGCGCTTGTGCACCAGCTGGTGGCTGGGGTTGAAGCGGCGGGTGTGGCCACACATGGCGACCAGGCCGCTGGCGTTGGCCAGCTGGACCACGTCCTCGCCATCGGCCAGCACGTCGCACAGGGGGATCTCCACCTGCACATGTTTGCCGGCCTGCAGGCAGGCAAGGGTCTGGCTGGCGTGCATCTGCGTGGGCGTGCAGAGGATGACCGCGTCCACCTCGGGCAGGGCCAGGCTGTCGGCCAGCTCGGTGGTGACATGGCCGATGCCATATCTGGCGGCCACCTCGCGGGTCTTCTCCAGCTCGCGGCTGATGAGGGAGACGACCTGCACGCCCTCGATGTTCTTGATGCCGTCCAGGTGCTTGATGCCGAAAGCACCGGCGCCGGCCAGGGCGACACGGATGGGGCCGCGGTGCGGCTGGATGGCTTTGGCTTGTGCGCTCATGTCAGTTGTTCTCCAGGATCAGATGGCCGACGGCCGTGTTGCTCGCGGGCACGTGATAGAAGCGGTGCCTGATGGTGGGAGCCGGGCCACCGGCAACGTCGGCCATGGCGCCGCGAGCGATCAGCCACATGACGAGTTCGATGCCCTCGCTGCCGGCCTCGCGCACGTAGTCGATGTGCGGCACTTCCGAGCAGGCCTTGGGGTCGGCGATGAGCTGGTCGAGCCAGGCGTTGTCCCACGTGCGGTTGATGAGGCCGGCACGCGGCCCCTGCAGCTGGTGGCTCATGCCGCCCGTGCCCCAGATCTGCACCTTGAGCGGCTCGTCATAACTCTCGATGGCCCGGCGTATGGCCTGGCCGAGCTGGAAGCAGCGCCGGCCGCTGGGCACCGGGTACTGCACCACGTTGACCGCGAAGGGGATGACCGGGCAGGGCCAGGCGCCGTCGATCGGGCTGCGCTGGCCGCACATCAGGCTCAGCGGCACCGTCAGGCCGTGGTCGACGTCCATCTTGTTGACGATGGTCAGGTCGAAGTCGTCCTGGATCACGCTCTGCGCGATGTGCGC
>JBJOKY010000182.1:0-8740 GCA_046045865.1 Pseudomonadota bacterium | reverse complement strand
GGCAAAAATCAAGATTTGTCTTTTCATGTCATTCCTCTCACTGATTCACCTTATTACTTGATTGAAAGGGCAAAGCAGAGCGGCTTTGACCATAAGTTTTTGCGCCTGGCGCGGGAAATCAACGAGTCAATGCCTGCTTATGTGGTGCAATTGGCTTTTGAAGGACATATCTGGAACGATAAATAAGGGGGAACATATCAACATGAAGAAATGCATCGCGTTATTCGGAGCAATGCTCCTGGCCGCCGCGTCATCCGGCCGGGCCCGGTGCGCGATGCCCAGCGCGCGCGACAGTGCTGGCATCAAGGGGCGCATGCTGATGCGGCTGTCGGGCGGCGGCGCGCCGGCCTCATGGGGCAGCAGCGCGGCGCCGTAGCCGGCGGCCACCAGGCTCTTCATCGCGTCGTTGTAGTTCAGCTCGATGCGTGCCCGTGGCTGCTCGCCGGCCGCGGCGAACCATTCGGCGGTCTGGCGCGACAGCCGGGTGCTGCGATCGTTGGCGATCAGGGGCCGGCCGGCCAGCCAGGCGGGCGTGACCTCGGCCGGCGGCTCCCACCTGGCCGGGATGAAGGCCAGCACCGGATCCCTGCGCCAGGCCTGCACGTGCAGGCCGGGCAGGACCGGCTGCGGCAGCGCGACGATGCCGATGTCCATGTGGCCGGCCGCCAGTCGGGCCAGGGCTTCCTCGCTTGTCACCACGGCGACCTGCACGTCGATCTGCGGGTGCCGCGCGGCCAGGGCCTCCAGTGCCTGCGGCAGCAGATGGGCCAGCGCGCCCGTCGAGGCACCCAGCCGCACCCGCCCGCCGCGGGTGGCGATGCGGTCCTGCACGGTCTGCAGCAGGTCGTCGGCTTCGGCCAGCAGGCGCCGCGCCTTGTCGATCAGCAGGCTGCCGGCCGAGGTGGCCGTCACGCCGGCCGGCGCGCGGTGCAGCAGGCGCGCACCCAGGCGGGTTTCGAGTTGCGCCACATGCAGCGTCACCGTGGGCGGCGCCAGGTGCAGGGCCTTGGCGGCAGCGGCGAACGAGCCGAGGTCGGCCACGGCCAGCAGCGTGCGCAGGCGATCGAGATTGAGTTCGCGCATGGCAGGGGACAGCTTTCGTCGGGGTGGATCTGCTTCAGGAATCCTGAACCCATTGTTGGATAGATTCAACTGGCATGCATGCGACGGGCGCTGCACGATGCGCGTCCCACCCAACCGGAGCGCTCCATGACCCCTCTTGTCTTCATCGATGGCGACCAGGGCACCACGGGCCTGCAGGTGCGCCAGTGGCTGGCCGGGCGCACCGACCTGCGCCTGCTGCAGCTGCCGGCCGAGCAGCGCAAGAGCCCATCCCATCGGGCCCAGGCGCTGAACGACTGCGACCTGGCCTTGTTGTGCCTGCCCGACGACGCCGCGCGCGAGGCCCTGGCGCTACTGCGCCGCCCGGGCGTGCGGGTGATCGACGCAAGCTCGGCCCATCGCACCGCGCCCGGCTGGGTCTACGGCCTGCCCGAACTGGACGCTGGCCAGGCCGGGCGCATTGCCGCTGCCACGCGTGTCAGCAACCCCGGCTGCTACCCGACCGGGGCGATAACGCTGCTCAGGCCCCTGATCGATGCGGGCCTGCTGCCGGCGGACTACCCGCTGGCCATCCACGCCGTGTCGGGTTATTCGGGACGCGGCCGGACCGGGGTGGAAGATCACGAAGGCGCCGGTGCAGCCCAGGCCTTGCCTTTCCAGGTCTACGGCCTGGGCCTGGACCACAAGCATGTGCCCGAGATCCGCCAGCACGCCGGCCTGGCGCATGCGCCGGTGTTCGTGCCTGCGTATGGCCACTACCGCCAGGGCATCGTGCTGACGGTGGCGCTGCACCTGCGCCTGCTGCCCGCCGGTGTGACGGCCGTACACCTGCACGCTGCGCTGCAGGCGCGCTACGCCGGCCAGCCCTGCATCGAGGTGCAGCCGCTGGCCGCGGACACCCGCGACGTGGACGCGCAGCGGCTCGACCCACAGGCGCTGAACGGCAGCAACCGCCTGCGGCTGGCGGTGTTTGCCCAGGAGCGCACCGGCCAGGTGCTGCTGGCCGCAGTGTTCGACAACCTGGGCAAGGGCGCGGCGGGCGCGGCGGTGCAGAACCTCGACCTGATGCTCGGGCTGGCCGCTGCGGGCTAGCGCCCGCGACGTCTGGTATCGGCGCCATGACGACACCTCGCCCGACTCGCCGTCTGACTTGCCGCGCGGCCCGCTGCCTGTGGATCGGCCTGTCGTGCGCGCAGCGGCCCTGGCGCATGCAGCGAGACCGCCACCGGTCACCAGGACGGCCGGCCACTGCCCGGGGGGCGACCGCATCCACCCCGAACTGGCGGCCGCCGGCCGGGCGGTCGTCGTCATGGCCAATGCCAACGGCACACGCACGCTGATGAACGAGGTCATCCATGCCGTCGTCGCCGCCCAGGGCTGAGCCGACTGGATGCCGCTCACACACGCCGCCCTGGTCGGCCGGATCACGTCGACGCCGCTGTACGGTCGCCTTGCCGGCAGGGCGCATCGGATTCAAGATCGCCTCGCAGGACTGGGCCACGGTCGACCTGGGGGTCAGCTCGCCGCAAGCTGTCGACACGGACCGGCCCGCCGCGCTGAGCGCCTTGGGGACTCACCCGGACACCTCCTGCGCGTGATCCAGGTCCGGCCTGCGCCACGGGTCGACATGCGTCATCAGGTCGAGCACCCGGTGGCGCCGCAGCACGCGTTCACGCGCCTGCACCGCGATGTCGTGGCCGGCCTCGACACTGAGCGTGGCGTCGACCTCGATGTGCGCGTCGACCACGATCATGTCGCCCATCTTGCGGGTGCGGATGTCGTGCACGCCGCTCACGCCGGGGGTGTCTTCCAGGGTGCGGCGCAGGGCCTGCACCTCGGCCTCGTCGACGCCGCGGTCCATCAGGTCGTGCAGGGCGTCCCAGCCGAAGCTCCAGCCCATGCGCGCGACCATGAAGCCGACGATGAGCGCGGCGATGGGGTCGAACAGCGGAAAACCCAGCAGGTTGCCGACGATGCCCACGCCGACCACCAGCGACGAGGCGGCGTCCGAGCGGGCGTGCCAGGCATTGGCCACCAGCATGCTGGACTTGACCTGCTTGGCCACGACGAGCATGTAGCGGAACAGCGCCTCCTTGGCCAGCAGCGCCACGCCGGCCACCCACAGCGCGGCCACGTGCACGTGCGGCACGCTGGCGGGTGATTCCAGCTTGGTGATGGCCGACCACAACATGCCCGCTCCCACCGCCAGCAGCAGCACGCCCAGCACCAGCGAGGCGGCCGTCTCGTAGCGCTGGTGGCCGTAGGGGTGGTCGATGTCGGCCGCCTTCTTGCTGTGGTGGCTGGCCAGCAGCACGACGAAATCGGCCACCAGGTCCGACAGCGAATGGATGCCGTCGGCCACCAGGGCCTGCGAGCGTGTCAGCACGCCGGCCACGATCTGCAGCGTGGTCAGCACCAGGTTCACGCCCACGCTGACCCAGGTGCTGCGGGTGGCGGCGGCGTGGCGTTCGGCCTGGCTGTGTGCGTCTTCGTGGTCTTCGCTGCGGTCGGTGTAGTGCATGGTGGGCGACTCGGGGGCGCAGGGCGGCACATTGTCACGTCCGCTGGCTGCGCGGGGCTGAGCCTGGTCATGGCGTGGGCGCTCGGGAAGGGGATGGGGCGGTCTGCGCTCAGAAAGCGCTAAGACGCGGGGCAGACCATGTCGATACAGGAGCAGCCTTTTCCTCCTGCCCTCCCCATGAAGCATCAACCACGCCTATTCGTCTCGTCACCTTCCGTCCTGCGTGCCGCGCCTGCCCGTGCCGCTGCCGGCGCTGCCTTGCGCTGGCGCGCCATGAGCGCCGCGCTGCTGGCAGGCGCCGTCCTGGTCGTCGGCCTGGGCGCGGTGCGCCCGGCCCGGGCTGCCACACCGGCGCAGATGTCGGCCGCCTACGCGGCGCAGGCCGGCGGCCAGGCGGCCTCGGCCGAGCGGGGCCAGAAGTTCTTCACCAGCCGCCACGGCCGCGAGTGGAGCTGCGCGACCTGCCACGGCGAGCTGCCCGTGAAGGCCGGCAAGCACGCCAGCACCGGCAAGTCCATCGCGCCGCTGGCGCCGGCCTACAACCCCGACCGTTTCACCGACGAGGCCAAGGTGGAGAAGTGGTTCCGCCGCAACTGCAACGACGTGGTCGGGCGTGAATGCACGCCGGCCGAGAAGGCCGACGTCATCGCCTGGCTGCTGACCGTCAAGTGACCGCGATGAGGAGCAACACCACCATGTCCATCCTGAACACGCTGCGTGCGGCCGTTGTCGGCGGTGCGGCCATCGCCGCCCTGCTGGCAGTCGCCGGCACTGCCCTGGCGCACGGAGAGGGCGAACACCGCCGCGGCAGCGCCGCGCTGGTGCCGCCGCCGGTCTATGTGCAGGAGTGCGGCGCCTGCCACGTCGCCTATCCGGCCGGGCTGCTGCCCCTGGCCTCGTGGGAATCGATCACCGCACGGCTGGACAGGCACTACGGCGTCGACGCCTCGCTCGACGCGGCCGCGGCGCGCCAGATCAAGGCCTGGCTGCAGGCCCAGGGCGGCACCTCCAGGCGCGCCCGCGAGCTGCCGCCCGAGGGTCGCATCACCCGCGCGGCGTGGTTCGTGCGCAAGCACGACGAGGTGCCGGCCTCGACCTGGAAGCTGGCGGCGGTGAAGAGTCCGTCCAACTGCAACGCCTGCCACGCCCGTGCCGAGCAAGGAGACTTCGATGAACACGACGTCCGCATCCCGCGCTGAGCTGTCGACCGAGCCCATGCCCTTGCCGCTGCCGTACGGGCCGGCGGCTGCAGCCGGGCGCGCGGCCGGCTCGCCGTCCGTCAGGTCCGGCCAGGCGCTGGTGTGGGACGCGCCGGTGCGCGTCTTCCACTGGCTCGCCGTGCTGTGTTTCGCCGGCGCCTGGCTCACGGCCGAGAGTGAGCGCTGGCGGCTGGTGCACGTCACCCTGGGCTACACGCTGGCCGGGCTGGTGGGCTTCCGGCTCGTGTGGGGTGTGGTCGGCACACGCCATGCACGTTTTGCCAGTTTCGTGCGCGGGCCGGCCGCAGTGCTGGCCTATCTGCGCAGCCTGGTCGGCGGGCATCCGCAGCACCATCTGGGGCACAACCCTGCCGGCGCTCTGGCCATCGTGGCGCTGCTGGGGCTGGCGCTGCTGATCACCGCCAGCGGCTGGGCGACCTACAACGACCTCGGCGGCGAGTGGCTGGCCGAGGCCCACGAGGCCGCGGCCAGCGCCATGCTCAGCCTGGTGGGCCTGCACGTGCTGGCGGTGGCCGCCAGCAGCTGGCTGCACGGCGAGCGCCTGGTGGCCGCCATGGTGAACGGGCGCAAGCCGGGCCGACCGCAGGATGGCGCGCGCCGCGCCTGGGCTGGCGTGGCCGTGCTGATGCTGGCGGCCGTGCTCGGCTTCTGGTGGCTGCAGTGGCAGGGCGCGCCCCTGTGAACGTGACCAAGTGCGCGGGCAACCGCCCGCATGCATGACGCCCCGGCGAGAATGCCGCCCCATGCGCATCCTGCTTGCTGAAGACGATCCCCTGCTCGGTGACGGCCTGCGTGCCGGCCTGCGCCAGCTCGGCTTCCTGGTCGACTGGGTGCGTGACGGCCAGGCCGCCGAGCGCGAACTGCGCGGCGGTGGCCATGCCGCCGCCGTGCTCGACCTGGGCCTGCCGCTCAAGGACGGGCTGGACGTGCTGGCCGACATCCGCCGCGCCGGCCTCACCCTGCCTGTGCTGGTGCTGACGGCGCGCGATGCCGTGCCCGAGCGCATCCGCGGTCTCAACCTGGGCGCGGACGACTACGTCGTCAAGCCGGTCGACCTGGACGAGCTTGCCGCCCGGCTGCGCGCCCAGATCCGCCGTGCCCACGGCCAGCCGCAGGAGCTGCTGACGGCGCAGGACGTGGTGCTCGACCCGGCCGCCCACACCGTCACCCGCGCCGGCCAGCCGGTGCAGCTGTCGGTGCGCGAGTTCGGCCTGCTGCAGGCGCTGATGCTGGGCGCCGGGCGGGTACTGTCGCGCGAGCAGCTCGAGCAGCAGGTCTACGGCTGGGGCCAGGAGGTCGAGAGCAATGCCGTCGAGGTGCACGTGCACCACCTGCGCCGCAAGCTGGGCAGCAGCCTGATCCAGACGGTGCGCGGCGTGGGCTACACGCTGCTGCGCGACGCGCCGGGCTGAGGCGCGCCATGGCGCTCGCCAGGCTGATGCGCCGGCCCGCCTCGCTGCAGGGCCGGCTGATGCTCACGCTGCTGGGCCTGGTGCTGGCCGTGTGGCTGGTCACCGCGCTGCAGACCTGGCGCGACATGCGCCACGAGCTCGACGAGCTGCTGGACGGCCACCTGGCCCAGGCCGCCGCCCTGCTGGTGACGCAGCAGACACGCGAGATCGAGGGTCGCCACGGCGACGACGACGGCGAGCATGCGCCGGCGCCCGCCCCCGATCTGCCCGGGCTGGACGCGCCCACGCTGCACCGCTACGCGCCCCAGGTCGTGTTCCAGGTCTTCCACGAAGGCCGGCTGGTGCTGCGGTCGGCCCAGGCGCCGGTCCGGCCGATGGGGCAGGACGTCCACGCAACTCCGCCGCCTGCCGGCGCAGACGGACGCGACCGCAGGCACGAGCGCAGGAACGAACAGTACGATCACGACGACGGCCATGACGGCAGCCGCCTGCAGACCGTCACGCTGGACGACGTGGACTGGCGCGTCTTCACCACCCTGGGCGCCGAGCACGACATCCGTGTCTACGTGGGCGAACGCCTGGACATGCGCGACCACATCGCCTGGGCAGCGCTGCGCAGCATGTTGTGGCCCATCGCCCTGGCCCTGCCGCTGCTGGCGCTGGCCGTGGCCTGGGCGGTGCACCACGGTACCCAGCCGCTGCGCCAGCTGGGTGCGACGCTGGCGCACCGCAGCGCGCAAGACCTGCAGCCCGTCGCCGTGGCCGACGCGCCGGCCGAGATGGCGCCCATGCTGGCCGAGCTCAACCGCCTGTTCGGCCGCATCGCCGAGCTGATGGAATCCGAGCGCCGCTTCACCGCCGACGCCGCGCACGAGCTGCGCACGCCCATCGCCGCCATCCGCATGCAGGCCCAGGTCGCCCTGGGCGAGGCCGACGCCGCCCAGCGCCGCCACGCCCTGCAGGCCACGCTGGCCGGCTGCGACCGCGCCACCCGGCTGGTCGAACAGCTGCTGACGCTGTCGCGCCTGGAGGCCGGCGCGGCGCCGGTGATGCAGCCGGTCGACCTGGCCGCGCTGGTGCGCCAGGTGCTGGCTGACCACGTGGCGCTGCAGGCCCTGCACAAGCAGCAGGAGCTGGACTTCGAGCCCCCCGCGGTCAAGGGCGACCCGGCGGCCGCGCCGTCGTGCTGCGTGGCCGGTGACGCCACGCTGCTGGGCGTGCTGGTGCGCAACCTGGTCGACAACGCCATCCGCTACAGCCCGCGCGGTGCGCGCGTGCACATCACGGTGGGGCCGGGCGCGCAGGGCGTGCAGCTCGACGTGCACGACAGCGGCCCGGGCCTGAGCGATGCCGACCTGGCGCGGGTCGGCGAACGCTTCTTCCGCGTGCTGGGCAGCAACGAGGCTGGCAGTGGCCTGGGCTGGTCCATCGTGCGGCGCATCGCGGCCGTGCACGGCGCCGAGGTCAGGCTGGGCCGATCCGCTGCCCTGGGCGGGCTGGCGGTGAGCGTGTGCTGGCCGACCGCACCGGTCCGCGCGGACTGACGACGTCACGCGCCACCCGTACGCCTGCCCGGCGCGCCGCCTCATGGTGCGGTGATGATGGTGTCACGCTGCACGACGGGGCATGGGTGCACTACCGGCTTGCTACGCCATCCGGCGTATTTCTCGTTCTGCCCCTGGCGCACACACTGGGTGCATCCGTTTCCGATCTCGCTGAACGGAATCACCGGTCCAACCCCAGGAGCACCCGCACATGCAAGCAACCCGTCGCCAATTCGCACAACGTCTGAGCGCCGTCGCCATCGCCGCCGCCGCCTTTGCCCTGCCGCTGTGGGCGCAGGCCGCCGACACCATCAAGGTCGGTGTGCTGCATTCGCTGTCGGGCACCATGGCCATCTCGGAAACGGTGCTCAAGGACACCGTGCTCATGGCCATCGACGAGATCAATGCCAAGGGCGGCCTGCTGGGCAAGAAGCTCGAACCCGTGGTGGTCGACCCGGCCTCCAACTGGCCGCTGTTCGCCGAGAAGGCCAAGCAGCTGCTGACGCAGGACAAGGTCGCCGTCACCTTCGGCTGCTGGACATCGGTGAGCCGCAAGAGCGTGCTGCCGGTGTACGAGGAACTGAACGGCCTGCTGTTCTACCCCGTGCAGTACGAAGGTGAAGAGCTGAGCAAGAACGTGTTCTACACCGGTGCTGCGCCCAATCAGCAGGCCATCCCGGCGGTCGAATACCTGATGAGCAAGGACGGCGGCTCGGCCAAGCGCTTCGTGCTGCTGGGCACCGACTACGTCTACCCGCGCACCACCAACAAGATCCTGCGCGCCTTCCTGCACAGCAAGGGCGTGAAGGACGAGGACATCATCGAGGAATACACCCCCTTCGGTCACAGCGACTATCAGAGCATCATCGCCAAGATCAAGAAGTTCTCGTCCGAAGGCAAGAAGACGGCCGTGGTGTCGACCATCAACGGCGACTCCAACGTGCCCTTCTACAAGGAACTGGGCAACCAGGGCCTGAAGGC
>JBJOKY010000181.1:0-9863 GCA_046045865.1 Pseudomonadota bacterium | reverse complement strand
GACGGCGGCTACATCGCCGGCACCATCATCAAGCCCAAGCTGGGCCTGCGCCCCGAGCCGTTTGCCGCCGCGGCCTACCAGTTCTGGCTGGGCGGTGACTTCATCAAGAACGACGAGCCGCAGGGCAACCAGGTCTTCGCCCCGATGAAGAAGACCATCCCGCTGGTGGTCGACGCCATGAAACGCGCCATGGACAGGACCGGCGAGTCCAAGATCTTCTCGGCCAACATCACCGCCGACGACCACTACGAGATGATCGCCCGCGGCGAGTACATCCTCGAGCAGTTCGGGCCGGATGCCGACAAGGTGGCCTTCCTAGTCGACGGCTACGTGGGCGGCCCGGGCATGATCACCACCGCACGCCGCAACTTCCCCAACCAGTACCTGCACTATCACCGCGCCGGTCACGGTGCCGTCACCAGCCCGAGCGCCAAGCGCGGCTACACCGCCTACGTGCTGGCCAAGATGAGCCGGCTGCAAGGCGCCAGCGGCATCCACGTGGGCACCATGGGCTACGGCAAGATGGAAGGCGAGAAGGACGACCGCGCCATCGCCTACATCATCGAGCGCGACAGCTACACCGGCCCGGCCTACCACCAGGAGTGGTACGGCATGAAGCCCACCACGCCCATCATCAGCGGCGGGATGAACGCGCTGCGCCTGCCCGGCTTCTTCGAGAACCTGGGCCACGGCAACGTCATCAACACCGCCGGTGGCGGCAGCTACGGCCACATCGATTCACCCGCCGACGGTGCGCGTTCACTGCGCCAGGCCTACGACTGCTGGAAGGCCGGGGCCGACCCGATCGAATGGGCCAAGGAGCACCGCGAGTTCGCCCGCGCCTTCGACAGCTTCCCCAAGGACGCCGACGCCATCTTCCCGGGCTGGCGTGACAGGCTGACTGGCGCGCACCGGTAAATGCGCCACATTGCCCGCACGCACGACCCATCACCATGGCTGATACCCCCCTGGCTGCCTGGCGCATTACCGACGAGCCGTATTACGCGGCGCAGGGCAACGAGGTGGCGCTGTTCGAGGCCGCCTGGGCCGGGCGGCTGCCGGTGATGGTCAAGGGGCCGACGGGCTGCGGCAAGTCACGCTTCGTCGAATACATGGCCTGGAAGCTCGGCCGCCCGCTGGTAACCGTGGCCTGCAACGAGGACATGACGGCGGCCGACCTGGTCGGGCGATTCCTGCTCGAACCCGGCGGCACACGCTGGCAGGACGGCCCCCTCACCGTCGCCGCGCGCCACGGCGCCATCTGCTATCTGGACGAGGTAGTCGAGGCACGCCAGGACACCACCGTCGTCATCCACCCGCTCACCGACTACCGCCGCACCCTGCCGCTGGACAAGAAGGGTGAGCTGGTGAAGGCGCATGCCGATTTCCAGCTCGTCATCTCGTACAACCCCGGCTACCAGAGCCTGATGAAGGACCTGAAGACATCGACCAGGCAGCGCTTCGCCGCGCTCGACTTCGACTACCCGGCGCCCGCGCTCGAAGCCGCCATCGTCGTGCGCGAGACCAACCTGCGCACCGACCTGGCCTCCGCCCTGGTGCAGGTGGCCGCCGCAGCGCGCCGTCTCAAGGGACATGGGCTGGACGAAGGCATCTCGACCCACCTGCTGGTCTACGCCGGCCAGCTGATCGCCCAGGGCGTGGCGCCGCGCGATGCCTGCCGCATGGCCATGGTGCGGCCCATCACCGACGACGCCGACATCCGCGCCACGCTGGATCACGCCATCGACGCCCTGCTGGCCTGAGCGCCACCTGCGCCATGACGCCCCCGCCCGCCTGGCCCGCGCCTTCGGTCAGCGACTTCCCGGCCTACGGTCGACGGACCGATCTGCCCGCCGCCAACCGCCCGGCTTTGCGCCACGCGGCGCTGCGCGAGCGGCTGGACTGCCGCTTCGACGCCGTCGACGGGGTGTTCGACGACTGTTTGGACGCGGCGCTGAGGGTGCTCAGCCCCGCCGGCATTGACGCCTACCTGGCGCACGCGCGCTGGCTGGGCAAGCTGGGGCGTGGGGCGGAGCCACTGCTGGTGTTTCTGGAAGTCTGGCCGAACGTGGCCGTGCTGGCGGGCGAGGCCAGCCTGCCGGCGCTGGCGCAGGCGACCCTGGCTTTCCAGAAGTCGCCCAACAGCCGCGCCATTGCGCCGCTGCTGCACAGCCTGGTGGCGGTGGCGCGGCGGCTGCGGTCGCCCGAGTCGATGGCGCAGTACCTGGAACTGGTGGTCGAGCTGATGCGCCGCACCAGCATCTCGATTCACGGCCACCACGCGACCGAACCCAGCCCGGGGCTGCCGGCCTTTCTGGCGCGTGCGCCCGATCTGGTCGCCCTGGTGCCGCTGGACGGCCTGCGCCGCTGGCTGAACGAAGGCCTGCGCCTGCACGGCAGCCATCCGCAGCGCCAGATCGAGTTTCTCGACCTCGCCACCCCCGACAGCCGCGCCCTGCTGCAACGCGAACGCCAGGGCACGCTGCTGGTCGACGTGGAGCGCCGCCTGGACCTGACGCTGCGTGGCCTGTGGGGCGAGCCCGTGCCGCTGGTGCCGTACCCGGTCCACGATGCCGTGCATGGCCGGGCGCCAGGTGCCGGTGCCGCCGACGACCGCAGCAGCCGCACCGTCACCCAGCCCTACGCCAGCGACGACGGCTGGCGCCTGCCCGAGGTGCTGTGCGACCACCTGGGTGTGAGCGGCCTGGACCGTTACCGCGCCATGCTCGCCCATCTGGCCGGACACCGGCGCTGGAGCCAGCCACAGGTAGCCGACAACCTCAGCCCGCTGCAGCGTCTGGCGGTGGAGTGTGTCGAAGACTGTCGTATCGACCACCTGGTGCTGCGCCAGTACCCCGGTCTGCGCCGCGTGCTGCTGGCGCTGCACCCCGCGCCGCGCGAAGACGCCTGCAACGCCGAGACCGAATCGTGCCTGCGCCACCGCCTGGTCTGCCTGTCGCGTGCGCTGCTCGATGCCGATCACGTCTACCGCGACCCGGCGCTGCTCGACTGCCGCAAGCGTTTTCTGGCCGCGCTGCAGGGCACCGACGAGTCGTCCACCGGAGAGATGGCCATGCTGGCGCTCGACTGGGCCACCCGCACCCGCCGGCAGAGCGACCAGAGTGCGCAGGTGCGTTTCCACGACACGCAGGTCGATTACCGCGACGACAACCGCCAGCTCTGGACCTTCATCGAAGACGGCGACGAGGAAGACACCGCCCGGCGCCAGACCTCACGCACCGCACCTGACGACGGTGGCCTGCCGCCGCGCCACTACCCCGAGTGGGACGACACCACCCGATGCCTGCGCCCCGACTGGGCCAGCGTCTACGACACGCTGCAGCCCTCGGGCCAGGCGGCGGACATCGACGAACTGCTGACCCGCCACGCCGCCGCCGCCCGCCACCTCAAACGCCTGCTCGACCTGCTCAAGCCGCAGGACCGCACCCGCCTGCGTTACCAGGAGCAGGGCACCGAGATCGATCTGGACGTGGCCATCCGCTCGCTCAGCGACTGGCGCGCCGGCGCCCAGCCCGACCCGCGCATCCACATGGGCAGCCGCACCGACGGGCGCGACATCGCCGTGTCGCTGCTCATCGACCTGTCGGCCTCGGTCAACGACAAGGTGGCCGGTGGCGGCGTGGGCGGCAGCGACGAAACCGTGCTCAGCCTCAGTCGCGCGGCCGTTGCCCTGCTGGCCTGGGCCATCGACCAGTTGGGCGACGAGTTGGCCATTGCCGGCTTTCACTCCAACACCCGCCACGAGGTGCGCTACCTGCACATCAAGGGCTATGCCGAAGCCTGGGACGACCTGCCCAAGGCCCGTCTGGCCGGCGCCACCGGCGCGTTCTCGACGCGTATGGGCGCCGCTTTGCGCCACGCCGGCCACTTGCTCAGCGGCCGCCATGCCGACAAGAAACTGCTGCTGGTGCTGACGGACGGACAACCTGCCGACGTGGACGTGAACGACCCCCAGCACCTGTCCGCCGACGCCGCCCAGGCCGTGCGCGAACTCGACCGCCAGGGCCTGTACACCCACTGCATCAGCCTGGACCCCAAGGCCGACGACTATGTCGGGCGCATCTTCGGCAAACGCTGGACGATGATCGACCACATAGAGCAACTGCCGCTGCGGCTGCCCGAGCTGTTTCTCTCGCTGACGAAGTGAATCACGCAGCCGGTCTGATGCGGATACTGGCCGACCCGTGTTGCGCATCAGCGTGCGCAAGGCGTGATCATCGGCATGTTCGAATCTGGTTCCCGCGCCGCGTGGTATGTGCAAAATAATGCCGGCATCAATTCGCCGATCTGGTCCGATGGCGTTTTACCCCCATGAACCGGGGATGTTTTACCTGTGCTCAGCAAGTTCAAGCTCAGATCCTCGTGCTGCAGCGACTGCAGGCGGCTGGATATCGATATACAGCCGAACGGCCTACCCTGAAAATTATGACGTAGCCGGCGTCGCTGTGGTTTTTCCTGAGTTTTCCTGAGGAGTGACGATGCGGTTTCCCTACATGATGATCGGAGTGATCCATGCACTCCTGCTGAGTAGCGCGGATGTATCTGCGCAAGAACTCAAGGTTGGCATCACCGAAAAGATTCCTTATGTCGACGTGATCCATGATGGCCACAACGTGCGTATTCAGCGTATCCAGGATCAGGGCAACAAGCTGATCGACGACTTTGCCAAGACCTCGCGGCCCTGCCCGCCTTTCTGCATCCACCCGATCAAGGCAGCCCCAAATGTCGAGACGATTGGCGAACTGGAACTGCTGGAGTTCATGGGCAAGGACGTCAAGGCCGGCACCGGCGTGATCGTCGATGCCCGCCTGCCGGAGTTCTACAAGGTCGAGACCATTCCTACCGCAATCAATATCCCGTTTACCCTGATCAAGCCCGAAAACCCCAAGGTCGAGAAGATCCTGCTGGCCCTAGGTGCACGCAAGAATGGCAGCGCGATGGACTTCAGCAGTGCCCGCACAGTGGCGCTATTCTGTAACGGCCCGTGGTGCGACCAGTCCTCTCGCGCGATCCAGGCTCTGCTCAAGATGGGGTATCCGGCCGACAAACTAAAGTATTATCGTGATGGCATGCAACTGTGGCGCATCCTAGGTCTGACGACCGTCGTGCCACCCAAATCCAAGTAGCCGGTGCGCCTCAACCACGCAAGCAACTGCAGCAGCCGGCACGGCAGATTGTTTCAATACACAGATATTTGGAGCATGACATCATGAACACACAGACAACATCACCGGGCGAAAAGCGCCTGGGCGGCCATAACTATGCCACCTGGGGTTATTATCTTCTCGGGCTATTAGGTTTAATTGCGGCCTTCACGGTGGTGCGTCCGCGGGCGTCAATCGACAAGGGACCACCCACGCCGGCAGAAACCGCCAAGCTCATCAGCGAAGCCGTGTCGGATGTCGGCAAGGAGCAGGGTGGCACAGACGCGGCCGAGGCCGAATTTCTGGCGGCACAACGCAAGCAGCTGGCCGAAAAGAAAAGTGCCGAGGAGCTGAGCGCCAAACTCGATCAGCTGGCGCGTGACCCTAAGGCGCTGGAACAGCATAACCGAGATGTGGCGAACAAGGTGCAACTCACAGTCAAGGGTGATGCAACGACTGCCCAGGCTGCCGTGCGCGGCAGCATCGAATCGGCCCTGGACGATGTGAAACAGGAGGAAACAGCGGCGCGCAAGGAGGGTTTTGTCTCGGCCATCCAGTCCGAGGCCACAACCCGTCAGGCTGAAATGCGCACGATCGTGGTGGCACCCGGGGACACCTTGTCCATCATCGCCCAGCGCGCCTATGGAGATGTGCAGATGTACCGGCGCATCTTTGAGGCCAATCCTCGCGTGCTGGCCAGCCCGAATCACATCTACCCGGGCCAGGTACTGCGCATTCCGGCGATCTGATGCACAGGGCCGGGCGCCAGGCCGCACGCCGCCTTGCTCACCGCCCCGGCGAGGCGCCTCCGCCAGAGGCCAAGGCCATGTCGGGGCCAGACGACTGCACTGACACCGCCGTGCGTGGCGTGACCCATGGCCGGTCCTGCTCGGCCAGATAGGGTTCGCCCGCTTCGAGCAGGAAGTAGCGAAAGGCCTCGGCCGAGGGCGAGAGCACGCGTGACTGCAGGTGCACCACGTTCCAGGCGCGCACGACCGGGCAGCCCTGAACGGGCAGGATGTCGAGCAGCCGGGCACCGAGTTCCAGCCAGGCGGTGTGCAGCGACAAAAAGCCCAGGCCCATGCCCGCCATCACCGCCTGCTTGATGGTCTCGTTGCTGGGCATGACCATGTCGATGCGCGGCTCGACGCGGTGCTCGGCGAAGAAGCGGTCCATCAGCGCGCGTGTGCCCGAGGCCGGCTCGCGCACGATGAGCGGGTAGTGCTCCAGCGCGCCCACCGACACCTCGCCGTGCGCCAGCAGCGGGTGGCCCGGCGGCGCGACGAAGACATGCGGGTGCGCCGCGAAGGGCTCGGCGCGGCAGGCCAGCTCCCTGGGCGGGCGGCCCATGATGGCCAGGTCGACGTCGGCGTTCTGCATCAGCGTGACCAGCTCCTCGCGGTTGGCGCTCACGCTCAGGCGCAGCTCGATGCCGGGGTTCTCCTCGCGGAAACGCCCGAGCAGGCGCGGCACGAAGTACTTCGCCGTGCCGACCATGCCCACGCTGAGCACACCGGTCTCCAGCTTGCGGAAGCGTGCCATGGCGTCGTCCGCCTCCTTCAGCGTGGCAAGCATGCGCTTGGCGTAGACCAGGAAGTACTCGCCCGCCGTGGTGAGCGAGACCTTGCGCCCGGCGCGGTCGAACAGCGGCAGCTCGATGGCACCCTCCAGCTCCTTGACCTGCATGGTCACGGCTGGTGGCGTGAGGTGCAGCACCTCGGCCGCACGCACGAAGCTGAGGTGGCGCGCCACTTCCGTGAAAACCCGCAGCTGGCGGAAGGTGATGGTTTTCATTCAGAGAATCTGAATCACAAGCCAAAGATTGGTGAATTTACCTTATATGTGTCGCCGCATAAATTGACGTCCGTCGGTGCACAAAGCCCCTGTCAAGAGCCCAGAAATTGCTGACCCAACGCCGCCACCGCCCCTTGCGTCCCTTGCGCCCCCTGCACCGCCAGCCCGCGAACCCGTCACCACCGAGCCACAGACCATGACCTTGCGCATCGCCCCCAGCATCCTCTCGGCCGACTTCGCCCGCCTGGGCGAGGAGGTGCGCGATGTGCTCGCCGCAGGCGCGGACTGGATCCACTTCGACGTGATGGACAACCATTACGTGCCGAACCTGACCTTCGGCCCCATGGTGTGTCAGGCGCTGAAGAAGCACAGCGTCAAGCCCGACGGCACGGCCTGCCCCATCGACGTGCACCTGATGGTGCAGCCGGTGGACGACCTGGCGCTGGCCTTCGTCAAGGCCGGCGCCGACCTGGTGAGCTTCCACCCCGAGGCCAGCGCCCATGTGGACCGCACCCTGCAGCTGATCAAGGGCGCGGGCTGCCAGGCCGGTCTGGCCTTCAACCCGGCCACGCCGCTGGACGTGCTGGAGTGGGTGATCGACAAGGTCGACCTCATCCTCATCATGAGCGTCAACCCGGGCTTCGGCGGCCAGAGCTTCATCAACAGCGCGCTGCGCAAGATCGAGCAGGCGCGCAAGCTCATCGACGCCACCGGGCGCGACATCCGCCTGGAGGTGGACGGCGGCATCAAGGTCGACAACATCCGCCGTGTGGCCGATGCCGGCGCCGACACCTTCGTGGCCGGCAGTGCGATCTTCAGCCAGCGCGACTACCGCGGCGTCATCGACGCCATGCGCACCGAGCTCGGCCGCTGAGGCGGCACGGCGCATCACCCGGTCAGCCGGATCGCCCTTTCGTTTCGCCCGCAGCCGCGACGCCTCGCCACGACACCCCGCCCGCATCCACCCCCTTCCAGAGCCCGCCCACCATGAGCTTGTCCAACCGTTCCACCCTGACGCAATACCTGATCGAGCAGCGCCGCCGCTTTCCTGGCGCCAGCGGCGATCTGAACTCGCTCATCCTGGACGTGGCGCTGGCCTGCAAGTCCATCGCCCAGTCGGTGGCCTTTGGTGAACTCGGCGGCGTGATGGGCGACGCCCGCCTGAACGAGACCCAGGGTGGCGCGGTGAATGTGCAGGGCGAGGTGCAGAAGAAGCTCGACGTCATTGCCAACGAGGCCTTCTGCCGCATGACCGAGTGGGGCGGCAACCTGGCCGGCCAGGCTTCGGAGGAGATGGACGAGCCGGCGCAGATCCCGGCCCAGTTCCCGCGCGGCAAGTACCTGCTGGTGTTCGACCCGCTCGATGGCTCGTCCAACATCGACGTGAACGTCTCGGTGGGCAGCATCTTCTCGGTGCTGCGCGCGCCCGACGAGGTGATCGCCAGTGGCCGCGACGTGGTCGAGGCCGACTTCTTCCAGCCCGGCGCCACGCAGGTGGCCGCCGGCTATGCGCTCTATGGCCCGACCACCATGCTGGTGCTCACGGTGGGCAATGGCGTGGTCGGCTTCACCCTGCACCCCAACCTGGGCGAGTTCATCCTCACCCACCCCAGCATCCAGGTCCTGGCCGGCAAGACGGGGCCGCGCGGCAAGGACTTCAACATGCGCTGGATCGCCAGCATGGTGGCCGAGGCGCACCGCATCCTCATGCGCGGCGGCGTCTTCATGTACCCGCGCGACACCAAGGATCCCAGCAAGGCGGGTCGCCTGCGCCTGCTCTACGAGGCCAATCCCATCGGCATGCTGATGGAGCAGGCGGGGGGGCGTGCCTCCACCGGCCGGCAGCCCGTGCTGGGCGTGGTGCCCACGTCGCTGCACCAGCGCATCGGCCTGGTCTTCGGTTCCAGGAACGAGGTCGAGCGCATCGAGCGCTACCACCACGAGCCGGTGAAGAACGACTTCGCGACACCCCTGTTCGCCGAGCGCTCGCTGTTCCGGGACTGAGTGCTAGGACGGCATCGCCCCGCGCCCGCCAGGCGCCCCCAGGATTCCAGATAGACGGAGAGTTTCCCCATGTCCGAACGCCATCCCATCATTGCCATCACCGGCTCCTCCGGTGCCGGCACCACCTCGGTCACCCGCACCTTCGAGAACATCTTCCGGCGCGAGCAGGTCAATGCCGCCATCATCGAAGGCGACAGCTTCCATCGTTATGACCGCAAGGAGATGAAGAAGCGCCAGGCCGAGGCCGAGAAGGCCGGCAACCGCAACTTCAGCCACTTCGGCCCGGAGAACAACCTCTTCGCCGAACTGGAGCAGCTCTTCCGTGCCTATGGCGAGACCGGCAGCGGCCAGCGCCGCAAATACCTGCACGATGCCGAGGAAGCCGCCCCCTACAAGCAGGAGCCCGGCACCTTCACGGCCTGGGAGGACGTGCCGGCTGGCACCGACATGCTCTTCTACGAAGGCCTGCATGGCGCGGTGGTCACGCCCGAGGTGGACATCGCCCGCCATCCCGACCTGCTCATCGGCGTGGTGCCGGTCATCAACCTGGAGTGGATCCAGAAGCTCTACCGAGACAAGAAGATGCGCGGCTACAGCACCGAGGCGGTGACCGACACCATCCTGCGCCGCATGCCCGACTACGTGAATTACATCTGCCCGCAGTTCACCCACACGCACGTGAACTTCCAGCGCGTGCCTACCGTGGACACCAGCAACCCCTTCGTGGCGCGCGACATCCCGAGCCCCGACGAGAGCATCTGCGTGATCCGCTTCGCCAATCCCAAGGGCATCGACTTCCAGTACCTGCTCAACATGATCAACAACTCGTGGATGAGCCGCGCCAACACCATCGTCGTGCCCGGCGGCAAGATGGCCCTGGCCATGGAGCTGATCTTCACG